>JAMCYS010000022.1 GCA_023473795.1 Chloroflexota bacterium | reverse complement strand
TCTGCACCAGCGGCAGGTAGCGCCAGGGGTCGGCCACCAGCAGGCAGAGGTGCTCGGGCGCGTACTCGTTGGCCAGGGCCAGTCCCTGCTCGACGCTCTCCACCACGACCGCGCCGCCCCGGGTGGCCAGAGACTGCCGGGCCGCCTCCGGCCGCGGCAGCGCCGCCAGCTGGCGCTCCACCTCCACGGCGGTCGCCAGGGCCAGACGCTGGCTGGTGGTGATGAGGATGGGCGAGGCCAGCGGGTCGTGCTCGGCCTGGGCCAGCAGGTCCGCCGCCACGGCCGCAGCGTCCGCCCCGTCGTCGGCGAGGACCACGGTTTCCGTAGGCCCGGCGACCTGGTCGATGCCCACCTCGCCGTAGAGCCGCCGCTTGGCCAGGGCGACGAAGATGTTGCCCGGGCCGACGATCTTGTCCACTCGGGGCACCGTCTCGGTGCCGTAGGCGAGGGCGGCGATGGCCTGGGCGCCGCCCACCTTGTATACCTGCTCGACGCCCGCGATCTCCGCCGCGGCCAACACGGCGGGCGCCGCCCGGCCGTCCGGCCGGGGTGGCGTGGCCACGGCGACCTCGGCGACTCCGGCCACGCGGGCGGGAATGGCTTGCATCAGCAAGGTGGAGGGATAGACCGCGCGGCCGCCGGGGGCGTAGATGCCCACCCGGCGCAGCGGGCGCACGAGCTGGCCCAGGGTGCTCTCGCCCTCGAAGTGCAGCCAGGAGCTGCGCAACTGGCGGCGGTGGAAAGCCTCGATGCGCTCGGCCGCCCGGCGCAGGCTGGCCAGCAGAGGTGCCGGCACTGCCTCCCGGGCGGCAGCGAACTCCTCGGGCGTCACGGCCAGCGACTGCGGGGCGAAGCCGTCGATGCGCCGCGCCAGGTCGCGCAGGGCGGCGTCGCCGCCGGCCCGCACTTCGGCCAGGATGCGCTCCACGGCCTGGGCCGGGGTGAGGTCGCTGCCGAAGACCTGCCTCAGGCGCGCGGCCATCTCCGGCGTCGCCGCCGTCTCTTCAACCGGGCGTCGCTGCAGCAGGGATTGTCGGGCGGTGTCCGCGTCGCGGAAGATGCGCAGGCTAGTCATGGCGGCGGCAATGATACCATAACCCCCGGCCGGCGGCTAGGCGGGTTTGACGCCCCTCAGGCCCTGTGCTATGGTGGTTGCAAGAGCAGTGGCCCGGCCAACGCCGGTCGGGCGAGGAATGAGGCGGCGAGAGGATGAGCGAAGAGCGCGCACCCGGCCTCAGCACCCGGGCCATCCACGTGGGCGAGAGCCCCGATCCGATCACGGGCGCCCTGGCGCCGGACCTGACGATGTCCACGACCTACGTCTTCCCCTCGGCGGAGGAGGGCGCCGCCGTCTTCGCCGGCGAGAAGGAGGGCTTCGCCTACACCCGCTACGGCAATCCCACCGTGGCCATCCTGGAGCGCAAGGTGGCCGATCTGGAGGGGGGAGAGGCCGGTTTGGCCACTGCCTCCGGCATGGCGGCGGTGTTCGCGGCGACCCTGCCCTTCCTGCGCACCGGCGACCACGTCGTCGCCTGCGACGGAGTCTACAGCGGCACTTACAACCTGTTCTCCGAGCGCTACCCCGCGCTAGGCATCGAGACGACCTTCGTGGACGGCGCCGACAGCGAGGCCTTCGAGCGGGCCCTGCGCCCCGATACCAGGCTGATCTACCTCGAGACGCCCGGCAACCCGACGCTCAAGATCATCGACATCCAGGCGGTGGCGCGGATCGCCCGCCGGGCCGGCGTAGTCGTGGTGGCCGACAACACTTTCGCCACGCCGGTCTTCCAGCGACCGCTGGACCTGGGCGCGGACGTGGTGCTGCACAGCGCCACCAAGTACTTCTGCGGTCACGGCGACGCCATCGCCGGGGCGGTGGTCGGCTCGGCCGACTTCATTAAACGTGCCAACAGGGAGATGATCCGCATCTACGGGGGCATCCTCAGCCCCTTCAACGCCTGGCTGATCGTGCGGGGCATCCACACCCTGACGCTGCGCGTGGAACGGCAGGCCCGTAGCGCGCAGATGGTGGCCGCCTTTCTGGATAACGACCCGCGGGTGGAGTGGGTGGCCTATCCCGGCCTGCGCAGTTTCCCCCAGCACGAGCTGGCCAAGCGGCAGATGCGCGGCTACGGCTCGATGGTCTGCTTCGAGGTCAAGGGCGGGGTGGAGGCCGGCCGGCGCATGATGAACCGGGTCCAGCTCTGCAGCCTGGCCGTCAGCCTGGGCGACGTGAAGTCCCTGATTACTCACCCGGCTTCGATGACGCATCGCTTGGTGCCGCCCGAACAGCGTCTGGCGGCCGGCATCACCGACGGATTGGTGCGGCTCTCCGTCGGCTGTGAGGACGTGGAGGACATCGTCGCCGACCTGGACCAGGCGCTGGGCTAGGACAGACGGCTGCTGCCGGCGCCATCGGTCGCGCCCCGTCGCGAGATGGGGTGGGGATTGAAACAAACCAGAGGCTGCCATGGCTCGCGCTTGCTTGGGGCTTGTACTCCTGCTGCTGGCCTTGCCGGCCGCCTCGGCGGCGGCGCAGGCGCCTCAGGTGCGGCTCGGCGACTGGCGAGTGGTTGGGTTCGAGGGCTCCCGCGTCAACGCCCTGGCGGTGGCGGACGAGGGCCGCATTCTCTACCTCGCCACCGAGTTGGGCCTCCAGGCCAGCCTCGACGGCGGCGAGAACTGGAACTACATCGGCCAGGACCTCGACCGCCAGAAGGCGCCGGCTGTCACCGCCCTCGCGCTCGACCCGCGCGACCCCCAGGTCGTCTACGCCGGCACCGAACGGGGCGCCAAGGGATGCCTCTACGTCTCCCGCGACGGCGGCCTGCACTGGCAGCGCCTCCTCGCCGGCCGGCGCGAGGACGGCATTCGGGCGATCTTCGTCGACCCCGGCGATCCACAGAAGATCTTCGTCAGCACGTTCTACCACGACGGCACGGGCGACGAGCTGCTGGCTACGGCCGATGGCGGCGCCAGCTGGCGCACGCTGCTCTCGGATAGCGACCGGCACGCGCAGAAGTTCTATCAGATAGCGCGCGCGGAAAATGGGCGCCTGCTGGTGGCCAGCAGCCTGGGTTCGCTGGCCGGCGACACGGCTGATGAGCGCTTCCTCAATGTCTCCCCCGCGGAGACCCCGACTTACGCCATCGCCGGCCGCCCGCGCTCGTTCGGCGACCGCTTCAGTGCCGTGTACGTTGCGACCCAGCAGGGTCTGACGGCCAGCTACGATACGTTCTCCACCTGGCGAGCGTTCGCCAGTCCCCCGCTTAACAGCTGCTTCGTGTTTGGCCCTGGCGGGCTCGTCGTCGCCCCGAGCCAATCGCCACTGTTGCTGGCCAGCCCCCGTTCCCTCTGCCAGGGCACTTCGGCCAAGGTCTACGCGCTGCTGGCCGAGCCCGGCGGCCGGCGGCAGGTCTGGCAGGAGGTGGGTGTTAGCTTGCCGGCCTCGCCGGAGGTTAGGCTGCAGGTGGCCGGCGAGGCGCAGCCGCGCGCCTACGCCCTGACCGGCTCCGGGCTCTGGTTGCTGGACCTGCCGCCCGCCCCCGCGGCCTCGGCCACGCCGGCGGTCGACCCACCATCCCGCCCGCCGTCTGGCCCCGTCAACATCGAAGAGGCGGCCGGCGAAGTCAAACCCACGGCCGTGGGCAGCGCCATCGACTACGCGCTCTGGCTGGCAGGGGTGCCCGCGCTGGTGTTCCTAGGCGTGCGCTGGTGGCGGCGGCACGGCTAGAGGGCACTGGCCGGCCCCTTTGCCGGCTGCCCTGCGCGGCAAGGCTGACTGGTAAGTTCCCTCAATGCCTCTGCTGGCGCCTCTGCCTGCCCGCCACGGTGGCAGGCACGGTGCCGGGCGCATTTCCGGAGGTCGAGGCTTCAGCCGGATTGGCCAGCGCTCTCAGTTCCGCTTCACCGGCTGAAACGTTTGGTGTGAATTGGCAGAAGCGCTGCTTCTTGGCACCTTTGAGTGGGATAACAAGTCGTAGCGCGGGGCCTTGTGCCCCGCGGCGTAGCCTTCTCTCGGACCGCGTGGGATAAGCCCCCTGTCGGAGGACATGGCCCGCGCGCTACGCTCCGAACCCTCCCCATCCCTGTCTCGTTCCTACCCAACACGTCTAGTTCACTCCAGACGTCGAAGCCTCGACCTCCCGGAGTGAAGGGCCCCAAGTCGCCAGAACGCATAGGCCCGGGGGCTTGTGACGTTATTGACAACCAGGTGGGCCGTAGATATAATGCCCCGTCGATGGTCGCGTGGTAGGACTCTCGCCCGAGGCTGTCTGCCGCGCCAGCCGGAGTGTGCGGCCACCCGGTCGCCCGCGGAAGGGAATAGTGAAGCGGAGCTCAACGGCGAGCTCGACTGTGGTTGGGGGTGAACTCGTCGGCCACTGATTAGGTCGAACGAGCCGTGGGCGAGACTCCGCTGCGGGGCGACGACGCCAAGGTCGCGTTTCGTTGCCCCCTGGACTCGGCTCACCTCACGGCCGTTCTGCCAAGCAAGGGATGGCCGCCCCTCCGTGGAAGCAAAGCCTAGTGCTCATTGCGAGCAGAATCGGCTCGTTGGTTCTATTGCTCCCTCTGGGAGCGAGCAAGTGAAGTTGGTAATGAGGAGGATGTGGGAGTGAGGATTCCCAAGTTTCTGTCCAAGTCGATGACCCGGCGTGAGCTGCTGGTGGCTCTGGGAGCCACTGGTGCGGCCGCCGTCGCGGCCGGCTGCACGACATCGGCAGTCACTCCGGCTGCCGCGCCCCAGGCGACCCAGGCGCCCAAGCCCGCGGCTACCGCTGCTCCGGCTGCTGCCGGCACTGGCCCAGCGCCCAAGTTCGCTTACAAGATCGGCATGGTCGCCCCGCTGACGGGCGACGTCAAGACCTTCGGCGAATCCACCAAGAACGGCATCGACCTGATGGTCGCCGAGGCCAACGCCCGCGGCGCCAAGGTCACCGTAGTCACTGCCGACGACAAGAATGACCCAACGGAAGGCGTCAACGCCGCCAACAAGCTGATCACCCAGGACGGCGTCAAGGCCCTCGTCGGTTCCGTCTCGTCCAAGGTCTCCATTCCGATCTCGGACGTGGCTCAGTCGAACAAGGTCATAATGATCACCGGTACGTCCACCAACCCGTCCGTCACCGTTGCCGATGGCAAGCGCAAGGACTACGTCTTCCGTGCCTGCTTCATCGACCCCTTCCAGGGCACCGTGATGGCGAAGTTCGCGCTGGACAACCTCAAGGCCAAGAAGGCAGCCGTACTGTACGACAACAGCAACGACTACACCAAGGGCCTGGCCGAGTTCTTCCGCGATGGCTTTAAGGCCGGCGGCGGCACGATCAACGTGTTCGAGTCCTACGGCAAGGACGACAAGGACTTCTCGGCCCTGCTGACCAAGGTCGCGGCCGACAAGCCCGACTTCCTCTTCCTGCCCGACTACTACAACAAGGTCAACCTGATCGCCGCCCAAGCGCGGCAGGTGGGCATCGCGGCGGTGTTCGGCGGCGGCGACGGCTGGGACTCCTCCGACCTGGACACCAAGGCCACCGAGGGCGGCTACTTCAGCAACCATTACTCGCCGGACGACCAGGGCGCGACCGTGCAGAACTTCGTCAAGAACTACAAGGCGAAGTACAACGCCGTCCCGGACGCCCTGGCGGCCCTGGCCTACGACGCCACCACCCTGCTGCTGACCGCGGCCGAGAAGGCCGGCAGCGACGATCCGACCAAGGTGCGGGACGCGATGGCCGGCCTATCAGGCGTGCAGACCGTGTCCGGCAAGATCACCTTCGACAAGAATGGCGATCCTACCAAGGCGGCGGTGGTGCTGCAGATCAAGGGCGGCAAGCAGACCTACGTGGCTACAGTCCAGCCCTAGCGTTTCCCGCTGTAGTGAGAGAGGGTAGACCGAAAGTCTGCCCTCTCTCCCCTTAGCACTCGCCCGATCGGGGGTCAGGCGCATGGATCTTAACGCACAAATCGTCTACTTTTTGCAGCAGGTGATCAACGGCATCCAGCTTGGTTCGGTCTACGCGCTGATCGCTCTGGGCTACACGATGGTCTACGGTATCGTCCGGCTGATTAACTTCGCCCACGGCGACGTCTTCATGGTCGGCGCGTTTGCCGGCTTCTTCGCTGTTTCAGTGCTGGGTCTCTCGTTCCTGCCGGCGATTATCCTGGCGATGATCGTCAGCATGGTGCTGGGGGTCACCATCGAACGCCTGGCTTACCGGCCGCTAAGGCGGGCGCCCAAGATCGCCGCCCTGATCACGGCCATTGGCGTTTCGATCTTCTTGGAGTACTTCACGTCCCTCAATTTTGTCTTCGGACCGAACTACCGTACCTTCCCGCGGCCATTCGAGGTGACATCCTGGAACATCGGCGGCGTGGCGATTTCCAATATCCTGGTCATTATTCTGGGCGTTTCGTTGTTCCTGGTCGTAGCGCTCCAACTGTTCGTCACCCGCACTAAGGTGGGCATTGCCATGCGGGCGGTTTCCTTCGACCACGACGCGGCCCGCCTGATGGGCATCAACGTCGACACGGTCATTTCCATTACCTTTGCCATCGGCTCCGCCCTGGCCGGCGCGGGCGGCGTGCTTTTCGCCATCGCCTACCCGCAGGTCGATCCCTTCATGGGCATCATGCCGGGCCTCAAGGCCTTCGTCGCCGCCGTTCTAGGGGGCATCGGCATCATCCCCGGCGCGCTGCTGGGCTCGCTCATCATGGGCCAGGCCGAGGTGCTGACCACAGGTTACGTCTCGTCCACCTTGCGCGACCTGGTGGCTTTCGGCATCTTGATTATCGTGCTGCTCGTGCGGCCAACCGGCCTGCTGGGCAAGTCGGGCGTAGAGAAGGTGTAGGCAATGCTCAGCCGAAGAATCCTCCTCCCCGCGGCGGCGGCCCTGGCCGTCTTCGTGGTCCTGCAAACGGCCATCAGCGCCGAATTACTGAACGCGTACCAGATTACCATTCTGACCTACGCCTGTATCTTCGTCACCTACGCGCTCGGCCTTAACGTCATTTACGGCTACAACGGCCAGTTCTCACTTGGTCACGCGGCTTTCTATGGCATTGGCGCCTACGCCTCGGCCCTTGTCACGAAAATAGTCTTCCAGGGCAATCCGCTGTCCTTCCCGCTGGCTCTCGCCGCGGGGGTGGCAACGGCCGCTGCGATCGGCTACCTCATCGGCCTGCCCATCCTGCGCTTGCGTTCGGACTATCTCGGCATCGCCACGCTCGGCTTTGGCATCATGGTGAAGGTGCTGTTCGACAACGCCGACAAGGTGATACCGGCGATGGGCGGCGCCCGGGGATTGACGGGCATTCCCAAGCTGACGAGTTTCGCCTGGGCTTTCTTTGCTGCGGCGGCCGCCGTAATCCTCGTGCGCAATCTGATCTACTCCAGCCACGGCCGGGCGATAGTCTCCGTCCGGGAGGACGAAATCGCCGCCGATGCGATGGGCATCAACACCACGAAGTACAAGACGCTAGCCTTCGTGGTGGGTTCGGGACTCGCCGGCCTGGCCGGCGGCCTCTATGCTCACCTGTACGTCTTCCTCCATCCCTCCAATTTCGACTTCCTCAAGTCGGTGGATGTGTTGATGGTGGTGGTGTTGGGCGGTCTGGGCAGCATGACCGGCACCATTATCGCGGCCGTCGGTTGGGTATTCTTGCTGGAGGGGCTAAGGATCGTCTTGCCGCAAGAGTTCCTGGACTGGCGCATGGTGATCTACCCGCTGGTGATGATCATCGTCATGATCTTGCGCCCGCGAGGGTTGATGGGCGGCATCGAACTGGGGCCGCTGAAGCCCGGCAAGGTCGTGCGACGACTGAAAGCAGCCCTGGTACCGGCCTCGGGGAAGGAGGCCTGAGTTGGCGGAAAACGTCTCCAGCCGTTCGACCGTGCTGGCAACCGACGGTCTGACGATGTACTTCGGCGGTCTCAAGGCGGTGCAGGATGTTTCCGTGGCCGTCCGCGAGGGGGAGCTCGTGGGCATCATCGGCCCCAACGGCGCCGGCAAAACGACCGTCTTCAATCTGGTGACGGGTATCTACAAACCCACCGCGGGCGACATCAAGCTCAATGGGGAAAGCATCACCAAGCTCAAGCCGTTCGAGGTTACCCAGCGGGGTGTGGCGCGCACCTTCCAGAACATCCGCCTGTTCCCCGAGCTGACCGTTCTGGACAACGTGCGCATCGCCTATCACCGCAACGTGCACTACGGTCTGTTGTCGGCCATGGTGCGCTGGCCGTCGTTCAATCGCGAGGAGGAGCAGCTGACAGAGAAGGCGCTCGACTTCCTCGACGTCTTCGGCCTGGCCGACCGCCACGCGGAGCAAGCGAAGAACCTGCCCTACGGCGAGCAGCGGCGGTTGGAGATCGCCCGCGCCCTGGCTACTCAGCCCAGCCTGCTCCTGCTGGATGAGCCGGCCGCCGGCATGAACCCCAACGAGGCCCGCCGCCTGATGGAGCTGATCAACTTCATTCGCGAGCGCTTCCACCTGAGTATCCTGCTGATCGAGCACCAGATGCGGGTGGTGATGGGCATCTGCGAGCGCATCTACGTGATGGACTTCGGCGAGCTGATCGCCCAGGGCACGCCGAAGGAAATCCAGAACAACCCGAAGGTCATCGAGGCCTACCTCGGGAAGGGAGTAGGCTGATGTTGCTGGAAGTGAAGGACCTGCAGGTCGCCTACGGCGCCATCAGCGCCGTCAAGGGCGTCTCCTTCGGCGTGGACGAGGGCGAGATCGTCACCCTCATCGGCGCCAACGGTGCCGGCAAGTCGACGATCCTCAAGACCATCTCCGGCATCGTGCGGGCCAAGGCCGGTAGCGTGCTCTTCGCCGGCGCGGAGATCACCCAGACGGCGCCGCACGACGTGGTCAAGATGGGCGTCTGCCACGTGCCGGAAGGGCGGCGCATCTTCGCCAACCTGACAGTGCGCGAGAACCTGCTGATGGGCGCTTACACCCGCAGCGATGGGGACGCCATCAAAGGCAACATGGAGCGTGTCTTTCAGCGCTTTCCGCGCCTGAAGGAGCGACTCTCCCAGCCGGGAGGCACGCTTTCGGGCGGCGAGCAGCAGATGCTGGCTATGGGCCGGGGCCTGATGGCGAGTCCGAAGATCCTGTTGTTGGACGAGCCCTCGATGGGCCTGGCGCCCATCCTGGTGCAGCAGATCTTCGACATCATCCAGGAGATCAACCAGTCGGGCACCAGCATCCTGCTGGTAGAGCAGAACGCCAACATGGCGCTCTCCGTGGCCAACCGGGCCTACGTGCTGGAGACCGGCACGATCAGTCTCAGCGGGCCGGCGGCCGAGCTGCGCGCCAATGCCAAGGTGCAGGAGGCCTACCTGGGCGAGGCAGGGGCGCTCGCCTAGCGGGGCGCCGCCGGCACGACGGCAGCGGGCTGATGAAAGTTGACAACGTCATCAGGTCAGAGGCGCAGGGCGGCCCGCTCCGTTGTAGGGACGCGGCATGCCGCGTCCGCTCGGGACGGACGGCGCATGCGCCGTCCCTACGACCAAACGGCAGCATTATCCGATCAAGTTGTTTGTTAATGTCCGTCAGTCCGCGCTACCAACACGGGGCTCTCCTCGTCTGTAGCGCGGACTCTTGGCCCACACGGCCGGAGGGCTGCGCGCCTGCCGGCGTTCGCCCCTGGTCCCCGCCGATCCGTGGTGCGCCATTCCCTGCCTGCCGGCGCTGCGCGGGACCACTCCTGTGCTACAATAAGCTGGCGCCCAGGGCGCCTAGTGCATGAACAGACGACCTCTTCGGGGATCGTCGGACCGAGGGACGTTGGCAGCCGCCCATCAGGGACGGTGATCCGCGCATCTGTGGACAACGGGCATTACCGACGACCTGTTCTGAGGCTGCACTAGGGGGAGTACGGGAGAATGCGCGTGGCCGAACGGAGCCATAGTAAGCCGGGGCTGATCGACGTCCTCAGCCTGGGCTTCGACGCCATCAACCACAGCCTCTGGATCGTCGCCATCCCGATGCTGCTCGACCTATTCCTCTGGCGCGGGCCGCACATCACGCCCCTGCCGCTCTTCCAGAAGTTCATGGACTGGTACCAGGCCTCGCTGAGCGGGGCCGAGGTCTTCGCCCCCAACGGCCAGCGCGTGGAAGAGCTGCGCCAGACGGCCGAGGCCGCCGCGGCCAGCTTCAACATGCTCTCCCTGCTGGTCACCAACTTCGTGGCCAACGTGCCCAATACCACCGCCGGCCGCCCCGCCGACACGACCTTGGTGCTCAGCGTCGGCAGCGAGGCCGGCTTCGCCCTGCTCTTCGTCTTTTTGGAGCTGGCCGGGCTCGCCCTCGGCTGCCTCTACCTCGGTCTCATCGCCCAGCAGGTGCGCGACGGCCGGGTCGACCTGCGCCGCCTGGCGGCCAAGCTCGGCTCCTACTTCGGCAGCGCTCTGGCGCTGGGACTGATTATCCTGGCCGTGGCTCTGGCGCTGATCGTGCCGCTGACGGGGCTCTTCGTGGCCAGCCTCTTCCTGGGCGCTGGCGCCGTGCAGGCCGCCCTGGGCCTGGTGGTGACGGCCATCTACTTTGCCACCATCTGGGCTCTGCTCTACCTCTTCTTCGCCAGCGACGCCATCGTCGTTAGCGAGGTTGGTGCGACTCGTGCTATACTCCTGAGCGTCCTGGTGGTTGGGAAGAACTTCTGGTCGTCGTTGGGGTTGATTCTCCTCACGCTTCTCATCCTGTCCGGCACCCAAGTGATCTGGAGCAGCATCAGCTACTCGCCTTGGGGGGTTATGGCCGGCGTACTGGGCAACGCCTACGTCGCCAGCGGGCTGACCGCCGCCGGCATGCTGTTTTACCGCAGCCGAATCGCGGGACTGGAAGAGAATGGCAACTACCAACAACGGTTCTTACGACGCAAGTAGCATCCAGGTTCTGGAAGGCCTGGAGGCGGTCCGCCGCCGCCCGGGCATGTACATCGGCTCCACCGACATCCGCGGCCTGCACCACCTGGTGCAGGAGGTCGTGGACAACTCGGTCGACGAAGCCCTGGCCGGCGCCTGCGATCACATCTACATAACCATCCACAAGGACAAGTCGGTCACGGTGATCGACAACGGCCGCGGCATACCCGTGGAGACCCACGCCCGCACCGGCAAGTCCGCCCTGGAGACCGTCATGACGGTGCTGCACGCGGGCGGCAAGTTCGGCGGCAGCGGCTACAAGGTCGCCTCCGGCCTGCACGGCGTCGGCGTCTCCGCCGTCAACGCCCTCTCGGAGTGGGTCTGGGTGGAGGTGCGCCGCGACGGCAAGGTCTACCGCCAGGAGTACCACGAGGGCCATCCCACCACGGAGGTGACGGAGGTCGGCACTGCCGAGGGCACCGGCACCACCACCACCTTCCTGGCCGACAAGAAGATCTTCGGCACCATCGACTACAACTTCGACACGCTTAGCCAGCGCTTTCGCGAGATGGCCTACCTGACCAAGGGCCTGATGCTGACCTTCGCCGACGAGCGCAACGGCCGCGAGTTCTCCTTCTACTTCGAGGGGGGCATCCTCTCCTTCGTCCGCCACCTGAACAAGAACCTCACCGTGCTGCACCAGCCGATCTACGTCGAGCGCGAGATGGACCTCACCACGGTGGAGGTGGCGCTGCAGTACACGTCGGAGTTCACCGAGACGGCCTTCAGCTTCGCCAACAACATCAACACGGTGGACGGCGGCACCCACATGACCGGCTTCCGCTCCGCCCTCACTCGCACGCTCAACGACTACGCCCGCAAGAACAACATCCTCAAGGAGGACGAGACCAACCTCTCGGGCGACGACGTGCGCGAGGGCCTGACGGCGATTATTTCCGTCAAGCTCACCGAGCCGCAGTTTGAGAGCCAGACCAAGGCCAAGCTGGGCAACGCCGAGGTGCGCAACCAGGTGGAGGTGGCCGTCAGCGAGGGCCTGCGCAACTACTTCGAGGAGAACCCCTCCGACGGCAAGAAGATCATCGAGAAGTGCTTGACGACGGCGCGCGCCCGGCGGGCGGCGCAGATGGCGCGCGAGACGGTGATCCGCAAGAGCGCCCTGGAGGGCCTGACCCTGCCGGGCAAGCTGGCCGACTGCTCCGAGAAGGACTCGGCGCGGACGGAACTGTACCTGGTGGAGGGCGACTCGGCCGGCGGCTCGGCCAAGCAGGGGCGCGACCGGCGCTTCCAGGCGATTCTGCCCCTGCGGGGCAAGATCCTCAACGTGGAGCGGGCGCGCGAAGACAAGATGCTCTCCAACGAGGAGATTCGCACCATCATCACCGCCGTGGGCGCGGGCATCGGCACGCGCTTCAACCACGACAAGCTGCGCTACAGCCGCATCATCATCATGACCGACGCCGACGTGGACGGCTCGCACATCCGGACGCTGCTGCTGACCTTCTTCTTTCGCAACATGCCGGAGCTGATCGAGGGGGGGCATCTCTACATCGCCCAGCCGCCGCTCTACCGCATCCAGGTGGGCAAAGAGTCGCACTGGGTGTACTCGGACGAGGAGCGCGACGGCATTATGCGTAAGGTGAACGGCAAGCCGGTGAACATCCAGCGCTACAAGGGTCTGGGGGAGATGAACCCCGAGCAGCTGTGGGAGAGCACCATGGACCCCACGCAGCGGACGATCCTGCAGGTGACGATGGACGACGCCGTGCTGGCCAGCGAGGTCTTCAGCATGCTGATGGGCGACTCCGTCCCCCCCCGCCGCCGCTTCATCCAAACCCACGCCAAGCAGGCGAATCTGGACGTGTAGGGCGGTTGCGTGGCGAGGTGACGAGCAGCCGCCATCTAGTTCGATAGCGCGTGGCGTTCATTGCTCATCGGGCTGGGCGGTGCATGCCCTAGAGTCGCTGCTCAAGTGCGTGACGGTGGTGGGCAGTCCCTCCAGAGATGGTTGTCCGGTCAAAGTGACGTGGCGCTTGTCCACCCCAGGAACTAGTTTGCGCGTCCTTCCATTTCCTCGATCGCTTTTCTGATGCCTTTGGCGATGTCTGTGAATGCTTCGTCTCTGTTGAGCCAGCTGGTTACTGGTACTGCACCGGTGGGAAGAGCCTGGAGATTGCTGAGTGGAGGGTGAGCCCAGTCGCAGGCACGCAAGATGACCGGTATGACTGTTGCATCGCCCGCGTCATGCCTCTCGAAGGCCCGCTTCAGCTCGACGTCGTAACAGTAGTCAGAATCTAGGAAATCCGAGCTAACTAGGAGCAGGATAAGCTGCGCAGAGTTTAGATACGAGCGTATCTCCCCCTCCCACTCCGTGCCTGCGGTAATCTCGCGACAACTCCAGCTGGTGATCACGCCTTGACGCTTCATAATGCTCAGGTGTGTGTCGAGCTGCGATCGAAGATCCTCGTCCTTATGAGAATAGGAGTAGAACACCTGGCGTGGCCTCTCAGGTTTACGAGGCTGCGCCGCAGGCATCGAGGTTGCACTAGCCGATCCTGTCTGTCGCGCCGGCGCCAAAGGTGGCTTTAGTTCAGCCGCGGCCACTACGGCAATCGAGCCCTGTTCTCTCCTGTCACCCCTATCATTGAAATCAACGCGGCCGGTAGCTCCCCTAAAACTGACGTCCCGCAGCGTCCGAACTAGGGAGGCAGGGCTAACTTCAGTGGTTCCTCCAAGCGCAAATCTCGTCGCGGCACCGCCTCTGACCGAGGTCCCGAGAGCTCGTGCGATAGCTCCGACGGAGTCATGGCCCTCAGGGCTGTAGTATCCAGGGTCATGTCCGAAGAAGGTGGAGAACCTGGACGCGAAGTCCTCGTACGTACCAGCCGGGGAAGAACATTCGGTCACGTACACATCGTCTAACTTCAGCCCGTGAACTGCCATCAACTCTGAACCAGGCAAAGCCGCGCATGCCATAAACGGCGCGCGTACTTTGCCGTCTCTCATAGCCACAAGTAATGTGATCAGGTCGGGGGCATCTGCAGCCGCGTAGACCAAGTCTGGTTGTGAGCTCCTGATGTCCGAAACCACGGAGGAGAAAACCGTGGTGCCGGGCGCGAACGGCACACGCCTAACTACCGTCCCCTTGAACTCGGCTTCAAATGCGTTTGCCAAGCCGGTCCAGAACACGGTAGTCGAGTGTGCAATTAGCACCTTGCGTCTCCAGAGGTCGGTAAATGCATAGTGTGCTTGAACTTGGGCCTGAGCACCGCCGTCAAAGTCGACGCGGAACACGTTCTTGTAGCCGGCCCTCGTAATATCCGGGTTCCTAATCGACGGAATCACCGACCCTAGCCCGGCAATATCGAGAAGCGGAAGCAGTACCCCCGCTCCTTGATAAGTCATAGGCCCAATGACCGCAACTACTCTCTTGCTTGCGAAGTTGGCGACGACACGCCATGCTGAAAGCGTGTCCTCAGCCTCTTCCTCGAGTATCAGTTGTATGTCACGGCCGATTAATTGCGCGACATCCTGGCATCCCAGTAGAGCGCCTTCGTACAGCCCCGTGCCGAAAGCCGCGAACTTGCCTTCCCTTAAGATGCATAGCCCCACCTTAAATGGTTCTGGACCCTGAAGGCGAATCGGCGGCACCGGTTTGATTCCAACTATGTCAGTTGCCTGCCGCATTTACTCCCCCTACGGCCGCATCCGCGTATCGCGGCACCGTCAGCGCGTCTTGGGCGTTGGTCTCCTAGCGAGCCCGTATGCAATACCGGCGCCGGCTGCCATTATGACCAGTTGACTTGCGCGATAGCCCGTTTGGGATACTAGTCTAGGCGTGTCATTGATGACCGAGAACGCCCTAGGAACCTGAGAGATCGGATACGGAGCAGGTTGAGGCAACGGCCCGGGGACCCCGATGGGCTTCGGCCACGGGGAACCGAACAAACCTATCCAAACCAGAGCAACGCTGCCCGTCAGCCCTGCGACCAGAACAGGCAGCGACCGTGGTGCCCTAGACCCAGTATGTCCCCGAGGGAACCCTGACCCTGGTTCTGCAGCAACTGGGCGAAGTGCGTTAGGAGACGTGGACTTGACCTTCAGGGTGTCCTTCGAATCTCCCTCCACGATACCGCAGACTGTGCCAGCCAGAAGCCAGAACAAGCTCTCACTCAGTGCGTACGGGGGGTTGAGAGAATAATGGATGAGGAACCCCCCCAACGCAAGTCCAATGCAAATGACTCGTGTCCTTCTCGGGCCGTCTATCGCCGCTATTCTGCGTTGTACCTTTACGTAAAGCGCAACCAGGGTGAAGACGTAGAACGCCAGGCCGAGCAGTCCGGTGTTGATAAGACGATCGAGGAGCAGGTTATGGGAGCTGGTGACATACCAGTCTGCAAATTGATCACCTGCCGCCGGTAGTATGGTGCCCGCGGCCTTCATCGCAGCGGGTACGGAGTCCTGGCCATATCCGGTAAGCAAGCGATCTGATGCTCCCACAATACCCGTTTTCCAGATGTCGATTCGTGCCATCGCCGAAGCGTCCAGCAGACTGCCGTTGATTGCTGGTCGGGAGTACGCAGCTGCAAATGGTGAGAAAGCAATGGTGAGGGCTGCCGCAGCAGAAAGGAAGATCGCCAAAACCCAGCCGAACGCGTACCAGGATGATCCGCCGTCTGGTCGGAGTGATACCGCACTACTCGCAGCAGCGGAGCGCCGGAAGAAGCCGGAGTATGAAGCAGCCGCACAGATCATGATAGCGAGTGACAGGATGCCAGCGCGACTGCCCGTCAAAACAAGAGCGAATGCCATAAACCCGACAAGAGTTGACACTGCTATCTTAGCTTTCATGCCGGAACTGAGGGCCAGGGTGATTCCGCACGGTATCATCAATAGCAGGTACCCGGCGAGCTCGTTAGGCCCTCCGATGGTTGAGAAAACCGCCTGGGGCTTCGCTTCGCCAGCCCAAACTATCCAATCCAGGTTAAACGCCTGAAGCACTGCGTGAAGGACAACAGGGACACTACCGATCACGGCAAGCCGCACCACGCCCTCGTGTCCGCCTGCCTGCCTAGCTACAATGTAGCCGAGCACATACACGGACACAAGGGCCAGCTGCGTCGCAAGTCCCTGATAGCTGCCCTCTAAACCAAGCAGGCTACGAGCGGGATCAACGCTTGTCACGTACGCTACGGTTTGGGTAACGACTATCCCTAGAAAGCCGATCTCCACGACGCCGAGACGGGGCGGCCAGTGTGACTGCTGGACTACGTTCAGTACCCCGACCAAACCAACGATCCATAACACCAGGGCCTGTGGGGCAATTGCATAGCCGAATGGCACAAGGGTCGGTAGGGATGGAGCAATAACGGTCAACGCGGCGACTAGGCCAGCGCTCAGGAGGACAGGGTCGACTTGGACCCCTCTACGTTGGCACATTGCCGGTTCGTCGGCACCGACGCAATTCGGTCGTATTGATACCGCTGTTGCTTCCACGGTCGCTCACCTCACACTGTCATCCAGGCGCACTAGTATTGCGGTTGCTCGCTCATTGCCACCTTGACTGGGCACGCGCCGCAGGAACATCCCACTAACGCATCTCCACTACATACACTCCCATACTCGGGTGGTCGGCATGGATTCGCGATTGGGGCGATGAAGTTTGGTCACTAGGCACGACACCATCACAGTTGAGTCGAATGCGTCAACTAGCCTCTCGGCCACATTTTAGCCCATGTTATCCGGCAAGGCAATCGCTTGCCCCACACACTGTGGCGGCAGCGCGACGCCAGATAGCACTGTGATATGCGCCGCCGAGGATCAGCAAAACGGACGACACATAGGCCTGACGATCGCGCGCGAGTCCAGCAACCCGAAATCCCCGGGTGGAAGCAGCCACCAACTGCGACCGGCCTATCTGTCGCTTGCAGTGAGTAGGCCCATAATCTCCGCAAGATGTGCGGCGAATAGTTGCGCCATGCGGAGATTAGGAACTATAATCTCCGCGGGAGATGCGGTGAATGTACATCCACGAGTTGCCGGACTGGCCGCGCTTCAGCTGGGACTGGGAGCGGATTGCCGAGCCTCTGGCTGCCGTCAGGCATCGCCAGGGGCAGCTGGCCGGCCGCATGGCAGCCCTCGGCTTCAGCCTCCGCGCGGAGGCTGTGCTCGAGACTACGACCGCCGACGTGCTCAAGAGCAGCGAGATCGAGGGGGAGAAGCTGGACGCGGAACAGGTCCGCTCCTCGATCGCGCGCCACCTCGGCATAGACATCGGCGCTCTCAAGCCCGCCGACCGCAACGTCGAGGGCATCGTCGAAATGACGCTCGACGCCACGGGCCACTACGACCAGCCGCTGACCGCCGAAAGGCTCTTCTCCTGGCACGCCGGTCTGTTTCCGGCGGGACGCAGCGGCCTCAGCAGGATCAGAGTCGGTGCCTGGCGCGACGACACCGCCGGCCCGATGGAGGTGGTTTCCGGCCCGGTCGGCAGGGAACACGTCCACTTTGTGGCGCCCGAAGCGGCGCGCCTGCCCGGGGAAATGGCGGCTTTCCTGGACTGGTTCAATAGCAGCGCCGACTCCGATCCGGTCCTGAGAGCCGGGCTGGCTCATCTCTGGTTCGTGACCATCCATCCGTTCGACGACGGCAACGGGCGCATCGCGCGGGCCATCGCCGACATGGCTCTGGCACGCTCCGAGAACAGCCGGCAGCGCTACTACAGCCTGTCCGCCCAGATTCGGCAGGAGCGAGCCGCCTACTACGGCATTCTCGAGCGCACCCAGCAAGGCACCCTAGACGTCACCCCCTGGCTGGAATGGTTCCTGGGTTGTCTCCGTCGCGCCGTCGACGGGGCCGAAACCATCCTTGGCGCCGGCCTGGGCAAGGCGAGGTTCTGGGAGTCCGTGGCCGGCGTCACGCTCAACGAGCGCCAGCGCCTCGTGCTGAATCGTCTGCTTGAGGGGTTCGAGGGCAATCTGACGACGACGAAGTACGCCAAGCTTGCCAGGTGCTCCCAGGACACCGCCCTGCGTGACATCCTCTCTTTGGTCGACAAGGGCGTTCTCGTCCGCAGCCCCGCGGGCGGGCGCAGTACGAGCTACGCGCTGGCGGGGATCACGCAACCGGGCGGGATACGGTCCTGACTATCGCCTTCAACTCCAGCAACCACTACCTGGTGGACTGCCGCGACGGCTACCTGCTGGTCGACGCCGGTTGGGCCGGCAGCCTGGCGCGCCCGCGGGCCGAGCTGGGCCGCCACGGCGTCGACCGCCACCGCCTCATCTACACCCGCGCCAAGCAGGCGAACCTGGACCTGTAGGCTAGCCCAACTACGCCCACCCACCCTCTCCGCGCATCGCGCGCTCACGCCACCGCGTCCCGCCGGGCGAGGGAAAGTTCTGCCCTAGCGACGATGCCTCTCGGCTACGACCTCACGCCAGGAGTAGATGAGGGCCGGCGCTGCCACGCCAAGCAGGAGGAGGACGATCATAAGGTTCCCAAGATCGACGGGGGAACGATTCGCAATGCCGAGGAGCGTCACAACGCCGAGCAGGCCAAACAGCAGACCGCCGAATAGCAGCGTTCGCCCGCCCGTCCTGGCCCCGATTTGCCTCACCTCCTGTTCGCTCAGCGATCCGAGCCAGCGCAGGGACATTCCTAACAACGCCCCGACGACCGCCAGCGTGAGCATCGTTCCGAGCCCGAAAAGCAGGCCCGGCAGGAAACCTAGCCACGGACTGGGCATCGCGGACACGGCTGCCGTGTTGACGAACAGCGAGAACGCCCCCAGACCAAAACCCGCGATGAAGCCGTGGACGATGGCCCACCGCACGGGCGGCACCCCTGCCCCGCCCTCGACGTGGCGTCTCCCCAGGATGTCCGTCGTGGTCTCCATCGCGGTTGCTTCCTCGTGGTGATGCGCAAAGAGGTGAAGGTGCGGATACTGCTTTCCGCTCAATACGAGCCAACCGGCGACGGACATCACGACGCCCACGGCCGTGTAGACTACCCCGTTGACGGTAGGCGACAGAAGGAACGGCGCCAGAGCGAGATAGGCGAGTTCCGCGAGGAGCGCCCGCTGGAAGGTGAAGGCGGCGGAGAAGTAGAGTCCCGCCTTCATACCCTCTCTGCCGCTGGCACCACCGATCGCGTAACTGAACACTATTGGCCAGGTGTGCTCGTCGGGAAGAATGCCGTGCAGCATTCCGAAGAGGAAGCTGTAGGTAAGTGCCACTACTGGCGCAAGCATGCTACTCGACCTCTGGAGCGTGGGTTCTTCTGCCCTACGTTTTGCCGGGTCCCAGCCTGGTCGCCGCTCCACCACGCTTAGGTGCCCCGCACCACTCACTGCCACGGATATCTATGCAAATCGGGTGCCAGGCTCGCCGGGGGGCAGGAGGACACCGTCCTTCCACTTCAGCCAGCGTCGGCCTGGAGGAGAGCCAACCGTCCCGGCTGGGTGGAGGCAAGCCACGCTGACAAAGGGGGGAAACCTC
>JAMCYS010000076.1 GCA_023473795.1 Chloroflexota bacterium | reverse complement strand
GTCGAGATGTGGGCAGGGCTACTGGGCTTTGCCGCCGGACTATCCATGGCGGCCTCGGCGCCCGTCTGGGGAGCACTGGCCGACCGCTACGGGCGCAAGTCGATGGTCTTGCGCGCCACGCTGGGCGGCGCAGTCCTGGTTGGCACCATGGGACTGGTGCAGTCCGTGCAGCAACTTCTCGTCATCCGCTTCCTGCAGGGGGCGGTCACCGGAGTAACCGCCGCCTTCGCCTCGCTCGTCGCTGGCTTTACGCCCCGTGAACGTGTGGGCTTCGCCCTGGGCACGCTGCAGATGTCAGCCTACCTCGGTAACTCGTTAGGCCCCCTCCTGGGTGGCGTCATCGCCGATTCCATCGGCTTTCGCTTCTCTTTCTTTCTGACCGCCGCCATGCTCGCGCTGGGGGGGGTGTGGTGCTCTTCTTCGTCGAGGAGGGCGCTGAAGGCGCGGCCGGCAAACGACTGGAACGACCGCCGATGTTCGACGGCATCTCGCAGATCCTGACGATGCCGGCGTTGCTCGCCCTCATCGCCTGCATCTTCGGCATCCAGGCCAGCAGCATGATGGTCTCGCCGATCTTCCCGCTCTTCGTGCAGGCGCTGATTCCCGGCGGCGAGAACGTGGCCTCGGCCGTAGGCTTCATTCTGGGCGTGTCGGGCATCGTCACCGCCATAGCCGCGCTGGCCATTGGCCGCGTAAGCGACCGGCTAGGACATCGGAAGGTACTGGCCGTCTGCGCCGTGGGCGCCGGCTTCTCCTACCTGCCGACGAGTCTGTGCACCGACCCTAACCAGGTGTTATTGTTGCGAGCGCTGCTGGGACTATTCGTCGGCGGCATGCTGCCGTCGGCCAACGCCCTGATCGCCCTGCGGGCGCCGGAGGGAGCACAGGGGGCAGCATTTGGCCTCAGCGCTACTTCCTCTTCCCTCGGTTCGGCACTCGGGCCGCTGCTGGGAGCCGGCCTGGCGACACAGCTGGGTCTGCGTTCGGTCTTTGTCGCGGCCGGAATGCTGCTGATCTCCACGGGCAGCGCCGCGGCGGCGATGCGCACGGGCCGGCCCGGCCGCGCCCGATCTAGACCCGGCTCCGGCGGAACCGCTGCCGATGCCTGAGGGGACGGTAGAGGGCAGCGAGGCGGGAAGCGCGGGCTGGCAGCGCAACCTTGCGGCGGTATGGCTCAGCCAGTTGCTGGCCTCCCTCGGCTTCGCCTTCGCCTTCCCTTTTATTCCGCTCTTCGTCCAGGACCTCGGCGTTAAGGACCAGCACGCGGTGGAGCTGTGGGCAGGGCTCCTCGGCTTCGCCGGTGGCATCGCCATGGCTGTTTCGGCGCCCGTCTGGGGAGCACTGGCCGACCGCTACGGGCGCAAGCCCATGCTGCTGCGCGCCATGTTGGGCGGCGCCGTGTTCCTGGGCGCCATGGGCCTGGTGCAGAACGTGGAGCAACTGCTTGTCCTGCGCTTTCTGCAGGGCGCGGTCACCGGCACCATGGCCGCCAGTACTGCCCTGGTGGCCTCGTTCGTGCCACGAGCCCGGCTCGGCTTCGCCCTGGGCCTGATCCAGGTCTCGGCCTACGCCGGCTTTGCCCTCGGGCCGCTCGTCGGCGGTCTGATCGCCGATGCGTTCGGCTACCGCTACTCGTTCTTTCTCACGAGCGCGGTGCTGGCCGCGGGGGGCATCATCGTCGGCTTTTTCGTCCGCGAGGGCTTCGCCAAGCCACTGGCATCGGCGCATTCCGGCGCGCCCTTCGCCGATCTCGGGTCGCTGCTGCGCCGGCCCTCATTCCTACTGCTTATCGCCGCCGTCTTCGGCATCCAGGGGAGCGAGCTGATGGTGATGCCCATCTTTCCCCTCTTCGTGCAAGCCCTCACGCCGGAGGGGCACAGCGTGCCCTCCACTGTAGGGCTGATCCTGGGGGCGCCGGCGGCCGTGAGCGCCGCGTCGGCCCTGGCCATCGGCCGAATAAGTGACAGGGTTGGCCATAGACGAATGCTCGCCATCTGCACGCTGGGGGCCGGGCTCGCCTACCTGCCGCAGTCCTTGAGCCAGGACACGGCGCAGGTGCTGTTGCTGCAAGTGGCGGTAGGCCTGTTCGTGGGCGGCATGCTGCCCTCGGCCAACGCCCTCATCTCCCTGGCCGTACCCCGGGGCAGCCAGGGCGCCGCTTTCGGCCTCAGCTCCACGGCCGCCTCCCTGTCCTCGGCTGTCGGACCGCTCGCCGGGGCGGCCCTGGCCACGCAATTGGGCCTGCGTTCCGTCTTCGTCGCCGCTGGACTGCTGGTCGGCACCACCGGGATGCTGGCCTCGCTGGCTCGCCGCCAGGCGGTGCAGGCAGTGGACGCCGCTACGTTACCCACGAAGCGCTGATGGACGCCCGCAACATAGTTTGGTAATGACCTTGAATGCGCACAGCGCAATACCAGATCTAGTTGTTGAGTTCCATAAGCGCTCACTACGAACACGGGCTGGCACTGCCCGTAGTGAGCGCTTCAGCGCTTTGCGTTCCGCCGAGGCTAGGCTTCTTCCGCCGGCGGCGGAGCGCCATGGGTCGCCACCCCGGTCGCCGTGGCACCTTCTGCTATAATGCCCATGGACAACGAACACCAGGGGGTGCCACGTGTCTCTTTCGCTGGGCCTGGTGGGCCTACCCAATGCCGGCAAGAGCACGCTCTTCAATGCCCTCACCCAGGCGGGGGCGCAGGTGGCGAACTATCCCTTCACCACCATCGAGCCCAACGTGGGCGTCGTGCCCGTGCCCGACGAGCGCTTGGCGGTCATCGCTCACCTCACGGGCATCGCCCAAGCCGTGCCGACGACGGTCGAGTTCGTGGACATCGCCGGATTGGTGCGGGGCTCCAGCCAGGGCGAGGGCCTGGGCAACCAGTTTCTGGGCCACATCCGGGACGTCGACGCCCTTGTGATGGTGATTCGCTGCTTCAGCAACCCCGACGTGGTGCACATGTATGGCGGGGTTGACCCTGCGCGGGACGCCGCGATACTGGCCACCGAGCTGCTACTGGCGGACCTGGCCACCGCGGAGCGGCAGGTGGAAAAGGTCGAGAAGACGGCCAAGTACGGGGACAAGAGCTTGCAGGCCCAGTATCTGGCGCTGGCCCGGGTGCGCGACCATCTGGCGGCCGGCGGGCCCGCACGCACCCTGCCCACCGATTCGCCCGCCCTGGCGGCGGCCAGCGCCAGCAACCTGCTCACCGCCAAGCCTGTGCTCTACGTAGCCAATGTGGACGAGAGCAACCTGGCCGAGGGCGGCTCGCCGGCGGTCGAAGCGCTGGAGCGGCTCGCCGCCGCCCAGGGTGCCCGCTCGGTGGCCATCTCCGCCACCCTAGAAGCGGAGGTAGCCGAGCTGGGAGCGGCAGACGCGGCCGCCTATTTGGCCACGCTCGGCCTGGCAGAGTCGGGCCTGGTGCGCCTGGTGCGGGAGAGCTATCGGTTGCTCGACCTGGTCACCTTCTTCACCGCCACCGGCAGCAAAGAGGTGCGCGCCTGGACGGTGCGCCGGGGAGCGAAGGCGCCAGAAGCGGCCGGCAAGGTCCACTCCGACATGGAGCGTGGCTTCATTCGCGCCGAAGTCGTCGCATACCAGCAGCTGGCGGTAGATGGTTCACTGGCCGTGGCGCGCGAACGCGGCCACCTGCGCTTGGAGGGCCGCGACTACGTCGTGCAAGACGGCGACGTGATCCACTTCCGTTTCAACGTTTGACCCTAAAGCGGGCCGTGCGGCGACTGTGCTATAATGCCAGCGCGGCATACATATTTTGCCTTTCTACCCCGGGCCGGCCGGCTGCTCGCACACAGCCGGGTTAAAGCGTTCGGGGCAAACCCATGGAAAGGGGGTGTGCGATTGCAGGATTACGAGCTCACTTACATTCTGGCACCCACGTTTGAGGAAGAGCAGCTAGGCGGAGTCTACGACTCCATTAGCGGCTTGGTACAGAACCTCAAAGGCGAGGTGGCAGAAAGCAAGCCTTGGGGGCGGCGCCGGATGGCCTATCCCATCAAAGGCTTCCGCGAAGGCAACTACGTGGAGCTGCGCTTCAAGATGGACGCCAAGTCCGCGGCGGAGTTGGAGCGAAGCCTACGCCTGAACGAAGCGGTCATTCGCTATCTGCTAGTGCGCAAAGACTAACGAAAAACGAGAACGCAAACAGCTAAGGCGCGCGCGCGTTTGGCAAGGGGAGGGTGGAGGCGATGGCAGGTTCTCTAAACAAGGTGATGATCATCGGCAATCTGGGGCGCGACCCCGAGATGCGCTATACCCCCAACGGGACGCCCGTGACCTCCTTCAGCGTGGCTTGCAGCCGCAACCGGTTGACGCCGGACGGCGACCGCAAGGAGGAGACGGAGTGGTTCAACGTGGTGGCCTGGAACAAGCTGGCAGAGACCTGTGGTCAGTACCTCAGCAAGGGTCAGAAGGTCTACATCGAGGGCAGATTGCAGACCCGTTCCTGGGAAGGCAGCGATGGCCAGAAGCACACCAGGGTGGAGGTCATCGCCAACCAGCTGATTATGCTGAGCCCCAAGAAGGCTGCCCCCAGCGACGACTCCGGCTATGGGGACGAAGACAACAAGTACCCTGCTGGCCGGCCGGCGCGGCGGACCGACTTCGACGAAGCCGTGCCCGCGGATGGCCTAGACGCGGACGACCTACCTTTCTAACCGCCCGGCGCGCAGCAGCACGAGGAGGAATAGTTGGCATCTGAACAGAGATCAGGCGGCTCCGGTCGGCCCCGCCAGCGGCGGGGGGGCAAGCCCCGTTACGTACCGCGGCGCAAAGTATGCGCCTTCTGCGTCGACAAGGTCGAGAACATCGACTACAAAGACGCCCCACGGCTGCGCCGATTCTTGTCGGACCGCGGCAAGATCGAGCCGCGCCGCAAGACGGGCACCTGTGCCCGCCACCAGCGCAAGCTCACGGAAGCGCTCAAGCGCGCTCGCTTCCTGGCGCTATTGCCCTACACAGCCGAGCACATCCGGGTGATGACCGGTCGCGCCTAGGGGGCGACTGCGGGCGACAACGACTGGCGAACGGCGGCCGGGGTAGTCTTATCCCGGCCGTCTCGTTTGCCTGGCAAGCGAGTGTTTCCTAGGAGGTCCACTTGAAGAAAGAGGAGAGACAGGCGGCGGCGCTTTCCCGGCCAATGACGAAGCGCCAGCTTTCGCGCCACCAGCGCGAAACGCGCCTCCGCCGCATCATTTACCTGGCTACTGCCGGCGTGACCGTCCTCATCGTCGCCGTACTGGCGTTCGGCTACTACCGTGTGAACTACGGCCTGGGCGACGACCCCGTGGCCAACGTCGGCAACACGTCCATCTCCACCCGCACGCTGGCAGAGGCAATGGGCTACTACAACAGCCTCTACTACTCGCAGGCAGTGGCCACACAGAAGCTCATCGTCGACAACCAGGAAGCGGCGAAGACCGATGCCGCCAAGCAGAAGTTGGTCGACGCCGCCAATCTGCGTCTGCGGCAGCTCTCCAGCCAGCTACAGGCGCTCGACAGCGTGGCCCTGGACAACCTGGTAGAAGGCGTCATTCTCAAGAACGTGGCGGCCAGCCAGGGATTCACCATCGACCAGGCCGACCGCGACCGGGCGCTGGTGAGCGAGTTCGACCTGGGCGTTCAGCAGCTGGTGGACGGCGCCGACCCCAGCCAGATACAGGCCAAACTGGATAACCCGACGGCCGACGACATTGCCGCCGCCAAGGCGACCCAGCAGCAGGTCCTGGCCAACGGCAGCATCATGTCGGGGGCGGACTTCAACCGCCTCATCCTGGAACCAGACGTCTACCGGGCGAAGGTGCGGCAGACCGTCTACGCGAACGTACCGACCCACGGCCCGCAGGTGCACGCTGCCCACATTATGTCGGATACCGAGCAGCAGGCCAAGGACGCCCTGGCGATGTTGAAGCAAGGCAACTTGGACTTCGCGGCGACGGCCAAACAGCTCTCGACCGACACTTCGACCAAGGACAAGGGCGGCGACCTGGGCTGGTTCCCCAAGGGCGTGATGGATCCCGCCTTCGAGCAGGCCGCGTTCTCGCTCGAAGTGGGCCAGGTGAGCGATCCGGTGCAAACCAGCTACGGCTGGCACATCATCAAGGTTCTAGAGAAGTCTGACGACCGGCCGTACGATCCCCAGATACTGGCGGGGCTGAGGGCACAGGCTTATCAGAAGTGGCTGTCCGACCAGCGCTCCCAGGACGCCAACAAGGTGACGTACCTGGAGGACGACGCCAAGCTGGGCTGGGCCCAGGCGCACATGCCGACGCCGCCGATGCCCACGCCGCAACCCACGACCGCGCCCACCCAGGCGCCGTCCGGCGCGGCGCCGACCACCGCACCCGCTGGCGCAACTCCGGCAGCCACCCCTGCCGCGCCGACGCCCCAGGGCTAGCGTAGGGGAAGAGATCTCACGGCGCCCGGCGGCTTAGTCGTCGGGCGCTTTCTTGTGTTCGCAGCCGCGGTGCAGGTAGGCAAGCGACCCAACACCGACCCCTGCCGGTCATGCTGTCTGATCCCGCGGCCCGCCGGGGGTCGGGTTCGCCCATTCGCTGCAACCACGGCAAGGGCCAAGCCTCAGACGTGGGCTTTGAGCCAGCCAAGAATGGCCGCCAGAGCCTGTGGGTCCAGGCGAGCCTCCGGCGCGTTGTATCCGCTCGCCACCTCGGCCGGCGCCAACTGCGAGCGGGGCGTTGGCTCGTACTTCAAGACGTGGTTGGCGTTCTCCGGAAAGAGGAAGGTGACGTTGGCGTGTCCCGCCGCAACCGCCCGCAGGGGTACGCCGTCGGCCTGCCAGTCGACCTGGATATCCTTCTGGCCGATGACGGCCAGCACTGGGACGCGCACTTGTGCCAACCAGGCAGCGGTATGGCCAGCGCACCGTAGACGGTCGTGTCGGCGAGCGGCCAGCTAACCGCCGAGCTTGTTCCCCGCGCCATCTCCTCGGGCATATATATGCTTTCCCGGCCCGGCCCGCGTCTGACGGCGCCGGGCCAGGCTCAACCCTCTCGACCCTTCGGGCCGCGGAACCAGGCACCGTGACCAAGGCTCTAGACACCACTGCCAGGGGCGGGCGCCGCAGCGCTAGTTGCCCCTGGCGACCCACATGATGCGCGGCGTCTCCGAGTCCGGGCGGTCGAAGCCGAAGCAACGGTAGCGGGCGAGTTCCTGCAAACCGGACGCTGCCAGCGCCGCCGCCATCTCCTCTTCGGAGTGCGCCCTCTGGACGTGCACCTCCTGGAAGCGCTCGTACAGATCACCGCGTCGGGCGAAGCCCACCAGGTCGGTCACCGCCTCTCTGGTCTGCGAGTCATAAATGCTGCGTATTGCCATTGCCACGCCCTCTCCCTCGATGAAGAACGTGCCCGCGAACGCGTTCTCGTAGAACCAAGGAGTGTTGGCGTCGCAGAGTAAGAGGCCGCCAGGCTTGAGCGCCCCGGCGACCCGCCGGAACGTCGCTTCTAGTTCTGTCAGTGCGAGCAGATAGTTGATGCTGTCGTAGCAGCAGGTGACGAGATCCACCCGCTCCGGCAGGCTGAACTCGCGCATGTCTTGCTGGCTCCAGTCGACCTCCAGCCCCAGTTCCACCGCCTTGAGCTTGGCCTTCGCCAGCATCGCCGCCGACCTATCCACGCCCCAGGCGCGCCAGCCGCGCTGGGCAAACGAGAGCGTGAGCGTGCCCGTGCCGCAGGCCAGGTCGCAGGCGCTCGTGCCGGCAAAGCCCAGGCACGGCAGCAGCTCCGCCAGGTAGGCGATCATGCGCAGGCTGAAGTGGATCTGCCCCGAGCTGTCGTAGACTTCGGCGTAGCGGTCGTAAATCACGCCAGCCTACCAGCCGCGGGCAAGCACCACTGCCAGAGGGCGCGCGGCAGGGGAGAAACGCCGACGAGATCCTGGTTCACTGGCGATGTGCGCTCCTATAGAGCGAAATCGGCGAGCCGAACGAGGAGCCAGATCACGGTGGCGAGGAGCGAGCCGAGTAGGCCACCGAGCGTGAAGACGGCGACGAAGTTCACGACCAACGAGCGCCAGAACCTGGCCTCGATCACCATCCAGAAGCCGGCCGTGCGGTGATGCTTGAGAATATTGCGGGCCGTCCACAGGGAAGCACAGGCGATCCCGAAAAGCAGGCCAACTTCCAAGGGGCTCCAGCCGGGCATAGTATTCCTCCGCGAGGGTGCTAGAACCATATTCTAGCACAGGCCGGCTCGCCAAACAGTGTGGTCTTGGCACCGTGAGCGACAGAACGCTTAAGTCTCTATCCGCAGCAGCCTGGGCAAGCCGGCGAGGTCAGGGAGAACGGCGACCGCGGCCGCGGGGAAGGAAGCGCGGGCCAGGTTGAGGGCCGACTCGCCCTGAGCGGCGCCGATTTCCAGAAAGATGGCGCCACCCGGACGCAGCTGGGCCGGAGCCTCAGCAAGTAGATGGCGAATGAGGTCCAAGCCCTCCGGGCCGCCGGCCAGGGCCGAGCGGGGCTCGTGGCGGGCCACGTTGGCGGCCAGTTGGGCCATCTCGGCCTCGCTCACGTACGGCAGATTGGCGACGATGAGGTCGACGGCTTCAGGTAAGGGTTGCAGCAGGCTGCCAGGCAACAAGACGATGCGCTCGGCCACGCCGTGCCGAACAGCATTGCGGCGCGCCACGGCCAGCGCCGCGGTCGATAGGTCCACAGCGTACAGGCGCGCCCCCGGCAGCTGTGCCGCCAGCGCGACGGCGATGGCACCGCTCCCCGTGCCGACATCAACGAGCGAGGGCAAACTGGACTCCCGCTCCGCGAAGCGCCGAGCCCAGGCCAGCGTCTCTGCCACGAGCAGCTCCGTCTCCGGCCGGGGGATGAGCACGCGCCGGTCGACGTAGAAGTCCAGGCCGTAGAACTCGCGACTGTGGGTGATGTAGGCGACCGGCTCGTGGCCCAGGGCGCGGCGCAAGTAGCCGCGCCAGCGGCGCACAGCGTGGCGGTCTAGTGGCTCGTCCGAATGGGCGTAGAGGTGAGCACGGTCCCGACGCAGGCTGTGCGCGAGGAGCAGCTCGGCCACCAGACGCGCCTCCTCGACGCCGGCTGCCCCCAGGAGAGGTATCGCCTGGGCCAGCTGGGAGCGGGGTGACCGCCCGGTCTTGTCATTCTGAGCCCGCCTACGGGCGGGCGAAGAATCTCCCAGCGCCCGTGGGTAGGCCGTCGCCGCGGCCAGGAGATTCTTCGGGCTGCGGCCCTCAGAATGACACTCGGGTCGGCTTCTCGGCATAGAAGAAACGCCCGACTCCGTATTGGGGTCGAGCGCGGATGTCTTGGACACGGGCGCTCTTACGACGCCAGGCCGGCGGCCTGCAATTGGTCCTCACGGCTGCGCACGGCAAGGGCTTCCAGCAACTCGTCGATGTCGCCGTCCAGAATCGACTCCAGGCGGTGGACGCTGAGACCGATGCGGTGGTCGGTCAGGCGGTCCTGGGGGAAGTTGTAGGTGCGAATCTTCTCGCTGCGGTCGCCGCTACCCACCTGGCTGCGCCGCGCCTCGTCGATGGCGCTATCGCGCTTGTTGCGCTCGATCTCGTAGAGCTTGGCCCGCAACACCGCCAGGGCCTTCATCTTGTTCTTCAGCTGCGAGCGCTCGTCCTGGCAGGTAACGACGATGCCCGAAGGAATGTGGGTCATGCGCACCGCCGTCGCCACCTTGTTCACGTTCTGACCGCCGGCGCCGCTGGAACAGAAGGTGTCGATCTTGAGGTCGTCCTCTCTCACCTCCACCTCGACCTCCTCCACCTGCGGCAGAACGGCGACGCTGGCGGTGGACGTGTGGATGCGGCCGTTAGCTTCGGTCACGGGCACTCGCTGCACGCGGTGGACGCCGCTCTCGAAGCGCAGGCGCGAGTAGGCGCCACGTCCGCGCACCTCGAAGACGATCTCCTTGAAGCCGTCCAGGCCGGTGGCGTTGGCGTCGATCAGCTCGGTCTTCCAACGCTTGCGTTCGGCGTAACGGCTGTACATGCGGTACAGGTCGGCGGCGAAGAGCGCCGCCTCATCGCCGCCCGCGGCGGCGCGGATCTCCACGATGCAGTTACGTTGCTCGTCGGGGTCCTCTGGCAGCAAGCTCAAGCGTATGTTCTCTAGCAGCTCGTCACGCTGGGCACGCAGCGTGGTCGCTTCTTCTTCGGCGAGCTCACGCAGTTCGGCGTCGAGGTCTGGTTCGCTCAGCAGGGATTCCGACTCGGCCAGATGGCGCAGCACGTCTTTGTACTCGCGGTACTGGCGGACGGTATCCTGCAGCGACGACTGCTCGCGGCCATAGAGTTGCAGAGCCTCGACGTCGACCGCGACTTCGGGCTGCATCATAAGCTCGCTGAGCTCGTCGTATCGCTTTTCCATTGCCGCCAGGGTATCTTCTAACATCATCGGGGTTGTCACTCCTCAAGAGGCGAGGACCCTCACTCGCTCGCCGACAGCCTACGGCCGGCGGCGACTTTACAATAAGGGACCTCGCCGCCGGACAATTATACCATATCCCGCGGGTCGTCCGGGTTCGGCGACGCTCCCGGCAGTCCGGCCGTCAGGTCAGTGTATCGTTAGCAGGAGCAATAGCCGGGCCGCGCCGCCAACGGCAGCGCTCGGGAGTGCCGCGCGCTCGTCCCGCACGTTCTCCGACCTTCTCTAGAGGGTAGGCAGACTATTGGCGGCAGAGAAGGCGAGTTTGCTTGACAACGCCTGCGACGGCCAAGTAACATGCCTTCACGGGCGCCTCGCACGCGCCGCAGAGAAGACCATGCCGACACTCTACGAGACCGTTCGCACCTGGCTCGACGCCCAACGGGCGCTGAACAAGCAGGACCCGGGCTCTTACGCTGCCCACCAGACCGTGATAGACCACCTGGTGGAGAGGCTGGGTCGCCACCGTTCCCTCGCCGACCTGGCCGCCAGCTACTATAGGGACGGCGACTGGTGGATGTACATCGTCCAGGAGTTTGCCCCAGAGCCAGGCGACCTCTGCGGCGAATTGATCCACGACGCCGCCTACTTCCAGCGACTCCTCGAACTGCGCCGGCCGGGCGCCAAGTAGCGGCTGAATCCCCCTTCACAGCCTAACCACGAGGTCCGAACTTGAGCATAGCCGAGCACTACGATGCCTTTCTCCTCGACTTAGACGGCGTCGTCTACGTGGGCCGGGAAGCCGTGCCTGGGGCGGCGCGGGCCGTGGCCGAGTTGCGCCGCCTGGGCAAGCAAGTCCTCTTCGTCACCAACGACGCTCGCAGTACGCGTCGCCAGTACGCGGCGAAGCTGGCCGGTATGGGCATCCCGGCGACGGTCGCCGACGTGCTCAGCGCCGGCTCGGCCATGGCCGCCTACATGACCCAGCGGCACCCGGTGGGGGGTCGCGGCTGCTACGCCATCGGGCCCCAGGCGCTGAAGGAGGAATTGGCCATCGCGGGTCTGGCTCTATGCGAGGGCGACGCGGGCCGGACAGCCGAGTCCGTGGCCGTCGCTTTCCACGAGGGCTTTCACTACCGCGAGCTATTGGTGGCAACGCAGGCCCTGCGGGCGGGGGCCGTCCTCTATGGCACCAATCGAGACACAATTTTTCCGATGCCAGACGGCCCCTGGCCTGCCACCGGGGCGGTACTGGCCGCGGTGGAAACCGGCGGCGGGCGGCAGGCCATAGTGGTTGGCAAACCGGAACTGCCCATGTTCGAGATCGCTCGCGGGCTTCTGCCGGCGAAGACGCGCCTGGCGATAGTGGGAGATAGCCTCTTTTCGGATATCCAGGGCGGCAGGCGCGCCGGCATCGCCACGGTGCTCGTGCTCAGTGGCAACACCAGGCCGGAGGAGCTGGCACGGTCCCAGCTACAACCCGACTACGTCGTTCCCGGCTTGGCGGATATCCTCTAATACGGCCTGCAGCGTGCACGTAGGGAAGCGCTGATGCCCATAGCCGCGAGGGCAGATGAGCGCTCACTACGTGCGAAATGTTCCCGGAAAGCGCTGAAGCGCTCACTACGAACGAGGCCGCCGCTTCAGGCGCTTGTAGTGAGCGCTTCAGCGCTTCAGCGCTTCGTCGTCCTTGATGATGCCCGCCTAGCACTTCTCCGCAAACGGGCAGCGCGCGTTAGGCCAGATCGGCCAAGGGACGGCCGCGCGAGCGGAAGATGAGGGGCTGTTCCTCCGGCAGCACCACCGTATCGGGCGGCACCGACTCCGTCAGGAAGACGCTGGCGCCGATCACCGAGCGGGCCCCGATCACCACGTCGCCGCCCAGGATGGTGGCATTGGCGTAGATGGTGACGTCGTCCTCGACGGTAGGATGGCGTTTGACGCCCCGCATCAGATCGCCCTTTTCGTCGCGCGGCACCGAACGCGCGCCCAGCGTCACCCCCTGGTACAGCCGCACCCGCTTGCCCACCTGCGACGTCTCGCCGATCACTACCCCGGTCCCGTGGTCGATGAAGAAGCTCTCGTCGATGACCGCCCCCGGGTGAATGTCGATGCCGGTCTTGCTGTGAGCGTACTCGGTCATGATGCGCGGCAGCAGCGGCACCCGCTGCAGGGTCAGTTCGTGGGCGATCCGGTAAACGGTGATGGCGAAGAGACCGGGATAGGCGAAGACAATCTCGTCGTAGGTCTTGGCGGCGGGATCGCCCTCGTAAGCCGCCACTATGTCCGTGGCGAGGGTGGAGCGCAGGGCCGGGATCTTCTCCAGAAACAGCGTGGCCTCCCTGTGGCCCCGCTCGGTGCAGCGATCGCAGACCTGGCTATGGTGGTGGCAGCCGTGCAAGAGCGAGCGCGCGATCTGCGCCGAGAGCTTGTCGAACGCCAGACTGACCTCAGAACCCAGGTGGTACTCGAGATCGGACTCGTCGATCAGCTGGTCGCCGAAGAAGCCCGGGAAGAGGAGATCGCGCAGCAGTTCGATGACGTCGACCATCGATTGCCAGGAAGGGATCAGCTCGGCGCCGACATGGTCGAAAGTGTCGGGGGCGTGACAGCTGGTGGCGATAGCCTTGGTAATCTCCGGCAGGCGCTGGCGGTAGTTGACGTGCTCCACAATCTCCTGCTCTTCACAATCATCCATCGCGCCGTGGACCAAACGTGACGAAACCCTGCGTACCATATTCACCTCCCGCCGTTAGCGCCCCTGAGGCGACGACGACAGAATATTAGCAGGGGCTAATGCGGACGTCAAGGCTAGGCGACCGCACCCCAGTGCCGGTGGCACGACTGAGGGCACGGTGGCTAAACCGCCCGGGGAATGGCCTGCAAGGCACTAGGCGACCGCCTTGGCTTGTGGTAGGATTACGTCCGCTCAATTTGAGTCACAGGGGGTTGCGATGTCTCGCAATTACACCAGACGTAGGTTTCTCACCGCGACCACTTCCGCATTGGCCCTGCCGTTAGTCGCCGCTTGCCAGGCGCCGGTAGCTGCCCCATCTACGCCAGCTGCCACGGCCAAGCCGGCCGCCACGGAGCCGCCCAAACCGGCCGCCACGACGGCCGCGGCCGCCGCCCCGGCACCCACCCAGGCACCCGCCGCCGCCAAGCCGCTGCAAAGGGTGAGCTGCCGGCTCTGCTGGCTCAAGAACGGGGAGTTCGCCGCGCTGCTGAACGCCGCCGCCGAGGGTTACTACCAGGCGGAGGGATTGGAGATGGACCTGCGGCCGGGCGGCGCCGGCATCGATCCCTTGCCGCTGGTGGCGGGCAAGAGCGAGGAGTTCGGCGTGGTCGCCGGCTCAGGCCAGCTGATCGCCGCCGTCGTCAACGGCAAGATGCCCCTCAAGTTCATCGGTACGCTTATGCAGAAGAGCCCATCCGGCTTCATGTATCTTCTAAAGGACGGCGAGCAACCTGATAAGCGAACCCCCAAGGACTGGAAGGGCGCCAAGGTTGGCGTGCAGGCCGAGGGCATCATCACGGTCAAGATCATCGCCGCCATGAATGGCCTCACGGAGAAGGACTACGAGATCGTCGTCGCCGGCACCGGCCCCGAGCAGCTGCTGGCGGGACAGATCGATTACTTCAACGGCTGGAATACCAACCAGGCTTGGACGCTGCAGAAGGCCGGCAAGAAATGGGGCTTCATCAACTCCACCGATTACATCCCACACTATGCCGACCTGTTGTTTGCCCGAAGCGACGTGCTCGACGCCAACCCAGACCTGGCCAAGCGCTTCGTGCGCGCCACTATGAAGGGCCTGCAGCTTGGCATCGACAACCCCAAAAAGACGGCCGAGAACATCGTCAAACTGGGCGACAAGCAGGACCTGGAGCAAAATACCTGGCGCATGGGCGTGCAGAACACTATGGTCACGTCGGATGACACGCGGAAGAACGGCCTGGGCTACATGAGCCCCGACCGCGTCAAGAAGATATCCCAGATCATGTACGACACCACCGAGGGCACAGGGGCGGACGCCAAGAGGCAGCTTTCGCGCGTGCCGGAGGCCAACGAGGTCATGACCAACGACTTCTTGCCCGGCAAAGCCTAGAGCCCGCGGCCACCTGCTCCCGCGGGAGCAGGTGGCCCTGCCTTCACCCTTTCCTGGAGGATAGCCCTTGCCCGCGGTTAGCCTGAAGCAGGTCCGCCTGCGCTTTGGCGACATTCTTGCCCTGGACGACGTTTCCTTTGCCGTAGAAGAGGGGGAGTTCGTCTCGCTCCTGGGTCCGTCCGGCTGTGGCAAGACGACCCTGCTCAACGTCATCGGCGACTTGCTGGCGCCGAGCGCGGGCACGATCGAAATCGGCGGTTCCTCCCCCGCCGCCATGCGCCTGCAGCGGCAGATCGGCTTCGTCTTCCAGCGGGACACGTTGCTGAAGCACATGCCTGCCCTGGCCAACGTTCGTCTGCCTATGGACATCGCCGGCACGCCCCGGAAGGAGGCCGACGCCAAGGCGCGGGCCGCTCTCAAATTGGTCGGCCTGGAAGGGCGGGAGCAATCGCTGCCCCACCACCTCTCCGGCGGCATGCGCCAGCGGGTAGCCATCGCCCGCGTCTTCGCCTCCGACTACCGGCTGCTGTTGATGGACGAGCCCTTCGCCGCTCTCGACGCTTACAACAAGCTGGTGATGGCGGAGGAGCTGCTGCGCATCTGGCAGGAAGCGGGCAAACGCACCACGGTAATCTTCGTTACGCACGACTGGCAGGAGGCGGCCTTTCTTAGCGACCGGGTGATCTTCATGAGCGGCAGCCCAGGCCACGTCAAGGCCGAGATCAAGATCCCTTTCGCCCGACCGCGCTCGCCGGAGCTGCGTTTCTCGCCGGAGTTCGTCCAGATGACCAACCGGCTCTACAACCTTTACCATCAGCCCGAGGAGGACGATAGTGGCGGCAAGGCTGCGCTTCCTAGGAGCAATACTGCTCTACCTGATCCTATGGCTGGCGGTCGAGAGACTCTTTAGGATCGAGTACTTCATCGTTCCACCGGCGCTCTCTGTCCTCAGCTCGCTCGTGGGGGACCTGCCGAACTTGTGGAACCATAGCGCCGTGACCCTGCAGGAGGCCCTGATCGGCTTGGCCGTCGGCACCGGCATGGGCATGGCCTTGGCCCTCCTTTTCCTCTTCTGGCCCTTGAGCGAGGAACTGATCTACCCTGGGGCAGTGGTGCTGCGCAGCCTGCCCTTTGTGGCAATCGCGCCGATCCTCATCCTGGCCCTCGGCGGGGGCATCTGGCCGAAGGTCACGGTGGTGGTCATCGCCAGCTTCTTCGCCATAATGGTCAACTTCCTGCGCGGCCTGCGCACCATCGACAAGGAGTTGCTGGCCCTCTTCCGGGTGATGAACGCCAGCAAATGGCAGACGTTCGCCCAGCTGCGCCTGCCCTACTCACTGCCCTTCTTCTTCAAGGGCTTTGAGGTTTCGGCCAGCTCCGCGGTCGTCGTGGCCATCGTGGGCGAGGTGCTGGCCTCCGACAGAGGGCTCGGCTACCTGATACTGGTCTCCAAGTACGACTTCAAAATGGAGGACCTCTACGCGGACATGATCGTCGCCGCCGTGTTGAGCCTGGCCTTTGTCGCCGGCGCCAAGCTGCTGGAGCGGCTAGTAATCCGCTGGGAGGAGACCACTCCCTGGTGACGAAAGGAGTCTGAACGTGGCACAGGATCTCTGGGCCGAGCAAGTGGCTTACACCGGACCCACCGGCGTGCCCTTGGGCCTCATCCGCGGCAGCGGCACCTGGGGCATTCGCTTTCCCGAGGACGCGCAAGAGCCGGGCGTCGAGGTGCTCTTTGAGGGCATGATCGAGACTCCCTACCCGCGCGGCGCCGCCTACGAGCGGCGCCTGAGCCCGCGCTTCCAGGTGCTGCGCCTGGTAGATGAAGACGGGCGCGAGCGCCAGGCCATCTCCATCGCCTCGCACGGCTGGCAGCCGGGGGAAGACCCGGTAGAAGAGAGCGCCGCCACCTACAAGGTCTTCTGGCTGCTATGGAAGGCCGGCGTCAAATGGGTCATCGGCGGCGGCACCTGCGGCTCGCTCAACAACGCCCTCCTAGCCGGCGACCTAGTGATCCACCACGACTTCGTCGACGCCACCAAGGCGCGAGTGGTGGGCCTGCCGGGCACGGAACTCAACTTCCCCCGCTTCACCGTGCTGCTGCGCATGCGCCAGGCGATCTGCCCGGACGTCGCGGCCGTGCTGGAGCAGGAGGGGCGCGCTCTGCCTTTCGCCCGCGTCTACGGCTACGACAGGCAGCTGATCCACTACTGCACCGAGGGGCCCTGGTTCGAGACGCCGGCCGAGGTGCGCGACCTGCGCGCCCGCGGCGGCGACACGGTGGGCCAGAGCCTGGCCATGGAGGCGCACATGGCGCGGGCCTGCGGCATGCACATCGCCTTCTGCCATTACGTCGTCAACCCGGCGGAGGGGCTGCTGGACAAGGACTGGCCGCTCGACCTGACGCACGAACAGCTGGCCGTCGCCATGGCGCGGCTAAAGCTGCGGGCACTCAAGCGCCTTGCCGTCGACGGCGACTGCGACTGCCTGCAGTACCGTGTGGCCCGCCCGGCGGCCAAGTATCAGGCGGGCATCGGCTAGGACGAAGCGCAGAAACACACAGCGGCAGCACCAGGGGGGCTAGTCTGAGCACGAAGCGCTGAAGCGCTCACTACAAGCACCGGAGGCAGCAGCCTCGTTCGTAGTGAGCGCTTCAGCGCTTTCCGGGATCATTTCCGCTTGTAGTGAGCGCTCACCTGCTCCTGGGCTGTGGGGGCAGCGCTTACCGGCGTCGGCTAGATTCCGGCCCGGAAGAACTTACATTGCCGGGGGTTACTTACTTGGCTGAGACCATCGTAGACGCTTTTCGCCAGAAGACGGGGCTTGAGTCCGTGCGCACCGCCTGGATCGGCGGCTCGGCGACCTGGGGCGCGCGTTGCCCGGAGGACGTCGATCCCAGCGTGCCGGTAGTGCCGCTGGGCGGCTTCACCACTCCTTTCGGCGAGAGCTACCCGCTCAAGCTGATCTTCGTGGAAGGCGAGCCGGTGCTGCGGGCCCGCATGCACGGCTGGCATCGCAACAACCCGGCCTTGGATTATAGCCACACGCTACAGCTCTTCTACATCTTCCGCGAGCTAGGCGTGCAACAGATACTGGTCGACGCCAGCGTCGGCGGCATTACTGCCAAGCCCTGGGACATCGTCGTTCCCGATGACTTCGTTACAGTGGACCAGTTCACCCGCTACGAGGCTAGACGCTTCGCCGCCGCCGTCGGCCTGCGCCGCCAGGTGCGCCTGGCGCAGCCGTTCTGCCCCCGTCTGCGCGAGGTGGTCATCGCCGCCGTGCGCCAGTCGGGCGACATCCTGCCGGCTCATGTACAGCTGCACACTCGGGGGGTCTACTTCAACACGCCGCTGGGGCCGTTCGAGACGGCGGCGGAGATCCGCTCGTTTCAGGCGCAGGGGGCCGACGTCGTCGGCATGACCCTGGCGATGGAGGCGATGCTGGCCCGGCTCAACCGCATGTGCCTGGTCTCGCTGGACATCGTCGCCAACTGGGCCGAGGGATTGGAAGGCGGCGAGTGGATCGAGGGCGGCATGGACCAGTTCTACGAACGCTGCGCCGTGCCGCTGGGCATTGTAGGCTTGCGCGCCCTGACAGCGGCCGTGAGACAGGCGCGCGCCTGCCACTGCGCCGACATCGCCGGCGTGGTCGACGGCGTGGCCAAGTTCCCGGTGGAGTAGGGCCGGCCGAGGACAAGCACGGCCGTGGCCCGTGGGGGTGAGGGTCTGCAAGTCGGACTGATGGGCGCAAGAGACCTTCATCCCCGCCTTCTCCCAAAGGGAGAAGGTGCCGCCTGGGCTAGAAGGGGTTCCAGGCGGCGGGAACGAAGATGACGAAGGCGATATAAGTCAGGTAGAACAGCCCGCCCACCGCCAGTGTGTGCGCTGTCAACACGCCGCGCGTGCGCATCGTGTTGAAGACCAGGAGCGTGGAAGCCAGAGCGATCACTACGCTGAAGATCGTGTACTTGTCCAGCTCCCAGGGTGTCAGCAGCAGACCAACCGAGACCGGGATACAGCTCTGGAAGACCATCGCGCCGCTGATGTTGCCCAGAGCCAACGTGTCCTTGGTCTCGCGCACCCAGAGGACGCTGTTGAACTTCTCCGGCAGCTCGGTGGCCAACGGCGCTATGATCAACGAGAGCACCAACGGCGACACCCTGGCCACGTGAGCCACCGCCTCCATGTTGCCGACGAAGATGCGGGAGCCAAGTATGATCGCCCCCAGAGCGACCAGCACCTGCAACACAACCATAGTCAGCCCGGGCACGGCGACGCCGCGGGCGAAGTGCAGTGGGTTCAAGTCGCCCGCACCCGATCCTTCATCGCCACCCAGCGTACGCATCACGTAGTACACGTATAGCCCCAGCAGGAAGATGGCGACGCCGATCTTGACCTCGTGCCAGGGAATGAAGGCGCAGGCCGCGGCGATCACGTACACGGTCAGGAAGAACCGCATATCCCGACCTAGGACCGTGGTGTTGACCCGCATTAGCGTGTTCCGCCGCCCCCGTCCGCTGAAGATGATGACGGCGAACCCGGTAACGAAGAAAGCGGCCGTGGAGAGCATGAACGGGGCTCCCAGGATAGCGCCGATGCCGATCTCCTCGGCGGCCGCCCCGCCGACAAAAACGATGGCGATGATCGGCAATAGGGTTTCAGGCAGGGCGGTGCCCACGGCCGCCAGAATGCTGCCGACGGCACCTTCTCCCAGATTCAGCTTCTTGCCCAGCCACTCCACGCCGTTAGTAAAAAGTTCGCAGGCGACCAGGATGATGCCGATGCTTACCACCAGCATCAAGATGTTGCCCAGCATGTGCCAATCTCCACAAAATAATCGCAGACCCCGCGCTGCGTATTCCTTTTGTCACCGCGGGTAGGGCCGCGATTATACCATCCTTCAAACCGTGTCGCACCTA
>JAMCYS010000067.1 GCA_023473795.1 Chloroflexota bacterium | reverse complement strand
GGGCAACGGGGCATACAGACACTCCACTGGCCAGGGATGGATTGGTCTGCTGACGTGTGGGAGCACCGCGACGACCAATCTGCGCTGAGAGTCTACCATCGCTCTATCACCATGCGAAATCCAGACTTAGTTGCTTGGTAGAAGCCACGGCTAGATTATACACCGTCGGCGAAACGCACGGCCCGCGGGCAGCGACAAACCCGCATTGACGCCCTGCCGCTCGGCTGGTAGCATTGCCACGGCACAAACGCCATTGTCCCGAAAGTGCGACCGGGAGGGGAGACAACTACCTTGCGTAAGATGCTGTACTTCGACGCCGAGCTGTGCAGCGGCTGCCTGTCATGTCAGACCAACTGCGCCCAGCGCAACCAAGGGTCCAGCGGGTTGGTCAACGCCGGGCTGCGGCTGCAACTGAGTCCTTTCGACGGCAACTACAGGCTGACCTACTGCCGGCAGTGCAAGAAAGCGCCGTGTGCCGAGGCCTGCCCGGTGGAGGCGATTCAGTGGCGGGCCGACGGCTACTGGGAGTTGGACCACGAGAGCTGCATCGGCTGCCAGGAGTGCCTGGCGGCCTGCCCCTTCGGGGCGCTGTTTCACGACCCCGGCGAGGACAAGGTGCTGAAGTGCCACACCTGCCAGGGCGACCCGGTCTGCGCGGCCGTCTGTCCCACCGGCGCCTTGTCCTGGCTGGAGCCGAACGAGTTGGCAGCCCGGCGGGCGCGGCAGGGGGTGGAGCGATGAGCGCCTACGGCTGGACCGGCAAGCTGCTGCGGGTGGACCTGAGCGGCGGGCGGATAGAGACCGACGACACCCTGCGCTATCGCGACTATATCGGCGGTCGGGGCATCGCCGCCCGCATCGCCTGGGAAGAGATCGCGCCCGGCCTGGGCGCCTTCGACCCGGAAAACCCGCTAATCTTCATCTCGGGACCGCTCACCGGCACCACGGCCCCCTACTCCGGCCGCACTGAGGTCTGCGGCCTGGGACCACAGGGCTGGCCGGTGGAGTGGTTCACCAGGGCCGGCATGGGTGGCCACTGGTCGCCGGAGCTGAAGTACGCCGGCTGGGACGGCATCGTCGTCAAAGGCCAGGCCGAGCGGCCGGTGTACCTGCTGATCGAAGACGGCAAGGTCGAGCTACGCGATGCCCGCCACCTCTGGGGCAAGGGCATCTACGAGACCCAGCAGACGCTCATGGCCGAACACGGGCCGGACACGCGGGTGGCCTGCATCGGCCAGGCGGGAGAGAACCGCAGCCGCATCGCCATCATTGCCACCGAGACCGAGTCGGCCGCTGGGCAGGGCGGCTTTGGCGCCGTGATGGGCGCCAAGAACCTGAAGGCCATCGCCGTCAAGGGGCACGGCAGCGTCCGAGTCGCCCGGCCCGACGAGTTCTTTAAGAAGACGCGGGCCATCGCCGCCGAGACGCACGCGCCGCACGGCTTCCCCGATGGGCGGGCCGTGCCGCCGGAGCTGAGCGAGTTCAAGTTCAAGTGGCAGGCCTGCACGCAGCAGTGCTCGGCCAGGTGCGCCTTCTACTTCCGCGACGTGCCGGGCGTGGTCTGCAAGGGGGAGAAGCACTCGGGCCAGCTGCACTGCGTGGCCTCGCTTTTCCCGGGCAGGCGGGACTCGTATTACGACTGGAAGCTGGGCTTCCGCGCCGGCTTCGAGGCCTCGAAACTGGCCAACGACTATGGACTGAACCACTGGGACCTGATCATCGGCATCCTGCCCTGGCTGCGCGACTGCAAGGCGGCGGGGCTCATCGACAAAGTGGACGAGCTGGAGATCGATACCGACGATCCCTACTTCTGGGCAGGGGTGATGCGCAAAATCGCCTTCCGCGAAGGGCTGGGCGACGTGCTGGCCGAGGGCGGCTGGCGGGCGCATCTGCGGCTGGGTCTGGGCGCCGACATCATTCGCCAACTGTACACGGCCTGGGGCTATGCCGGCCACTGGGACGGCCACGGGGCGCGCTGCAACAAGATCGTCTACCCCTTCTGGTTGGTGGCGGCGCTACAGTGGGCGGTGGACACGCGCGACCCGATGAACAGCGGCCACGGCTACACTCAGAACGTCTCCAACTGGTCGCCCTTCTCGGGGGCCAAGACGGGGCTCAACTGGGAGCAAATGATGGCCATCGGCGAGCGGCTGTATGGCGTGCGATCGGCTTTCGACCCCGTGAGCGGCTACGAGGAGAAGGCAATCCCGGCCTACTGGCACGCCAACCGCAGCGTGCTCAAGGACTGTTTGACGGTGGACGACCAGATGTTCCCGCGCATTTTCAGCAACAAGACGGCGGACGGCTTCGCCCGCGCGGACGACCCACCGATGGACGGCCCGGACTTCGAGTACCATATGTTCGTCGCCGCCACGGGCAGCGAGTGGTCGAAGGAGGACCTGGACCAGGCTTGCGACCGAGTGTTCAACCTGGAGCGGGCCATCCAGATCAGGAATCACGGGCGCAAACGGGCGGACGACGAGTCGGTGATCGGTCTCTTCCAGCAGCCGGAGTGGTGGGCCAACCCGCTGCTGGGCGAGAAGCAAGGGATGGACCCCGAGAAGTTTCGCCAGATGCTGAGCGAGTACTACCAGCTGCGCGGCTGGGACGTGGCTACCGGGCACCCCACGCGCGCGCGGCTGGAGGCGGTGGGCCTGGCCGACGTGGCCGAGGAGCTGGCGAAGGTTCCGGCGGACGCATAGGAGGTTCGGGGGTGCCAGCATCGTAGCGCGAGGGCTCGTCCCCCGCAATAGGAGGAATGAGCCCCGGAGATGGAACCGGAAAGGGCTAAAGCCCTCACTACAAACGCGGCCCCTCGTCGTTCGTAACGATAGCTTCAGCCCTTTCTACCTGTGCGAGCAAGGCATCGGGGCTGCGGGGGACCGGAAGATGTCCTGCCCTGAACCCTGAGAGGGGCCATGGGTACGGGTGAGGGTACGATAGGCGTCAGCAGAACAGGCATGGCCGTCTCCCGCAAAGAGCGTTAGGAGGAACGATGGAAGCGCAACTGGTAGTCGACCTACCCTGCCAGGTGGGGGAAAGCCCATACTGGCATCCCTTCGAGCACAAGCTGTACTGGCTGGACATCCCGGTAGGACGGATGTACCGGTACGACCCGGTGACCGGGGTCAACGAGCTGGTCTACGAGGGGCCGCAAATCGGCGGCTTCACCGTGCAGGCCGACGGCAGCTTGCTGCTCTTCGGCGAGCGCGGCTTCGTCAAGACCTGGCGCGATGGGCAACTGACCACCCTAATCGAGGAGATCCCGGCGGAGCGGGACACCCGCTTCAACGACGTCTGCGCCGACCCCGAAGGGCGGGTCTTTTGCGGCACCATGCCCGGGTCCAACCACCCGGCCAGCCTCTATCGGCTGGATACCGACGGCTCGCTGCGCCAGGTGCTGAGCGACGTCAGCCTCTCCAACGGCATGGCGTTCACCCTGGATCTGAAGCAGCTGTATCACACCGACACCCGCCGGCACGTCGTCAACCTCTATGACTACGACCGGGCGAGCGGGGAGATCAAGTACAACCGCGTCTTCGCCCAGGTGTCGCCGGAGCAGGGGCGGCCGGACGGACTGATAACCGACGTGGAAGGCGGCGTCTGGTCGGCCCGCTTCGCCGGCGGCTGTCTGGTTCGCTACTCGTCGGAGGGGCGGGAGACGGAGCAGCTGACGCTGCCAGCCAAGAACGTCACCTGCCCCACCTTTGCGCCCGACGACTACTCCGAAATGTACATAACGACCGGTGGCGGTCAGGACCGGGCGGCAAACGGGCCGCTGGCGGGGGCACTCTTCAAGGTCAAGCCGCCGGTACGCGGGGTGCCCAGGTTCCTCTCGCGGGTGGGGCTCTAACTGCCCAACACGTGGCTTGAACGGCGGACCCGAACGTACTACTATGTGATAGCTACGACAAATAAATCCCAGGCCGCGCGGTGACGGTCGGCCGGCGTTGAGGTCGGTCGGGAGGCGGTGGAACAGGGGGGCGAGTACGCCGGGCGTACCGGCG
>JAMCYS010000085.1 GCA_023473795.1 Chloroflexota bacterium | reverse complement strand
AGCTGTTGCCGCACACCGGGTGGGTGAATTACTTGGCCGTCACCCTGGGTGAATAACTTGGCCGTGGGGTGGGTGAATTACTTGGCCGCGGAAGCCCTCAAGTGGGTGAATTCCCTGGCCGCCGACAGGCTAGGGGCCATTTGTAGGCCAAGGAGGCTAGCTGTGACAAAATGGCAAATCTCTATCTACTTCCTCGGTGTTGCCCTGATAGCCTTCATGGTTGGTATTATCTACAGTGCTTTAGATATGGGCAGCAAGGTGCAGGCACTCGTCAGCCCGCCTACTCAGACGGCGACGGCGACGGCCGTGCCCACTGCGACGAACACGGCAACCGGCACGCCGATCGCCACGGCCGCACGAGCCCCCACAGCCTCACCACCGCCGGTGATAGACATATCTAGACGAGCGACAGCGCCTTCCGTTGGCCCTTTGCAGGCTATCGATCGATACTACGCCCTGATCAATGACCGCAATTACGCCGATGCATACGACCTGATGGGGCCTGGTATCAAAGCTACGGCCTCACTGGGTGTGTTTGCTGGCTGGTTTGCTAACAAGCTTTCCATACGCGCGGAGCAGGTGCGCCTCGTTTACCAGCGAGACATAGAAGCGGAGGTCGAGGCCACGGTGTTGTCAAGCGACAAGGTTGACGGCGAGGTACTCAGCAAAAGGTATAGGGAACGGTGGAGGCTAGTTCCTGGGGAAGCGACGTGGCTCATTGACACACGGCTTGAGACGGCGGTCATAGAAGCAAACACGCCGGTGCCGCCAACAAGGACACCGGCGCCACTTACGCCGGACCCGTGCGCTGTTCAGTGGTCGAATCGGTACAGCATAGCGCCGTGGACTTCTCAAGCTGGTTGGTGGAATGTTTCATCAGTGGGCAATCGTATACGTATCTACGCCCGTGTGTTCGGAGGCAACCAGCAGGTTTCAGTCAGGCTCTTTGACAGCGCCGGCACGAAGCTTGGCGAGCAGATCATCAATAGCGAGGGTACGGCGCAGTTTGTCGCGCCCTATGTAGACCGTTTCAAGTGGGACGTTTACAACTCTTTTTGGTCGGTGTCCAAGACTGTAGAGATAACCATGACGAGCTGCGCATACTGAGCCCTGGCAGGCTCACGGGCAAGAACGTGACGCTCAACTATCGGGTGTACTAGAATTGCCAGTGGAGTGAGTATGGGCTACGTTCAGAGTAGCTTGGGTCCTAACGAGCGAATGGTATACCAAGCACGGCGCCATTGGCTTATCTTCTTCTGGCCTGCTGTGTTCATTCTCGTTGGGTTTCTCGCCTGGCCTTACATCGGACCCTGGCTTGTCCCGCTCGGCATCATCTACGGGATACCAGCCTACATCGAGTACACCACGTCTGAGTTTGTTCTGACAAATAGACGTGTGATCCTCAAAACGGGGTGGCTTCGCCGGCGAACGTACGAGATGCATCTGAAGAAGGTGGAGTCAGTTCGAGTCAAGCAGAGCATCACGGACCGGATCATCGACGCGGGCACAGTCACAATCAGGGGCTCGGGCGGTTCGTGGCAGTACTACAAGTACATTTCGGCGCCAATTGAGTTCAGGAAACGAATACAGGCCCAGGCCGAAGAGTAAGTCCTGATGCGCTGAGTAGGACGCACACCGGCATTCACTAGGGCTTGTACGGTACGTTCAGCATCGCCGCCCCTGGCCCTCTACGAGGCGCACGGCGGTAGCCTCAGGACGCACAAGGGCGCCGGGCTAGATAGTGCTAATGCCGGCGCCTTCTCTGTGTCCCCAATTGTCGGCCGGCCAGTGCACCGCCCACGGGCGGGCAGAGGGTACGTGTTTCCGTCGTCGACTAGTTCGGGAAGACTAGCACCGCCCACGGGCGGGCAGAGGGTACGACGCAGGGCCACATGCTGCCGATCATCGCCTAGCACCGCCCACGGGCGGGCAGAGGGTACGACCTACGCCAGGACGGTGCGCGGTCTCGTGCTGCAGCGCCCACGGGCGGGCAGAGGGTACGAACCCCTTCCCATGCCCGGAAGGGGTTGTGTTTGGCAGGCCCGTTGTGTTGCGTCCAATCTTGGCAAGCATCTCGCCCGCCCATCCCGCAAGGCCGCGTTGCCTCATCCATCTTGGATGAGCTGAAGTTGAATCGACGCGTAAACCCTGTTTGCGCCCTATCTGGGCCAGCAGCTTGCCCGCCCTTGCCTGCGTGTGGCCATGACGGCGCCCTGTCCCGGGGGCAAGGGGGTATCAGATGACCTGCGGCCGATTTCAAGCCCCTAGAATCACCCTACAATGAGCCTGCCGATTGCCCCTGCAACCACTGGACATACTGACAAAGCTAGCGTATCATTCTGTGCCAAGCAAGCATAGAGGAGCCAAAGCCAATGCCTATCAAGCGGAGCCAATTCGATGAAGGCGTGGACGATACTCAGCTAACAATCCTTCAATACCTCCGCGAGCATTCCGATCAAGCCTTCACTCTCGCCGACCTGGCCCTGAGCCTGGGCTACTCGGTGGGTGATACCTCGCCAAGTCAGGAAGTCGATTTGCGCTCACTGATTATCCGGGGGATTAGCCAAGGAACGACAAACTACGCATTGTCGTCAGCTCTCGACAGTCTCGCCAAGAAAGGCGAGGTATTGGCCAAGAGAATCAGGGGAGCCTACTACTACACCATCAGACAATGAGCCAAGCTAGTTTGCGTTCACCCTATGACACTCAGGCCCGTGGCTAGGACGACCTAGCGCGGTACCTGTAGCATCCCCACCGTCTTCCGTTTCGCGGACCCATCCGGCCAATGAGTATGATTTCTAGCCGGCGTCTGGCGTGTTGGCGGAAGCTCGCGCCCGCCATTCGGCTGCGCTCCCTACGCGGTCAGTGGCCCTGCTGTTGAACCGTCCTCCCATTCTGTTCACTAAACATAACCGTGCCCAAGAATAGGGCCAACAATAGGGCGGGTGGCTAGCGGCACTGGCCGTGGGGGAGAGTGCTGGAAGGTCTAACGGTGGGAATTGCGCAGCCTACACCGATTGCTGGCGGCGATGATTGCCTTGGCGAGCGCCGCGCGGACGGTGCGAGCGTGCTGGGCGCAGGTCGAGATCATCGTCCAAGTCCTCTGCCAGCCAGTCAAACGGGTCGCCAATGGGGTCCAAAGTCTCACCTCTCCAACCGGCAAGAGCGGCGGCCGAAAGCCCCCTGCCCCGCGGCCGGCTAGGAGGATGGAACCGCGGGGGCAAGGGGCATACGACAATGGACACAGCGCTCTTGGCAGGTAGCTGCCCCCTCTACCGGCCGGATCGGCGAGACTTGCGAGACTTGCCAAGGCCGAATAGCGGGTTGGCCTTAGTCTGCTTGACGGGCTCGGGCTCGAGCTCTTCTTCGGCCTGCTCGCCGCCGAAAAGCTTCTTGAAGAAGGCAGCCACCGCCGCCGCAGAGCCCAAAATGCTTACCTGGTCGGCCTCAGCTTCGATGTCATCCTCTGCTGCTTCATCCTCTGCGGCTGGCGCAGCAGGGGCAGGCTTGGTTACTGCCTTGGCCTTTGGCGCGGGCACGGCCTCTTCCTCTTCATCATCGTCGTCTTCGGCCCCTTCGTCGGTGGGGGCCTCAATGAACTGAATCGGCTCCAGGCCCTTGAGGAACTTGCGGAACGCGGCGGCGGTGACGTACGGCTTGCCGTCAACGTCCTGGCGCACGACGATCAGGCCAGCCTCGGCCAGCTCGTCTAGCTCGTCGCGGCGAATGCCCAATAGGTCGGCCGCCCGGCCCCTGCTCAGCCGCTCGCCGTTCTGCACGGCTTCGACTTCTGGCGAAGGATCGAGTAGAACGCTGTCAACGCCCGCATCGCCTCCGACTTGATAGAGAGTGAGGGTAGTCTCAGGCACGCTAGACATAACGGTGTACCTCCTGAACGTTTAGTTTCTACTGTTGAAACTGTCATTACCCTATACCCAGCCGAGCGAGATGTCAAAGCGAAGTCTAGGGGAGTGCGGGGGAGTAGTGGATAGTGTGGGTTAGCTTTCGCCGCTGCCGGCCGTTCGCTTCTGGCCGACGGCGGACAGCCGCAGTTCCAGCGACGAGAGGGCGATTCGGTAACGTCGGCCATTTGCGCCGTCGCCGGGCAGCACGCGGGCTTGCAGCCCTCTAGCACATGGGTGGCCTTTCCACCATCCTCTTCAGGCGCTCGACGTTGCGGCGTAGGGCCTGCAGCTCCTTCACCTGGGCGTCGGGATCCTCCAGCGCCTGGTAGAGGACCGAGCCCTCGCACTGCGCCGGCACCGGCAGCTCGGCCAGGTGGCAGATGGTCGGCGTTACGTCCGCCAGGTACACGGTGCGCTCGATAGTTGCCCCCTGCTTCACCCCCGGGCCCTTCAAAATGAACAGGCCGTGGATGTCGCCCACGCCCCAGGTCGTGGTCGGCAGCTGCTCGCCGTGCTCGCGGCCGTAGGTGGGGTTGATGGCGTAAATGACGTCGCCCGACCGGGGTCCCCAGTTGCCGATGATGCGCGCGTCCTCGTTCTTCAGCGCCAGGGCGATCGGCTTCAGCCCCGTTTCCGGATCGTTGTACTCGTAAAGCGCCTTGATGATCCGCTCACGGACCTTCTCGTACTCCTCACCCGGCGCCACGATGCCCTGCGGATCGCGCCCCCTGGTGTTGACGTACACGTGCACCCGCCGCTGGCCATAGGCCACGGTCTTGCTCCAGTCGATCTTGCGCGCGCTCTTGCCGTCGGTGGGCAGGTACCAGGCCTGGGAGCCGGCGGCCTCAGCTTCCGAGGGCTCGTAGACCAGCAGGCCGGCAGCCTCCAGTATCTGGTTGACGTTGAAGTCGTGGCCCTTGGGCTTGGCGCCGTGGTCGGAGACCACGACCACCAGCGTCTTGTCGTCGGCGCACTCCAGAATGCGCCCGACCGTATGGTCCACGCCCTTGTACAGCTGCTGCTCGAGCCACTCGAACTGCGGTATCTGCTCGGGATGCTGAGCCGTCCTGGGGTCCAGGTCCACCGAGAAAGTGTGGTGCATCCAGTCGGGGGTGTGGATGTGCATGAAGTACAGGTCCCAAGGCTTGTTCTCGAGGAGGTAGCTGCCCGCGTCGGCCAGGAAGTTGTGCATCAGGTTGGTCACTTCCACCAGCGTAGGGGCGTCGATCCACTCCATCAGGAAGGAATCCCAGGCGCCGCGCATCGTCGGCAGGCCGTTCTCGCTCTCGATCTCCGTCTCTACCGAGCTGGGCGCGGCCCAGTCCTGCAGAGAGCAGATGCCCGGCACGTAGAGGCGCATGATCTCGCCGTCCGGCGTAAGCTCGAGCAGCTTCATGCGGAAGGCGGCCTTCTTGGGCCCCGCCTCGGTCTGGAAGACGTCTTTGATGTTGGCCGTCCATTCGCCCGGCTTGACCCGCGCGAAGACGTCATTCTCGCGTTTGGCCTTGGCGACCAGCACCGTGTCGTAGCCCTTGCCCTCGCTGGCGTCGACCAGCAGGTGCCAGGTCCAGGGCTCCACCTGGTGCAGCGAACGCCGGGCATTCAGCGTGACCGTGGCCTCCAGCGCCTTGGGCGAGTGCTCCACGCCCTCCCAGCCCTGGGCCTTCTTCAATTCGACGTCGGTGGCGAAGGGGTAGGGGGTGGTGGTGAGCATCAGGTCGTGGCTGAGGTTGTTCAGCTGGTTGGTCCGCTTGTCCATGCCATAGCGCCAGTCGTTGACGTTCAGCCCGTAGCCGGCCACGACGACGCCGTCCTCGCCCACGTTGGCCTTGTAGCTGGTGGGGTAGTTGACGACGATCGTCTTCTTGCCCGCCCTGGCGGCCGCCTCCCAGATGCGTTCGGCCAGCACCTCGGTGGAGTCGAAGTTCTGGTGCAGCTTGTCCAGCGGATCGCCCGGGATGTGGCCCTCGAAGTCGGTGATGCCGTGGGTTCCCGGCCAGGCCCCCGTAGTGATCGTCGTCCAGTTCGGGGGCGTGATCGTCGGGAAAGGTACCAGGCAATTGGGGGCGTGCGTGCCCTCCTCGAAGAGGCGCTTGAGGGCGGGCAATTTGCCCTCCAAAGCGTACTTGCGCAGCCTGGGCACGATCGGCGCGTCGATGCCCAGGACCATAACCTTCTCGATGCGCTTTGCCAATGTTCGCTCCTTAAGGCGTTGTGAAGGCGGTCGCACGGCGTGAACCTGTACGTTCTGTACAGGGGCGCGGAGCATAGTCTATATCCTCTCAGCCGCTGTTACAACCTCAAGTGTCGAGCCAGGTGTCGCCCTAGTGGGTCTCATTCGGCTCCCGGATGACGTCCTTGCTGTACTCAGCGATAGTCCAGAGATCGAACGCACGTTTGTAAGTTCGCCTACCAAGATGGTGGGTTGCAGATCGGGGAACACAATGCTCGAAGAGCGGGATAAGGATTAATCGGACGCCGGCCAATATCTAGGCAGTCCGAAGGTACAGGCTATCGGCCAAGGCTTTCCACCGTTGACTTCCCGGATACCGTACGTTATCCTTCCCGCTGTGGCGCCGGGCGGTTCCTGGCGATACGACCTTGAAGGCAGTGGTAGCGTGAGCAGCCCTCAGCTAATCAACAAGTGCACGTGTTGTGGGTCCGATCGGCTGCTTCAGAGCAGGATACTTTGGCAATCGCTGATAGATCAATGGCACTTGTCCGACCGGGAGGTCGACTACATTGACCGCCAGCAGGGGTTGCACTGTGCCGATTGCGGTGCTAACCTGCGCTCGATGGCCCTCGCTCAGGCCATAGGGCGGTGCTTCGGTTATTACGGACTCTTCAGGGACTTCATTAGGCAGCCGAACGCACAGAGATTGTGCATTCTGGAAGTCAACGAAGCGGCAAGCCTCACGCCCCTTCTGTCACATGTCCGCGGGCATATCCTTGCGCTCTACCCAATGGTGGACTTACTTCAACTGCCCTACGCAGACGAGTCGTTTGATCTGGTGGTCCACTCCGACACGCTGGAGCACGTCCAAGACCCCATCAGGGCCATGGCTGAGTGCTACAGAGTGCTCAAACCAGGCGGGTTCTGCGCCTTCACTGTTCCTATGGTCGTGGACCGGCCAACTATCTCCAGGGCAAGTCTGCCACCAAGTTATCATGGCTCAGAAGACCGGCGGGCCGCCGATTATCTGGTCCGCACAGAATACGGGGCTGACGCCTGGACCCATGTGGTCCAGGGAGGATTTGCAGAGTGCCGGATCTACGCCCTGGAGTACCCTGCAGCTGTGGCACTTGTAGGGGGCAAGGCGGCGAATGAGCAGCAGGCCATGCCAGGACCAGCCATGATTTCGAATTGGCGTGGACCTATACCGGAGAGCAGCCAAATGGATAATGCAGCCGCACCGACTGCGGAGCGGGCCGTGCCAGAGTCAGCGGCACATCTAAGCCTGTTTGCCGAACACGTCGCGAGATACGCACACGCGGCCGAGTACGCCCGCGGACGCGACGTAATCGACATCGGCTGCGGCAACGGATACGGGGCCCACCTCCTCCTCACGGCAGGGGCACGCCGAGTCCTTGGCATCGATATCTCTCCTGAGGCAGTGGAATCCGCCCAACGCCATTACCATTCGCCAGGGCTATCGTTCTCGATAGCGGATTCCGAGCAGATCGCCTGCCCCGACGGCTCATTTGACCTGGCAGTCTGCTTCGAAGTTGTCGAACACGTTGCCGATGCCAGGCGCCTTCTGGCGGAGGCTAGGCGCATCCTCAAGCCGAATGGGATCCTGCTACTCTCGACACCGAACAAGAATGTCTATTCGCCTGGAGTCGCCCCGGAAAGGGTGATCATGAATCCGTTCCACGTTCAGGAGTTTGATGCTGATCGCTTTCGGCGACTGATCGCCGAGTACTTTCCTACGGTTAACCTTCTAGGCCAGAGCCGCAAGCCTGATGCCACGTTACGGAAAGGGAAAGTAGCCGAGAGCAGTGTCGGAGGGCAGACCGAGCACTTTCTGATTGGCGATTTGCTGGTCTCCATTACGGTCAGTCCAGGGGGGAAGTACGCTTATTGTCTCGTTGGGATTGCCACCGAGCCCGTTTGGCCCGGCGACTCGCTTAACTTGGTGGCCGTATGCGGCCTAGAAGCACCACAGATTGGCAGCCCGCTAGGGCTGCAGTCAGTGCCAGTGGATCAAAGCGCCATCTACGCCCGCAATCTCGAGCACATTGGGGCTGAAAAGGACCGATACATCGCCGACCTAGAGGATAATCTGGCTAGTCTGAGGAAGCACGCGGCGAATTTGGAGGACGCGGTGCACCACTACCGGGCGTGGGTAACCGACCTGGAGAGACATCAGTCAACGCTGGGGGGGCGCATTGCCGAGCTGGAAGCGAACGCCCGCCGACAACCGTAGCAGGCCGGTTGGCATGCTTACACTTGTAGGTTAGGGGGATGTCTATTTGATGGAGGTCGCGCTTGACGGCCGCTTGTTGCATCGGAGAACGTCCGGACTCGAGAGGTACATACGCGGTCTCGTCGGCAGTCTGTCTCATGGGCACGAGCAGAATACCTATCGGGTGTACGTGGAGTGGCCCTCCGCACACGAGCCCGAGTTCGGCCCTTCCGCTAGACTTACCCCCGTGCGCGGGGAAGAAGGGCTAGTCGAAGACCTTCTCCGGCAACCGTGCGATGTGTATCACGCTCTCTGGCTCGGCAACTCTCTACTGCACTACCTTCCCCTGCGAATCGCTGGCGCCAGCGTGGTCACGGTGCCAGACCTCATTCAATTCCACCATCCAGAATACCTGCCCGAGCCTCTGAGGGTCCGCTACAGGGCGCTCTTGACCGAGTGTACGAGATGGGCCGACGCGATCGCCGTCTATTCGGAACACACGAAAGCGGGTATCGTCCGAACCTTGGGCGTGGCGGGGGAGCGCATTGCCGTCGTGCCTCTCGGGGTCGGGACTCAATTCAAGCAGCCACGCAATCAAGTGGCAATCGAGTGGGTTCGCCGGAAATATGGGATCGACAGGCCCTATGTCTTTTATGTAGGCAAGGACTACCCACATAAGAACCTGCCCGCGCTCGCGCAGGCGTTCATTAGGCTGAAGAAAGCGAGCTTGCCCAACCACCAGCTTGTGCTGGCCGGCGAAAGCGTTTGGCCTGAGACTCGGACGCAGCTCCGCTACCTGTTCAACTCAGCTGGAGTGGGCGATTCTGTCGTCTTTGTCGACCACGTGCTGGACGATGACCTACCAGCGTTGTACCAGGCGGCGGACGTCTTTGCGTTCCCTTCGCTGTATGAGGGATTTGGCCTGCCGCCACTCGAAGCCATGGCCAGCGGCACGCCCGTGGTGTGCTCGGACGCCACGTCGCTGCCGGAAGTCACGGGCAGCGCCGCGCTCACGGTCGATGCCGAGGATGCGGGGGCTTTGGCGGCTGCGATCAAGCGGGTCGTCCTCGACGGGCATCTACGCCACTCCCTTATCGAAGCTGGACTCAGGCAAGCAAGTCAGTTTAGCTGGGAGAAAGCGGCAGCCGAGACGATACGAGTCTATGAGCAGGCCAGCGAACTAGCGCGACAAAGGCAGAAGGCGCGCGTGCCCGCCAGCTGGGCCATACCTGCTCTTGCCAGCGATCTGGCCGCAGTCCGGAGTCTTGGGACAGAGGCTGTGGGTGAGATCTTCGACAGCTTGACGTTGTTGATCGTCAACGCCGCCCCCCCACTGTCCAGTTACCGGCCAGTCGCTTTGCAGGTGGAATGGCTCTACCACCGGTACTTGCTCGCGCGGCTGGCCGAGGCTATGTCCCGCCACGGTTGGGACGTTAGGCTAATCGACCTGCCTGACCTTGTCGACGCGGCCAGCCTGGAGAGCGTTGCCAATTCATTGCGACCGCGGGCGATACTGTTCGGGGGCCTAGCGGACCATAGCAGTAGCCTAGCCTCTCTCATAGAGAGGATTGAGCAGCAGAGTCCCTCGATCCCTGCGTTTGTCGTCGAAGGTTCGTCACTCTCCGCGATGCACACGCTTGCCCACAGAATCTCGTTGCGCGCTGGCGACCCACTCGCCGGTGCTCTTGCCGGCGGCTTGCGTGAGGTACTGGCGGAGCCGGCACTGGCGCCGAATGAGACTGCCTGCGACACTGATCTTAGTCTTGACTCTTTCGGGCTCTCGCGCACTGTCGAACTGGCCGCACGCCTGGCGGTAGCACAACCGCTGGCCATTGTCGTAAGCGGACAATGGCCAGATGTCCCGGATATGGAGTCACAGCCGACTGGACTCTCCGCTCGCCGCGACCCTGGCAGCATCGTCAAGGAGGTGACGGAGCTTCGCCAAGGGAAGGCCGTCGGCAGTTGGCTGCTTATTGATGCCGACTTGTTTATGGACAGTCCGTGGGTGGCTGAGTTCGTGCGCCTCTGCCGGAGTGAAGGCCTGACCCGTCCCCTCATCTGTGCCAGCCTGGCCTCCTCAGTCGTGCGGGGGGGCGCCGAGATGTTGACATCACTACGTTCCATCGGGCTTCACACGGTCCTACTTCTCCCTGACCATGCCCTTGGCGGGGAATCCGCAAAAGGCCCGGGGGCCAAGGTGGCAAAAGAGTGGGAGAGCAGCTTCTCGGAGGCCGCGACTCTGCTGCGGCGCTCGGGGGTGCGCGTGTGCGCTTCGTATGCGCTCGGCAGACCAGGCGATAGCATAGAGGACGTGGTGGCAACGGTGCGCCTGATGCGGAGCATCCACCCCGATATCTGTGATCCGATTGTCTACGACAACTGGGGCTTCGCGCTCACACCTTCCTCGAGCGAGTCCGCGCAACTGCCTACCGTGCTGGACGATTCGTTCTTGAGCGCAGCCGCCGCTGAGTCGTGCCATCGGGCAGATCATAGCGACGACGGCGTGCGGCGAGCCATCGAGCTACGCCGCGAGCGGAACGAGACCGAGCGGGCTCTCCGCCGCCAGTTCGAGCAGTCTTTGGAGCAGTCCCGTGAGGTGCTTGCCAACTACCGCGAGACGTGCGCTGGCCTTGAGGCACAGGTGGAGACTCTACAGGTTCATCTGAAGACGCTTGTTGGGCTGCTCGCCAGCAAAGGTAGGGCCGAGTGCGAAGTAGTGCCACCCCACGGGAAGCGATGAGGCACACGATGCAAGAATCCCGCTTAGCGCGACCGCGGGCCTACAAGTGCAGCATAGTCATTCCCGCTTTCAATAAGTGGTTCTACACTAGCCTGTGCATGATGGGCCTTGACCAGACGCTGGCAGGACGCTCAGATTTTGAGGTAATCATCGTCGACAATGCCTCGACGGACGAGACCGCTGACCGGCTCAGGGGGGTGGCGCCGCCCTACCGAGTAATGACCAACAGCCGCAATGGCGGCTTCGCCCGAGCGTGTAACCAGGGGGCCGCCGCGGCGACCGGCGAGTATCTGCTGTTCCTAAACAACGATACCGTTCCCACAGAAGGCTGGCTTGACGCAATGCTGCAGGTTGCCGACGGTTGCCAGGATGTTGGCATAGTGGGCAGTAAGCTGCTGTACCCAGATGGGACTATCCAGCACGCCGGGGTTGCCATGACCAACGAACTTGTCCCCGTGCATATGTACTGCCTCTTTCCTGCCGATTACGCCGAAGTAACCGTGAACCGGGACTACCAGGCTGTTACCGGAGCTTGCCTTCTTATCAGAAGGGCCTTGTTTGAGGAACTTGGCGGGTTTGACGAGCGCTATTTGAACTCATACGAGGATATCGACCTCTGCTGCCGCGTTCGCCGCCGCGGGCTCAAGGTCGTGTATGCTGCCAACAGCGTGCTCTACCATTTCGAATCCGTCAGCAGCGGGCGTTTCGAACGAGATGATGCCAACCAGAGGCTGTTCCTTTGTCGGTGGTCCGGATACTTGGTGCCTGATCAATCTACCAGGTACCTAGCCGCCGGCTTCACCGACGTGCCCCGGGTGCCCGGCATGACCGTGCCGGAACTGCGAGCCCAGCTATCCGATCGGCAGCGTCTGGGCAGGCAGACCCGAGAGTACTTGTCGCTCCTCGCAAAAGAGGCGCTGCCGGAGAGGGCGCGGCTCGAGTTGTCCACGCCCGAGACTGGCAGTCGGGTCGGGCCCGGCTCCGCTTGGGCTACCCTACCGGAGATACTGGAAGCGGGCAAGTCCACGGACGCTACACTGGTGATTGTCAATCTGACCGACAGCGCGTGGCGAGCCAGCGAAGGGTGGTTCGCGACTTACCAGTGGCTGACAGAGCGTGGTACCCCATTGATGCCGGAGGCGCGGTTGCCGCTCGATGTCGACGTCTGGCGGGGACAGATCGTTAGTCTGAAAGTGGCCTTGATGGCACCGGGCGAGCCGGGGACCCACCAAATCCGCTGGGGTTTGGGCCGCCAGCGCGAACCGCGGCCCCGCGACTTCGAGTCGCAGCTTGCCACACAAGGCGCGCTTGTGGGGCGGCCCTACGGCGCCGAGTACGAGGTTACCGTGCCAACGGTTATGGCCCCGGGCGAACAAGGGAAGATAGTCGTGAGCGTTCGCAACACGGGGGCGAAGGCCTGGCCGGCCATCGCGGCTTTCGCTTTGGGCTATCATTGGTACGATGCCAGCGGCTGCGCGGCGGTGCAGTGGGACGGGCCACGCGCGGTGGTAGGGGAGCGCGTGGCTCACGGCGAATCGGTGGCTCTGGCGATATCCGTCACCGCGCCCGACCTGGCCGGCGAGTACGTGCTTGCCTTCGACATGCTTGAAGAGGGCAAGACCTGGTTCTCTTGGGCAGGCGTACCGGAGTATAGGTCACAGGTAAGGGTAGGTCCGGGACCGGGGAAGGCCCCACAGGCAGACGCGGCGAACGGGGCGAAATCGCCTGACCTTAAACAGCCTTTGTTATCCCTTGGCAGCAGCCTGTCCGCGGAGGTTGTGGCCCTCCTTCGCGCTAAAGACCGACGCATCGATGAGCTGCTAGCGCTGGCGGAGTCTTTGCAGCCGTTGCGGGCGCTCTTGCAGCAACGGGACAGAGAGATCAGCCAGCTAAGACAGAACCTTGCCGCGGCAATGCAAAGGGTGACCGAGCTGGAGGCTGAGGTAGGCGGTCTGCGCGGGGGGAAGGTTCTGCGTGCCCTCCTCGCGCTGCAGCTATGGCGCCGGCGTTGGAGATTGTGAGTCAGATGGATGAACCCTGCCCGACCCAGTGACAGTCGAACATAGTGATGGGTGGGAGCTACCTGTTGGCTTGGGGGCGGAGGCGAGGGTATTGTGTGACCTCGAACAGCTGCTGCAGGAGACCGAGGGCATCGGCAGCGATTTCACCGTCATCGTGGCGCACAGGCAATCGGCAGCAGAGGCCGAGCGAAACCGAGCCCTGGCACGCGTCGCGGAGCTGGAGGCCACGCTGGCTGCCCGAGAACAGGAGCTGAAACAGACTAGCGAGCTGCTGCGGGCGGTCGAGCGCGGCCGGGCCCTGCGAGCGCTGAACGCGCTCCAGCGCCCGCGGAGACGCATTGGGCTTTGATATTGGGAAGACCGTTCGATACTAATGCTTTGACATGCGCCTGCCAAGGCAGAGTGAATGACGCCATGGCTGGTGTGCGGAGTTAGGCCACAATCCAGGGCGCAGCTCTTTCGTGGGCTGCGTGTCGTCGGCCGATACAGTACAGAGGGCCTGCCCAAACCCTGCTGCCGGTAGCCAGGAACGCCGCGAGTACTGGGTTGGTGCCTGTAGTAAGCAACCGTGGCAACCGTCGTACCTGCTGGGCCACTTAGCCGTGAAGGCACGGCAATATGAACACCTCACCAGAACGCCATCATTCAAACGAGTCCATGCGTATTACGAGATTGTTCAACCAGGCAGTTGCTCAATCAAAAAGCCATCCGCCTGCATCAATACTGGTTGACCTAGCTCTCGACTGGGATGTATAATAGGCACCGCCTTGGGTGCAGGCGGTCATGTCCTGTGTGCGCCACAGGGCCTCCAGCGACGCGCAACAGGCGTTCTACCGCAGGCACTTGAGCCGGCTCGGTAGCGGATCGTTAAGTCGCCGCGACAACTTGGACTGGGCACAGGCAGTAACTGATGGAAGGCCGTGAATGAGCCTGCGTACCGCCACGCCCCCGGCTATCCGTGCTGCGCAGCGCACGGGGACTGAGTGCCCGATTTGCGGCGAAGACCGCCGTGCTTACCTGTTCGTGATTCGCGGTTTGCCTGTCGTGCGTTGCCCCGGGTGCGGACTTATCTACCTAAGCCCTCAGCCAGATGTAGCGGACTACCGCACGTTCTACGATCGACTGCTGGAAGGAGCCGACCCGCGGCTAACGATTGGCCTGGACGGTATCACCGAGCGTGACGCGGCCCAGCAGTATCTGAGCACGCTCCGTAACCGAGGCATTGCTGCCGGCCGCATCCTGCTCATTGCGCCGCCAGACCATCCGTTTGCCGCCAAGGCCGAAGCACAGGGATTCAGCATCGGGCAGCACGTTTCCATCCGTGAGGTCGGCGGAGGACTCGATTTCGGATGGGATTACGATGCCGCCGTAATCCTGTACCAGCTGGAAAAGGCGACAGCGCCTTTGGATCTACTAAACCAGATTCACTCTGCGTTGCGGCCTGAGGGAGTCCTACTGCTGGCCACGCCGTCTCTGGATTCGTGGCCCGCGCACTTCTTTGGCGAGCACTGGACGGAGTGGCGGCCGGAGAACCTCTACTACTTCAGCAAGGCGCTTATCCAATCCATCCTGGTCAAGAGCGGCTTTCTTGAAGTGTGGGTCGAACCCGATCGGCGCCTCTACACGCTTGGCCATGTCAATGACCGTGCAACCGCCTTTCCCACAACCTCGGTCACCCGCCTCATTACTCTCATGTATCGCCTGCTTCCTTCGCCGTTGCGCGAAGCGCGCATCCGATTGAGCACGTCGGGCATAGTCGTCACGGCGACGCGCGCTGAGCGCCGTGACCGTCCGCTGTGCTCTATAGTCGTGCCCGCCTACAACGAGAGGCAGACCTTCACGCTGCTGATGGACTCGCTGTTGGCCAAGCAGGTGCCCGGCGTGGACAAAGAGATCATCATCGTAGAGAGCAACTCCAAGGACGGCACGCGCGAAGCCGCCCAGGCCTACCAGGATCATCCGGAGGTGCGACTGGTCCTGCAGGATCGACCTCAAGGCAAAGGGAACGCGGTGCGGATGGGCTTCAAGCAGGCTCGGGGGGACATCCTGATGATCCAGGATGCCGATCTGGAATACGACCTGAACGACTACGACACGCTGCTTGAGCCGCTATTGGAGTATCGATCGGCGTTCGTTCTGGGGGCACGTCACGGTGGCAACTGGAAGATGAGGAAGTTCGAAGGTCAGCATGGGTTGTCCACACTGCTGAACCTTGGGCACCTGTTCTTCACTGGGCTGATTAATGTGCTTTACGGGCAGCGGATGTGCGATCCGTTCACGATGTATAAGGTATTCCGCCGGGACTGCTTGTATGGCTTGGAGTTCGAATGCAACCGCTTCGACTTTGATCACGAACTGGTGATCAAGCTGGTGTGCAAAGGCTACCGGCCACTTGAGATACCCGTTAACTACCGGTCAAGGTCCTTCAAGGATGGGAAGAAGGTCGCCGTGGTGCGGGATCCCCTATCGTGGCTCTGGGTGGATCTGAAATACCGCTTCGTGCCGCTGCTGCACCGGCCGAGACGATGAGGTCTATTGCCTCGGGGCAGTTCTGGCTTGGGATCGCGACCAGCCTGCTCTGTCTCTGGCTAGCATTGCGCACTGTGCCGTTCGACGGCTTGAGCAACACGTTGGCTGGCGCCCAATATGGTTGGCTGTTGCCAGCGATTGTCCTGCATATGTTGTCCATCGCCGCCCGTTCCCAGCGTTGGGTGGTGCTACTGGGTAAGGAGAGTCGATTCGCCGATTCCTTCTGGTCCCAGGGCGTCGGCTATCTCTTCACCAACGTCCTACCGTTGCGCTTGGGTGAGCCCGCCAGAGTGATCGTCATGGCGAAACGCTGCGGATTGCCGCTGTTCCAGGTCGCCGCCTCGGCCATAGTCGAGCGACTGCTCGACCTCGGGACGATCGTGCTCTTCCTAGTCGCGATTCTGCCTTGGATGCAAGTGCCCCTGCTGGTCATTCAGGCCGGAGAATCATTCGGTGGGCTGGTACTGGTAGCGCTGGCGCTCCTGTTCGGCCTAATGCGAGCTAGCCGACGGGTAGAGGCGCTGTTGCAGTCCCTGGGCAAATCTGCTAGATTCTTGCCGGCCGATAGCACGGTCCCTCGCTGGCGTGAGCTGGTGAGCGGCTTCTCACCGCTGCTGCAGCGGCGAGTTGCGGGCAGCGTATTTGGTTGGTCGCTCATTACCTGGGCACTCGGTATTGCTGTGTACTGGTGCATCATACGTGCGTTCCAGCCCGAAGGTGCTCTGCTAGAGTCAGTCTTCATGGTAGTTGCGTTGGCGCTTGCGGTGACGGTGCCTTCCAGCCCCGGCTTCATCGGAGTGTTTCAGTTGGTCGGGCAGCAGGCACTGGTGCTGCCGTTCGGGGCTAAGTACGACTCCGCCAGCGCCCTGGCCATAACGTTGACGGCTCATTTGACTTACTACTTACTGACGACGGCTTTCGGCGTGCTGAGTCTATCCCGGGTAGGCGAGTCGTTCCTCCAACTGGGGCGCAAGATCGGCGGCGGACGTGCAGCCTCGGAAGCTACGGCATCCGAAGCCCACTTGTAACCGCTGGAGGTTGTGGCTTGCGTTGCATTGTCACCGGCTGTGCCGGGTTCATCGGAAGTAATCTGGTAGATCGCTTGCTGCTAGACGGTCACGACGTAGTTGGCTACGACAGTCTTGTTACCGGACAGATCGAGTTCCTAGCGCAAGCCCAGGAATCGCCACGCTTTAGACTGGTGCGGGGCGACACGCTAGATTTGCCAGGTCTGACTCGGGCTGTACGGGGCGCCGACTTCGTGTTCCACCTGGCCGCCAACGCCGACGTCCGCTTTGGTACCCAGCACCCAGGCAAAGACCTCGAGCAGAACACCATCGCGACGTTTAACGTGCTGGAGGCGATGCGGGCCAACGGCGTCCGCCGCGTCGCCTTCTCCTCTACTGGTTCGGTCTACGGCGAGCCGGAGGTGTTTCCCACGCCAGAGACAGCGCCATTCCCCGTCCAGACATCGCTGTATGGGGCCTCCAAGCTAGCTGGCGAGGGGCTCATCCAGGCCTACTGTGAGGGCTTCGACTTTCAGGGCTTCATCTTCCGCTTCGTTTCGATCTTGGGCGAGCGCTACACCCATGGGCACGTCTTCGACTTCTATAGGCAGCTCCAGGAGCATCCCGAGCGACTGGACGTTCTCGGGAACGGCAAACAGCGGAAGTCATATCTATACGTCCAGGATTGCATTTCGGCGATGCTACTGGCTATCGAGAACGGCCAGAACAGAGTCAACATTCTTAATCTCGGCACGGACGAGTTCTGCGAGGTGAACGACTCGATCGGCTGGATTTGCGAGCACCTCGGAATCTCGCCTCGTGTGGCGTACGCCGGCGGCGAGCGGGGCTGGGTGGGCGATAGCCCCTTCATCTTCCTCGACTGCTCACGCATCCGGGCTCTCGGCTGGCGGCCGGCGCTGACTATTCGAGAGGGAGTGACCAGAACGCTGAGTTATCTGGAACAGCATCCCTGGGTCGTGGAGCGGCGCCGATGAAGGTCGCCGTGGTCGGTCTGTGGCATCTGGGGACCGTGACGGCGGCTTGCCTGGCGGCCGCCGGGCACCAGGTTCTCGCGCTCGACGAAGCCGAAACCGTGCACGGCCTGCAGTCGGGCCATCTGCCGGTGGACGAGCCTGGGCTTGCCGAGCTGGCGCTCAGTGGGCTGGCCTCTGGCCGGTTGCGCTTTTCAGCCGACCCCCGCGAACTGCGCGACGCTGAAGTGACCTGGATTGCCTACGACACGCCTGTCGACGACGACGACCGGGCCGACGTGAACTACGTCAGCCAGAAGGTCGCCGCACTCTTCCCGCACCTCCCGAAAGGCAGCCTGGTCTTAGTCTCGTCGCAGGTGCCCGCGGGCACAACGCGTACGCTTGAGGCCTTATATCGCCGGACTAATCCGGACGGTCAAGTGACCTTCGGCTACTCGCCGGAGAACCTTCGTCTGGGCCGCGCCATTGAGGCTTTCACCCGACCGGCTCGCGTGGTGGTGGGCATCAGGTCGGATGCCGACAGGCAGCGCGTGGCGGCACTCCTCGGACCGATCACCGAAAGGATCGAGTGGACATCGGTGGAGTCCGCCGAGATGACCAAGCACGCACTGAACTCCTTCCTCGCCACCTGCGTGACGTTTGCGAACGAGCTGGCGACACTGTGCGAGCGGGTAGGTGCGGACTCTGGCGAAGTCGAGCGGGCGCTGCGTAGCGACCCCCGGGTCGGCCCGCGTGCCTACGTCCGGCCCGGCGCGGCCTTCGCGGGCGGGACGCTCGCGCGTGACGTGTCGTTTCTCATCGACGCCGGGCACGAGGCGAACCTGCCGACCCACCTGTTCTCTGGGGTGCTGCGGAGCAATGAGGCACACAAGCGATGGGCGGAGAGGCGGCTTGTCGATCTGCTTGGCGAGTTGCAGGGCCTTTCCGTGGCGGTTCTGGGCCTGACGTATAAGCCGGGCACCGATACCCTGCGCCGCTCAAGTGCTGTCGAAACCAGCCGCCGGCTCCGCCGGCTGGGTGCGAACGTCACCGCGTTCGATCCTGCCGTCAGGGCTCTGCCCCCCGAGCTTGGCGGCGTCATCGACCTTCGCCCCTCGACCCGTGCGGCTTTGCTAGAGGCCGACGCGGCGTTGGTTGCGACGGAGTGGCCCGAGTTCAAGAGGCTAAGAGGCGATGATCTGGTGAGCTGGATGCGCCGGCCGCTCGTTCTGGACCCCGGTCGCTTCCTGGAGGCCAATCTGAGAGCCGACGGCCGGGTGGAATATGTCACCGTAGGGAGGTTGTCATGAAGCTAGCCGGGAAGCGTGCTCTGATAACCGGCGCCAGCCAAGGCTTTGGGCTAGCCGTCGCGCGGGCATTCATCGCCGAGGGTGCGGATGTAATGTTGTGCGCTCGCTCGGGGGCGAAGCTGGCTCAGTCGCAGAAGGAACTGTCCCAAGTGGCAGGCGGCAGGACCATGGTGTTGGCAATGCCCGCGGACGTGTCGGATCCCGACGACGTGGCCCGACTGGTGGAGGCATCGCTGGCCGAGCTCGGCGGGTTGGAAATCCTCGTGATGAGCGCGGGTGTCTACGGACCAAAGGGCCCGGTCGAGCAGGTGGACTGGAGCGAGTGGTCTCGAGCTGTCGCCATCAACCTAATGGGCACCGTGTTGACCTGCCGCGCGGTACTGCCGCATCTCAAGGCGCGACAGAGCGGCAAGATCGTTCTGCTGTCGGGCGGTGGTGCGACCAAGGGATTGCCCTACCTCAGCGCCTATGCCGCGTCTAAGGCCGCGGTGGTCCGCTTCTGCGAGACGCTGGCCGAGGAGGTACGGGAGTTCGGCATCACCGTCAACTCAGTGGCTCCGGGTGCCCTGAACACCAGAATGCTCGACGAGGTGCTTGAGGCCGGACCCGAGCGGGTAGGGGAGAAGTTCTTCCGGCAGGCGGTCAAGCAGAAAGAAGAGGGCGGGACGCCACTGGAGCGCGGCGCATCGCTCTGCGTCTTCCTCGCCTCACCAGAGAGCGATGGGATCACCGGCAGGCTAATCAGCGCCGTTTGGGATCCCTGGGAGAGCCTGCCCGGGCGCGCCGACGAGCTAAGGGACTCTGATATCTACACCCTGCGTCGGATCATCCCGGGCGAACGCGGCAAGGTCTGGTCCTGAACTATGAGAATTGGCATCGTCGGCTGCGGCTCGATTGGGCAGAAGCGGGCCCGGGCCCTGGCCAGCGCCCAGCTAGTGGCCTGCGCCGACGCGCAGCCCGAGCGCGCCACGGCGCTGGCCAGGGCATTTCCCAGCGCCGAATCGACAGACTGGCCAGCCCTGGTTGAGCGGCCGGACGTCGACGTCGTTGTCGTTTCGACCACCCACGACGTGCTCGCCGAAATCACTCTTGCCGCAGTCCGGGCCGGTAAACACGTGCTCGTCGAGAAGCCGGCGGCCCGGTGCGCGGCTGAGCTGGTTCCCGTAATCGAAGCGGCCGAGCTGGCCGGCGTGCTGGTGAGAGTCGGCTTCAATCACCGCTACCACCCGGCTCTGCGCAAGGCGCGGGAGCTGTGTGCGGCCGGGGAGCTGGGCGAGCTGATGTTCCTGCGCGGGCGTTACGGGCACGGGGGGCGCCCCGGCTACGAGAAGGAATGGCGAGCCATTCCCGAGCTCTCTGGCGGCGGGGAGCTCATCGATCAGGGCGTTCACCTGGTCGATCTGGCCCGCTGTTTTCTGGGCGACTTCGCCGAGGTCCAGGGCTTCGCTCATACCTACTACTGGGATATGCCGGTCGAGGACAATGGCTTCCTGCTGCTCAAGACGGAGCACCAGCAAGTGGCGTTCCTGCACGCGAGCTGCACCGAGTGGAAGAACCTTTTCTCGTTTGAGGTGTATGGACGCCAGGGCAAGGTCGAGGTCACCGGGCTGGGTGGCAGCTATGGAACCGAGCGGATTGCCTTCTACCGCATGCTCCCTCAGATGGGACCGCCGGAGACAACCATCTGGGAATACCCAATGGCCGACACCTCGTGGGAAGGTGAATTCGCCGAATTTCTTGAGGACATCCGGCTAGTCCGCCAGCCCGCCGCCAGCCTCCTCGACGCCCACGCCGTGCTGAGGATTATCGAACGAGTCTACGAGGTTTCAAAGCGATGATCATCACGCGCAGCCCTCTGCGCATTTCTCTCGGCGGCGGTGGGACCGACCTTCCATCTTACTACCGGGATCACAGCGGCTTCCTCATCGCCGCAGCCATCGACAAGTACGTCTACATCACACTGCACCGCACCCTGGTGGAGGAGCTGATCCTCAAGTACTCGAAAATGGAGCGGGTAAAGTCGGTGGAAGAGGTGCAGCATCCCCTGATCCGGGAAGCGCTGATGCTGACCCACGTGGGAGCACCGCAGCTGGAAATAACGAGCATGGCCGACATCCCAGCGGGCACTGGCCTTGGCTCCTCCGGCAGTTTCACCACGGCCCTGCTCAAGGCGCTCCATACCCTCAACAAGAATCTCATCCATCCCCAGGAGCTGGCCGAGCAGGCATGTCACATCGAGATCGATCTGTTGGGGGAGCCGATCGGCAAGCAGGATCAGTATATCGCGGCGTACGGCGGCATCACTTGCTTCCGCTTCCTGCCCAACGGCCAGGTCGAAGCCTGGCCGTTGAAGTTAGACACCGACACGCTCTACAGTCTTGAGGACAACCTGTTGCTCTTTTTCACTGGCTATTCACGGTCAGCCTCCGATGTGCTCAAGGAGCAGGACGTTAAGAGCCGACAGAACGACCGCGAGATGATCGCCAACCTGCACTTCATCAAGGAGCTGGGTCGAGAGAGCAAGGAAGCCTTGGAGGCGGGCGACCTCAACTGCTTCGCCAACCTGATGAACGTGCACTGGGAGCACAAGAAGAAGCGCTCTGCCAATATGAGCAATGGGCGAATCGACGAGTGGTACGCACTGGCGCGCCAGAATGGCGCCCTTGGAGGCAAGCTAATCGGCGCCGGCGGAGGCGGCTTCTTGATGTTCTACGCCGAGGACAAGGTGCGCCTGCGCCACGCCATGCGGCAAGCCGGTCTGCAGGAAGTGCGCTTTCGGTTCGACTTCGAAGGCACGAAGGTGGTGGCCCAGTCGTGAGCGATCGGCCATTCCCGGTCGCAATCTTGGCTGGTGGCCTGGCCACACGCCTTCGGCCGCTGACAGAGACCATCCCCAAGGCTTTGGTTGACGTGAACGGGGAAGCTTTCATCGCTCACCAGCTACGCCTGCTACGCGCCAATGGCATCGAGCGAGTGGTGGTCTGCGCCGGCTACCGGGGTGAGATGATCCAGGAGCTGCTGGGCGATGGCGCGCGCTTTGGACTGCGGGTCGAGTTCTCGTTTGACGGCCCTCGCTTGCTCGGCACAGCAGGAGCCATCAATGCCGCTCTGCCTCTGTTGGGCGAATCGTTCTTCGTGCTGTACGGCGACTCCTACCTGCCCTGCGACTATCGCCGGGTGCAGAGGGCCTTCCAGGAGAGCGGCAGTCCGGCCATGATGACGGTGTTCCGCAACGCCTGCCTCTGGGATACGAGCAACGTCGAGTTCGTGGACGGGCGGATCGTGGCCTACGACAAGCGCAACCGGACGCCACGCATGCAGTACATCGATTATGGACTCGGGGTCTTTAGCCAGATCGCCTTCGAGGCGGTGCCGCGCGACGAGCCCTATGACCTCGCGGCGCTGTATCAACACGTCCTATCACAAGGCAAACTAGCGACTTTTGAGGTCACCGAGCGCTTTTACGAGATCGGCTCCTTCGAGGGTCTCGAGGAGACGCGCCGGTATCTCGCGTTGCAGGCCCAGGCACGAAAGGAGAGCATAGTATGAGTTTCAGCGAGCAATACCTCGCCGAGTCCATCGCGGTCATCCGGCAGCTGGACCTGGAGGCCATCGAGCGGGTAGTTGCTCTACTGGTCGAGACCCGGGCGCGCGGGGGGCGGCTATTCATTCTGGGGGTAGGCGGCAGTGCCGCCAGCGCCTCGCACGCCGTGAACGACTTCCGCAAGATCGTCGGCCTGGAAGCGTACGCTCCGACGGACAACGTCTCTGAGCTGACCGCTCGCACCAACGACGACGGTTGGGCAAGTGTCTTCGCGGGTTGGCTGCGGACGGCCCGCCTGCGTCCTGAAGATGCGGTGCTCGTCTTCTCTGTCGGCGGGGGTAATGCGGAACTGAATGTTAGCCCCAATCTCGTGATGGCGCTACGTTACGCCAAAGAGGTCGGCGCACGTGTGCTCGGCGTGGTCGGGCGCGACGGCGGCTACACGGCTCAGGTGGCGGACGCCTGCGTGATCGTGCCAACCGTAAATCCTACGCACATCACGCCCCACGCCGAGGCGTTCCAGGGTGTTATCTGGCACCTGCTCGTGTCACACCCCGACCTAAAGACCGCCCAGACGAAGTGGGAATCGGTGCGGTGAAGAACCAGCTGCATCCGGCGGTCTTTCTGGACCGCGATGGGGTGTTGAATCGCGCAGTCGTCCGCGAGGGCAAGCCATATCCTCCTGCCGGTCTGGATGAACTCCAGATCCTGCCCGGCACCATGGAGGCGCTAGAAGCGCTAGCGGCAGCAGGCTATCTTCTAGTCGGGATCACGAATCAGCCCGATGTCGCCCGGGGGACACAGCGGCGGGAAGTAGTAGAGGCGATCAACCGTGCCCTACTCGCCGACCTACCGCTGGTCGATATCCTGGTGTGCTACCACGACGACTGGGACGAATGCGACTGTCGCAAACCGAAGCCGGGCCTCTTGCTGGAGGCCGCCGCTCACCACTCCCTCGACCTGCCAAGCAGCTTTCTGATAGGTGACCGATGGAAAGACATGGAGGCCGGCCGCCGTGCCGGCTGCAGGACCGTTCTCATAGATTACGGTTACCCGGAGACCGGACCGGATACCCGGCTAGATCACAAAGCGGCATCGCTGCCTGAGGCGGCGGCCTGGATCTTGAGCCAGACGAACCTAGGAGGAGGTGGCGGATGACCTCGTTGTCCACGTTGAAGGTGAAGATATTCGCCGATGGCGCCGACAAGGCTGGTATGCTCGAGATGTATGCCAAACCGCACATCAAGGGCTTCACGACCAACCCAACCTTGATGCGCAAGGCCGGTGTCAGCGACTACCGCGCGTTCGCGCTGGATATCCTAGCGGCCATCCCAGACCGGCCTATCTCCTTCGAGGCCTTCGCCGATGAGCCGGCCGAGATGGAACGACAGGCGCGAGAGATCGCCACCTGGGGCGAGCACGTCTACGTGAAGATCCCGATCACGAATACCGCCGGCAAGACGACCTACGAGCTGGTGGAGAACCTCTCGCACAGCGGCGTCAAGGTGAACGTGACGGCGATGATGACTTTGAACCAGGTGCGCGAGGTAGCCGCGGCGGTCGCCGGCGGCAGCCCGTGCTTTGTTTCCGTCTTCGCCGGGAGGATCGCCGACACCGGCCGCGATCCGGTGCCCATGATGGCCGAGGCGGTGAAGGTGCTGCGACCCTACCCCAACGCCGAGCTGATTTGGGCCAGCCCGCGCGAGCTGCTCAACATCTTCCAGGCGGATAGCATCGGCTGTCACGTCATCACAGTCACCAACGACGTCTTGAAGAAGTTGGCCCTAGTCGATAAAAACTTGACAGAATACTCGCTGGAAACCGTAGGAATGTTCTACGAGGACGCAGTCAGGGTCGGCTACAGCCTCTGAGCCTGAGCACAGAGTCGCCGCCAGCCGCTACATGGTCCATTTGTTGGTTGTTGGAACGCACAGTCGTGCCTTTGCCAGCCGCACGTTCATCGTCTGCCCGGGTTGCCATTGGAGGTGATTAGGCCTTGGTAGTGGGTACTGCCTCACTCAAGGATCTTGTGTCCAAGTCGCCGGCGTTACGTGGTTGGCGAGGCGAACCAATCTTCGTGTTGGCCGTCCTCGTCGCAGTGACTGGCCTTTTCTATTACGAAGTGATCTTCCTGGGGCGGACGCTCGTGCCCGTGACCACCGCTGGTGTGATGGGGGGGAGTGCACCCTACGGGTACACCGGCCCCAATCGACCAGATCGGTACCGTGTGGACCTGGGTGCGTCCGCATGGGCTATGGAGCCGTGGGCCCGCAAAGTGAGCGCAGAGTATGCCGAAGGGCGGTTCCCCTTGTGGAATGAGAACCAGGGCTTCGGCACACCATTATTGGCTAACGCTCAGTCGGGCGGGATGGACATTCTGCGACTGCCCGTGCTGTTCAGCGGCTCGAGTCTAGTCTGGGATTTCTACTACTTATTTCGTACCTTGCTTGGCGGGGTCGCCACCTATCTGTTCGCACGCTCGCTTGGGCTGGTCTTGCCGGCCAGGCTCTTCTTCGCGATCGCTTACATCTTCTCGGGACACTTTCTATTCCTTGGCAACAACACTTGGGTGGAAGCCTATTTTCTGCTGCCGGTGGTATTGCTCGGAGAAGAGCTGCTAATGCTTGGTCGACGTCGCCTTGGAGTTGCAATCACCGCCGCATCGGTCGCACTGGCGATCTACGTCGGCATGCCCGAAGTGACGTTGTTTGTACTGTTATTAGCGGCCGGCTACGGTGGCTGGAGGCTGATCGCTCTGGCCTGCCAGGCTGGAGTGCTCCTATCCTGCCTGCGGCAAGGCGCGTTACTTGTCGGCGCATGGATCGCCGGTGTGGCACTTGCCGCTCCACTTCTGCTCACCCTCTTTGAGTACGTTGCCAGCTCTATGAAAACCTCGACGGGGCGAGGGATGTATGGTCTCTACTATGAACCCCTCGCCCACGCCGTCGTCTGGTTCATACCGTTCCTTAATGGGCGCCCACTTGACCCCAGCTACGGGAGCTTCATCTGTGAGTACGTGGGCACGACAGTGCTTGTGCTCGCTCTATATGGGTTGCGCCCCACTTCCTCGTCGCTCTACCGGCGCATCGTCCCCTTCACCGCCGTTGCGACAGTCCTGCTCCTGGCGAAGGTGTTCGGGATGCCAGTCCTCAACGACCTGGGCGGTTTCCCACCCTTCAGTGTCACACTTATCCCCAGGTGGGCTTCCCCGGTCATCGGCTTTGGCTTGGCTCTGCTGGCCGCCGTGGGTGTCCATCGTCTGGTAGTAGAGGCCACCAATATCCGTGCCGTGGCACGCGTTATGCTGACTTTCTCTTGGCTGGCGATCGCCGGGCTGCTGCTCGACTGGGAGAAGGCAGTGCAGGCCCCCGTCGACCAACTTTGGCGGACCTTTGGCGCCAGCTTCTTGTTCGCCACCTTTGTCTGGGGAATCGCGGAACTTCGTCCCCGCTACGGACCGATGTTCGTGGGGCTGGCTTGCTGCGTGCTCGTGGTGTTGGAACTGTTTTCTTACGCGCCAAAGGATGTTTACCTGGATCGCTACGACAGGTTCGTAGCGACGCCCTACGTCGCATACCTGAGAAGCCGGCAAGCAGAAGCGCCGTTCAGGATCTTTGGCGTGGACGGCATAATGTTCCCGAATACGTCGTCGGCCTTCGGTCTCGACGATATCCGTTCGCTTGACGCACTTTACATAGACCGTTATCTGCTTTACGTGCAGAACTTCCTCAGCCCCGGCGTTACCGATAGATATGTTGGATGGGCGCCGGCCTCCACAGAAAAGGGGACGAAGCTCTTAGACAATCGATGGTTCGATCTCACTGGCGTTCGCTATGTACTTGCAGCACATGGTTCGACAGCAGCTTCAGCCTTGGAAGGTGGGATCGCGGACGACATCATCGCGGCGGACACCAAACCCGACAGGCCAGCAAGAGTAAGCCTACAGCCACTGACCGTCAATGGGGTCACCAAGGCCTGGCTTAGTCAACATCCGCCTTCATCGGTTCGCTACCCGGTCAAAGTCACCCCGGATCGTACTCTCCTGGAGTTCTTTCTAGCGCTCAGTCCGGAGGTCTGGAATGCGTCTAAAGGCGACGGTGTTGGCTTCGAGGTTTCAGTTGAGGTCGATGGCAAGGTCGAGAGGCTATACCGCCGTGATGTGGACCCGAAGAACGATCCCTCCCAACGCCGCTGGCTCTACGACAGCGTCGACCTATCGCGGTTCATTGGGCGAGATATCGGTCTGATCCTTACTACTGACCCGCTACGGGACTCGGTCGCCGATTGGGCAGGCTGGGGGGACCTGCGGCTGATACCGGCCACGGACCAGGCGACGGGGGCAGATGCCGAGACGCAGTACGTCAAAGTGTACGACGCCGAGGTCCGGATCTACGAGAACCGCCAAGCCTTGCCCCGAGCGTTCCTCGTCGATAGTGTAACGCGGGCCCTCGACATGAAGACAGCTATCGTTATGATGAAACAGCCGCAGGTCGATCCGGCTCAAACGGCCATTGTTGAGGGTATTTCGCCGGACCAGGCTGCAGGCATCGGTTCTGGGGGAGGCACGGTGGCGGTTCGCGGCTACGCTTCCACCAACGTCGTCCTCGACGTCGATGCCCAGGCCGACTCGTGCCTGGTACTGACCGATTCCTTCTACCCGGGGTGGGTAGCCATCGTAGATGGCCGCGAAGTGCCAATCTACGCCACCGACCTCGCCTTTCGCGGCGTCTTCGTGCCCAAGGGGCAGCATGTAGTGAGTTTCTCTTATCAACCCACGAGCTTCTCTGCAGGGATGGGGCTAGCGGTCGCAGCGTTCATTGTGCTAGTCCTTGTGGCGGCAGGCTTGGTTCCCTGGCGGTGGCGGGGAGGTCGCCCAAGTCAGGCTCCAGGCCGGCCCGAGGCGGACGAGACGCCGGGGTAGAGCTGAGCCAGGAAGACTTTAGCAGATTGCGGGGTAGTCAAGGTGACATCTTCTGAAACTCGCTGGCCCAAAGAGCCGCCAGCACTATCGCCCGAACAGGAAGCCATCTCTGAAGACTGGATGCGGTACTGGCACGACGTCTTGCCGCAGAGCTTCTCGATGATCGAGCGCTTCAACCACGGTTTTCCGCGGGCGCGGCGGGCCGATTGGGGTGGGGCCAGGATCAGAACCTTGGAAATCGGCGCTGGCTCCGGCGGGCACCTGGCTTTCGAAGACCTGAGTTTTCAGAACTATACCGCGCTCGAACTGAGAGAATCGATGGCAGCACGGATTAGAGAGAGGTATCCCCAGGTCGAGGTACTCATCGCCGACGTCCAGGAGCATATCCCAGCTGCCGACGCCCACTTCGATCGGGTCGTCGCCGTGCACGTCCTGGAGCACCTGCCGAACCTTCCGGCAGCGCTGGCGGAAGTCCGGCGGGTCTTGAAGCCATCCGGACGCTTCACTGCGGTACTACCGTGTGAAGGTGGCCTAGTGTACGGCCTAGGGCGCGACCTCACTACCCGGCGGCTGTTCCAGAAGCGGTATCATACCTCCTACGATTGGTGCATCAGGTCCGAACATATCAACACCTGCTCAGAAATCATGGAGGAGCTCGCCCGCTCCTTCGAGGTCGTCAAGACGCGATTCTGGCCTTTGTGGATCCCCATCATCCACGCCAACGCGATTGTCGGTCTGGTCTGCGAGCCCAGAAATTGCAGCGAGCTCAACCTTTGACGACCGAGTGGTCTGCAATCCATCACCCGAGAAAGGTGCACTGGCTCTGTAGTCAGTTAGCTGACAGGTGAACCAGATTGGTAGTCAAGATGGCACCTCCTTACTACTGCCCCTCCAGCCGCACGAGCTGACCGTAGAGGTCGTAGTCGCGCTGCAGCTGCTCGCCCAGCGCCTGGGGGCCGGCGTAGTCGATTACTAGCCCTGCCGCCGTCAGCCGCTGGAACTCGGGGCTGGCCAGGGCCTGCTGAAAGGCATCGTGCAGGCGGGCCACGACCGGCCTGGGGGTGCCCTTGGGGCCGACGACGCAGAAGTACCCTCCCAGCGTTACATCTTGGCCCTGCTCGCGCAGCGTCGGCACGTCGGGGAAGAGCGGGTCGCGCTGCGCCTCAAAGACCCCCAGCACCCGCGCCTTGCCCGCCCGCACGTGCGCGACTAGCGTGGGGGGGCCGACGACCGCCGCCTCGACCTCGCCGCCGAGCAAGGCCAGCACCGCCTCGCCGGCGCTGCCGAAGGGCACCGGCGTGAAGACCGCCCCTGTCTGCCGCCGTAGCTCGGTCAGCACCAGCTGGGCGATGGTCCCCGCGCCCGGCAGCGCCACCCGGATTCGGCCCGGGCTGGCCTGCGCGTCGCGCAGCAGATCGCTCGCCGTCTGCCGGCTGGAGTCGCCGCGCACGGCCAGCGCGAGAGGCTGATCCACCAGCTTGATGATCGGCGTGAAGTCCCGCGGACCCTGATAGGGCAGCTGGTTACGGTGGGGCTGCAGGGCCAAGGGGCCCACGGCCTGGAGGCCGATGGTGTAGCCATCGGGCGCCGCTTTGGCCACCTCGGCCGCGGCGATGGTGCCGGCGCCGCCCGGGCGGTTGATGACCACGAGCGGTTGGGGGAAGAATGGCTTGGCTGCCTCCGCCAGCTGGCGGGCCACGATGTCGGTCGGCCCGCCGGCCGGGTCGAGGGCGATGATGGTCACCGGCTTGTCGGGATAGACCCGCCCGGCGCCGTTCTGGCAGCCGGCCGGGATGACCATGAGGATCAACAGCCAGGCAACGAGCGGGCTGAAGCCCGCACTACGAACTAGGGCCCGTGCACCCCGGTTCGCCCGTAGTGCGGACTTGAGTCCGCCCTCAACCCTTTCCGCCCATCTGCCCACGACCTATCTGTAGCACCCGCCGCGGGGGCCTGTCAAGCGGGCGCTATCCGCTCTGAGGGGCTTCTCAGCCGCCTATCGCGTCGCCTGCCGCGGCTGGGTCGGCCGGGAGAACGCCTTCAGCGGCAGGAACACCCCGGTGTGCCGCCGATAATCCCGGCAGGCCTGGCCGAACTCCCTCTCGGTGTCCGCCTCCTCACGCCGCGCCAGGCGGTAGTAGAGCACCACCAGCACCGGCCACATCAGCAACAAGGGCAGAGTGGCCCACTCGCAGAGCATACCGACAGCTATGCCTCTGGCCTGAAGCCAGGCTGGTCAGACGACCAGGTCGGTCCCTAGAACCCATTCCGGCCGGCGCCGAACGGCTGCCAGGCGACGACGACAGTGTCTGGATACGTGGCACGCCATGTGCTATCTTGGCCTGTGAGTTGGCCGGCGGTCATTGCGCCGCGCGGCACGGTCAAGGCGAGTGTGGTGGGCTATGCAGCCAAGTATCGGCGAGTTTCTCAGCTCCTGGACCCTCGAACCGGTCGTCGTCGTCGGGTTGGCCCTGACGGCGGGCCTCTACGCCATTGGCGGGCGCCGGCTGAGGCGCTTGCGCGGCGGCCCTGCCCTGCTGCCCGCTTGGCGGGTCTGGAGCTACACCGCCGGCTTGCTGCTCGTCGGCCTAACCCTGTTGTCGCCGGTGGCCACCTTCGACGACGAGCTCTTGCTGCTGCACATGCTGCAGCACCTGCTGCTCATCTCGGCGGCGCCCCTGCTGCTGCTCGGTAGGCCGCTCTTACCCTGGCTCTGGGCGCTGCCGCCCGGGCCTCGGCGGTCCCTGGGGCTACTGTTTGTTCCCGGCCGGCCGCCGCAGCGCCTCTTCGGCTTCCTCACCCACCCCGCTGTGGCCGTTACCGTGTTCCTACTCGTCATCGGCATCTGGCACCTGCCGGCGCTTTACGACGCGGCGCAAGGCGATACCTGGGTCCACGAGGCCGAACACACGGCCTTCTTGGGGGGAGCGCTGCTCTACTGGTGGCCGCTGGTGCATCCCTTCGGCGGGCGGCGACGACTCGGCTACGGCGCGGGCATCCTCTACCTCTGGCCCGCCATTGCCGAACAGAATGCCATCGGCCTCATCCTCGCCTGGACCCAGCATCCGGTCTACTCGTTCTATGAGGACTCGTCGCGGCTCTGGGGCATCTCGCCCGTGCTTGACCAGAACCTCTCGGGAGGGTTGATGTCCGTGGTGGGTACGGCCGTCAATGCCATCGCCATGACGGTCCTCGTGGCACGCTTCTTCGCTCAGCAGGAGCGCCAGGCCTCAGCCGAGGACGAGGCTCGCGCTGGGCGTGCCTCCCCGACCGAGGTCCGAAAGGAACAAAGCGAAAGCTAGTCTGGCCGGACGCCACCAGCCACTCTTGCCCAGACCTGGCCACCCTGGTCCTCGCCCTGCCGGTTTTCGTGGGCTCGCTCTTCTACGCCGCGCGGGGCTCGCCGCGGGCCCAGGTGATCTGGCCGGGTCTGCTCGGCTACCTGGTCTACACCTACATCGGCCTGGCTGGCCTGGTTTGCCGACGTTGCCCTCTCCACCTTGGCCGGCACGGTGCCGGAGACCATACGGCTTGCCGGCACGCCCAGCAGCGTCACCTTCGCGATTGACCTGGGCCTGCTGGTTCCCGCCTGCTACGTTGCGGCGGTCTGGCTGTGGCGCCGGCGAGCCTGGGGCTACGTGCTGGCGGGCGCGCTGCTGGTGGCGACGACCTTCATCGACGTGGTGGGGATACCGCTGAGCCTGGTCATGGGCCAGCCGGGGCCGGCCGTCGTCACGGGCGTGCTGGCGCTGGCGAGTCTGGCGGTGACGGTGCACTTCTTCCGGGGCCTGGGCGAGAGCCTGGTGCCAACCAGAGAAGCATAGGCCAGAGGAATGAACGCGCGAGGCCACGCTGTCTCGCGGACCAGTACCTGACTCTCGCCGCCGCGCGGCAAGCGAAGGGCGCAGAGCCTGGGCGGTCGGCAACGCCCTCTCTGTGCTCTTGATGGCTGCTTTGCCCCTGCCTTCCTATCCTTTGAGCCCTGTGGTGACGATGCCCTCCACGAAGTAGCGCTGCAGGAAGAAGAACATGACGATGAGCGGCAGGGTGACGAGCACCTGCGCCGCCATCAGCAGATTCCAGTCGGTCATGTATTCTCCGGCGAAGACCTGCAAGCCCAGCTGCACGGTGCGCATGTTGTCCGTGGTGGTCATGATCAAGGGATAGAAGAAGTCGTTCCACATGAACACGGTCTTGAGGATGGCCAGCGCTGCCAGCACCGGGCCGCTCAGTGGCAGGTAGATGTCGAGGAACAGGCGCAGCGGCCCGCAGCCGTCCAGCCGTGCCGCCTCGTCCAGCTCGGTGGGGAAGTTGATGTAGTACTGCCGGCAGAGGAAGATGCCGAACGAGCCCGCCAGCCAGGGCATGATCAGCGCCCAATAGGTGTTCAGCCAGCCAATGCCGCCCTGCCCCGCGATGTCGTTGCCGCCCGCCAGGGGCACCGCGCGGAACATCAGGAACTGGGGGATGATGATCGCCTGCGGCGGGATCATGATCCCGATGAGCATGAAGAAGAAAAGGAAATCCCGTCCCCGGAAGTGCAGCCGGGCGAACGAGAAGCCAGCGACGCTGTTGAAGAGGAGACTGATCACCACGCAGGTGACCGTGACGAAGGTCGAGTTCAGGAAGTACCTGCCCCAGTCCGCCGCCTGCATCGCCTCGACGTAGTTGTACGGCCGCGGGTTGGAGGGCAGCAGATTGATGCCGCTGAAGAGCAGCTCCTCCTTCGGCTTGAGCGAGGTAAAGACGGCCACGGCGAATGGTACGAGCATCAGCACCGCGAAGAAGATTAGTATCGCGTAGACTAGCAGGTCCGTCCGGTCGCGCGCTAGTCTGGCCACCATCCTAGCTCACCTCCATGAGCTTGCCCTGCTGGCCGTAGCGGAAGTTCGCCAGAGTCACGAACGCCACCACGATCATTAAGAACACCGACTCGGCCGAAGCGTAGCCCAGATGGTGGAAGAAGAAGGCGTTGAGATAGATCTGGTGCACCAGAGTGGTAGTGGCGTTGGCCGGACCGCCGGAGGTCATGACGTAGATTTGGTCGAAGACCTGAAAGCCGTTGATGAACCCCATAATGAGTAAGAAGAAAGTCGTCGGCTGCACCAGGGGGATAGTGATGTGCCAGAACGCCTCTCGCTCCTTGGCGCCATCGACCCGCGCCGCCTCGTAGATCTCCCGGGGGATGCCTTGTAGTGCCGCCAGGTAGATCACCATGTTGTAGCCCAGCATCTTCCAGACCCCGACCACGATCAGCGCCGGCAGGGCCGTGTTGGGGTCGTAGAGCCAGTCCGGACGTGGCAAGCCCACCGCACCTAGAATGCGGTTGAGAAAGCCGTTGCCGGGGTCGAAGATCCAGAGCCAGGTCACGGCGGCGGCGACGGTGCTGACCACGTTGGGCAAGTAGTAGCTCTGCCGGAAGAAGGATAGGCCGCGGATTTGCCGGGTGAGCACGGCCGCGAGCACCAGGCCCAGGCTGAGGCTAGGCATGAGTGTGAAAAACGCGTAGACGGCCGTGTTCTTGAGGGCCGAGATGTAATTGTGGTCGTTCCACATAGACGTGAAGTTGTCGAGCCCGATCCACTCCCAGGTGCCCACGAGGCGGTAGCTGGTGAGGCTGAGCACGCCCACGGCGAACACGGGGGCCAGAATGAAGATGACGTAGGTGACGTAGGCCGGCGCGATGAGGAGGTAACCCGAGGCGTCGGGTCCCAGCCAGCGCCGCAGCCTGCCCGGCTCCGCGCCGCGACGGGCTCTCTTAGCTGCTATTGCCAAAGGGAACTCCTTCCGACGTAGGACAAGCCTGCTGGGTGGAGCGGCGGACGCCGCTCCACCCAGCAGCAGACAACTACTTGATCAGCTTCTTGGTGTCTTCGGCAGCCAGCTTGAAGCCTTCCTGCGGGGTTCGCTGCTTGAGATAGATAGCCTCCAGGTGGGTGACGATCACCTGGCGCGCCTCCAGGAAGGTCGGGAAAATCGGCCAGCCTTGCATGTCCTCCATGGACTTGTTGACCATGGCGTTGTAGGGCTTGTCCTTGGCAAAGCGGTCCTTGAGCGACTTGCGCGGCACTTGGAAGCCGGCCTGGGCGTAGTGCGTCCAGAGGCTATCGGGCGAGCAAAGGAACTTGAGCAGCTTAGCCGCGGCGTCCATGTTCTTGACTTTGCTGCCCAGCCCGTAGAATGTGCCCAGCACCAGCGAAGTCTGCTTGGAACCTTGCTTGGTACTGGCGGGCGGCAGGCCCACGCCCAGCACGCCGGGGCTGGCCTTTTCGACCGCCGCGTACAGCTGCGATTGCAGGTAGCCCTGGGCCGCCAGGCCGTTTTGGAACGCGGTGCCCGTCACGCCCTGCTGGTCGCTGGGGATCACCACATTGTCCTCGTACATCAGCTTCAGGATGTAGTCGGCCGTTTCCCTAGCTTCGGGCGAATCGAAGAGCGGCATGCCCGCCTCATCCCACAAGTTCTTCAGGCCATTACAGAAGGCGAAGCTGGCGAAGGTCTGCTCGCCGTTCTTCAGCGGAATCTCCATGCCGCCGCGCGTAACCTTGTCGCGGTCGAGCTTGACCAACTTCTTGGAGTACGTGCGCAGCTCGCCCCAGTCCTTGGGTGACTTCTCAGGGTCGTAGCCGGCCTCTTTGTAGTAATCCTTGCGATAGTTGAACGGCCGCACGCCCGGCACCAGCACCGCATAGCGCTTGCCGTCTTTCTTGCCGGAATCGAGGGCGGGACCGTCGAAGTCGGCCAAGTCGGTCCACGTCTTCAGGGCGTCATCGATCGGCTGCATCCACTTGTTGCCGATCATCGAGCCCAGCTGGCCGTAGCCGGAGCCGACGACCTCCGGACCGATGCCGCCCGTAAAGGCCACGGATACCTTCTGGAAGAACTCCATCCAGAGCAGCAACGTGGCTTCGACCTTGATGTCGGGGTTCTCCTTCTGGAAGCGCGGCAGCAGGTCTTCCTCTAGGAATTTCTTCACCGGTGGGTCGACGCCGGACCAGAAGGTGACCGTCACCTGGGGGCCGCTCGGCTTGGCGGCGGCGGGCGCCTGGGTCGCGGCCGGGGCGGCGGTGGCCGCCGGAGCCGTGGTGGCGGCCGGCTTGGGGGCGTCGGTGGCCTTGGGCGCCGCCGTGGGCGAGGCCGCGGGCGGCGTGCCGCAGGCCGCCAGCAGCGCGACCGCTCCTGTCAGGCTGAGGGAACGCACAAGGAACGCTCTTCGGGTTAGCACCGTTTGTTCTCCTTCTCCTCTACTTAGCGAACTTGGCTGGCTGGGTTGCTTCGGCGACCGCCGGGGCCGCCGTGTCTTCGCTCGCTGATCCCACCCCCTCCAACGACGCCGTCTGTCTGGCAGCGAACAGCTCCACCGACTGCATCAACCGGTCGATGTGGGCGCGCATCGCCGCGAAGGCCTCCTCGGGGCGACGAGTCTCGATGGCTGCCAGCACCCGCTGATGCTCTTCGGGGACCACAGAGTCCATAGAGCGCTGCACTTCCGTCTGGGTGCGGTGGACCTGGCGGTCTTGCAGGATGAGGGCGAGCACCGCCAGAGCGACACGGCTGCCGGAGGCCTGGGCGATGGCCAGATGGAAGCGGTTGTTCTCCTCGCTGCCCGAGCCGCCCTGGCGCACCGCCTGCGCGTGTTCGCGCGCCCGGCGCCGCAGGCGCACCAGGTCGTCGGCCGTCGCCCGCGTCGCGGCCAGCCGTGCGGTCTCGCCTTCGATGGCCCGGCGGACGCTGAGCAGGTCGAGGATGTCGGCGAGGGATTCGACGCGAATGGCGCGGAGGAACTGCTCGCGGTAGGTGTCCTCGTGCTGGGATTGCTCGAGGGAGGCCAGCTGGACGCGGCCGGCCGCGGTGATGATTCGGCCGCCTTTGCTGCCCACGCGCTCGCTATAGCCCAGGTAGTCGAATTCGCGCAACAGCCGGCCAACCGTCGCCTCGCTGAGCTCCAGCCCCGCGCCGCGCAGGGCGTCGCGCAGGCGCCAGCAGCCGGCCGGACCGGCGCTACCGGCGAGCGCCTGCAGCGTCAGATAGATGGCCTGGTCGCGCTGAGGGTGCCGCGTCCTGCCGACGTCCTCGGCCGACTGCTCGCTCGTGCCCGGCATCCGCCACTCCCCAAAGTAATCGCACAGCGAAGGCACGCTTACTCCATCAGCGATGATGAAGCACGCGTATAGTAGCGGGCGCTTGGGCACTTGTCAAGGGGGGGAGGTTCGGAATGGGGGGGGAGGTTCGGAACCTTCCCTGACTGTGGACGCCCTGACGGCCGGAACCACGTGCGCGGGAGGGGGCGGCAGATCACCTGCTATGTCGAGAGCGGCCATCCGGGCGACTTGCCTCAGCAATCGTGACAGCGGGGCGAGTCAGAGGGAACAAACGGCGTGGCAGCCGGCGACGTGGCGTGGGAGCATGGCGTGGTGGGGCGGGGGACCGTCGCTCAGGGGGTGGCGCTCTTCTTGGGCGTGGCCGTCGGCGCGGGACTGGTTGGGGTGGCGACCGACGTGGCGGTCACCCCGGCTGAGCCGACGGTCGCCGTGCGGGTCGGCGTACGAGTGGCCGTGCCGGCAGCAGTCGTTGGCGTGCTTGTCGGTGTGCGTGTGGCCGTGGCCAGGCTCGGGGTCGGCGTGCTGGAGCGGGCGAGCTGGGTGGCCGTGGCTGTGCTGGTGCCAGCTGGCGCGGTAGCCGTCGCCGCCGCGGTTCGACCAGGCGAGGGGGTGATCGTGGGGGAACGAGCCGGCAAGGGAGAGAGTGCCGCCGTGGGGCTGGTGCTGGCTGTCGCGTTGACCGTGACAGTCACCTTGGCCGTGGCCAGTGCCGTTTGGGTCGCGGTGGGCGGCACCTGCGGCACCCAGGCCCCGGCGTGGGTCACGCCCGCGGCGCTGAGCGGAGCCCTGGCATCGGCAGGGGCCCGCAAGCCAGCTAGGTTGACGTCGGAACTGCCAACCATCAGTACAACCCCCGTGGGGTCGCCGTCCGGTCCTGCCACGACATCGATCTTCCGGTTGAGGTCCTTCTCCAACAGCGGTGCTAGGGCCTTGCCCTCGCCGCCGCTGCCGTCTAGCAGGCGCCAATCCTGCTGCATCTCCTCGCCGGAGGCAGGCGCGTTGACCTGGTAACCCATCTGGTAGAGGAGATCGGTCACTTGGGTCGCCATGCCGCTCACGCCGCTCGTATTCTCCACAGTGATCTTGTTCGCGGCCATGGCGATACCGCCGGCGGGGTTCTGCCAGAGGCGCTGGGCGAAGGCGCGCACCCGCGACCAGGAGAGGTCCGGCTCGTCCGGCACCAGGATGTAAGCGCCTTGCGGGCCCGTGGCCTCCTGCAGGTAGTTGCCCAGGGTCAGCGCCGTCTGGTAGATGCGCATGTCCTTCCATTCCAGCGCCAGTCTGGCGAACTGCGCGGCGTCCGGTAGGGAGTAATCGGTATCGACGTGTTGACTGGCGATACCCAACAGTTTGGGCACGGCCAACAGCCCACCGGCGGTCATTACCTTGTTCTTGAACGCTTCCATTATCAGGCGCTGGCGGCGTGAGCGCGCGAAGTCGCTGCCTTCGGCCACATTGTCCAGGGTTTCTCGGGCGCGGGCGAAGCGGATGGCCCGCTCGCCGCTCATGTGCTCCGTGCCCTTGGTGAAGCGCACGGTGATCCAGCTGGAGTCGATGGTCGGGTCGTCGTTGGCCGGGTAGCGGGCGCTGAAGCTCGCCGGCACGGCGACGTCGATGCCGCCCACGGCGTCGATCATCTCACGGAAGCCCTGGAAGTCGAGTGCCAGGTAGTTGGCGATAGGAATGCCCAGCAGACGCGAGACGGTGTCGGTGGCGAAGCGACCGGCGCCGTTCTTGCCGCTGTATCTAGCCAGGCGGTTGCGGTAGAGGCTGCTGTCCCGGGCAAAGGCATAGGCGGTGTTCAGCTTGTTGTAGACCGCCGTCTTGCCGTCGAAGACGAGCGGTGCCCAGATGTCGCGCGGCAACGACAGCATCGTCAGCGTCTTCTGTGACGGGTCCACGATCACGACCATCATCGAGTCGGAGAGGTAAGCGCCTTCGTGGCCGCCGCCGCCGTAGCCCATCAGAAGGAAGGCGTAGCGCGGGTCGGATGCCGCCTTCTGCGGTAGTGGCACTGTATCGGCCGGAGCGGTCGCGACCACGGAGGAGGTATCGGCGCCGCTCCGTTGCTCCTGAGGGCCGTTGCTGCCTTCCGCGCCGTTGTCCAGCAGCGCCGCGGCGGGGCCGAAGCCGTTGGCCGCGGCGAACAACAGTCCGCCGCCGAGAAAACAAGCGATGAAGGCGAGTAGCGCCGCCTGTTTTAGAGGGAACCGTCGCGCCTCGGCGCGACGAGAAGAGTGAGAAGTACCTCGTAGAAAGCCCATGTTCACCAGCCAGTGGTAGTGTCGCCGACCTGCCGCCGGGCGAGCCCGGGGCAAAGCGAACGCATAATACTAGACGGACGAGCTGAGCGCAAGGTTCCACAGCCGTGGGGCCACTGGCTCGAACGCGCCGCGGCTCGCCCAGTTGGCGAACGCCTGGCATGGCCAGCGCTCCGCCCGCAAGGTGCGGCGTCTCTGTCTGGAACCGGCGTCACGAGTCCGCCAGGGGGCCCTAACAAGCAATGAAGAGGTCCCCCACAGGCATAAGCACAGCTAGCCGCACGAGCACTCCGGAGAGCGTGCTCACTCTGACGACCTGGGCGAGGGTCAGGCCGGCAGCTCTAGACACGAGAACCAGCATCACCACAGCGATCCCCAGCAGGGCGGGCACGAGCCTGAGGATTCCACGAAGAACTGGGGCGGTAGGGTGCCTATCCAGATGGTGAGGGTCGCCGGGCAACCACCATGCGGCGGCTGCCCGGCGACCACTTGTCTTGCCTATTAACGGCGCTGAGCGCGCACAGCCTTGGCCAGCCGCTCGCCGTAGTCGGGGTCGGCATTGCGGAAGTGGCTGAGGCACTTCATTATGATATCTTCACGACTGACACGCCCGAGGCTGCCGGCGATGTTCTGGACCAGGCGCTGCTTCTCCGCTTCGCTCATCAGGCGGTAAAGGTTGCCCGCCTGAACGAAGTCGTTGTCCTCGGTATGGAGCTCCCAGGCGTGTGGGGCTGCCGCGCCCTGCACCTGGATGCCGGCGTAGAGCGGCTCGTTGGTCTGCACCGGGCCGCCGAAACTATTGGGCTCGTAGTTCTTGCTGCCGCCGCCGTTGCCGTCGAAACGCATATTACCGTCGCGCCCGTAGTTGTTGGCCTCGGTGGCGTGGGGCCGGTTCACCGGTAGCTGGGTGTGGTTGATCCCCAGGCGATAGCGGTGGGCGTCGCCGTAGGCGAAGAGGCGTCCTTGGAGCATCTTGTCCGGCGAGGGCCCGATGCCGGGAACGAAGTCGGCCGGGTTGAAGGCTGCCTGCTCCACTTCGGCGAAGTAGTTCTCGGGATTGCGGTTGAGAACCAGCTTGCCCACCGGCTGAGATGGGTAGTCCTTGAACGACCACACCTTGGTCAGATCGAAGGGGTTGAAGCGGTAGGTCGCCGCTTCGGCCGCCGGCATCACCTGCACCATGAGCGTCCAGGAAGGGTAGTCGCCGTTTTCGATCGCGTGCAGCAGGTCGAGCTGGTGGTAGTCCGGGTTCTCACCCGCGATCTGCGCCGCCTCCTGGGCGGTAAGGCACTTGATGCCCTGGTCGGTCTTGAAGCGGTACTTCACCCAGAACAACTCGCCCTTTTCGTTCACCCACTGGTAGGCGTGTGAGGAGAAACCATCCATGTGGCGGTAGCTGGCCGGGATACCGCGGTCGCCGAATAGCCAGGTGAACTGATGCGTGGCCTCCGGCGAGAGGGCGAAGAAGTCCCAGACGTTGTCGGGCTCCTGCACGTTAGTATAGGGGTCGCGCTTCTGGGTATGAATGAAGTCGGGGAACTTCAGTGGGTCGCGGATGAAGAACACCGGTGTGTCGTTGCCCACCAGGTCGTAATTGCCATCCTCGGTGTAGAACTTCACCGCGAAGCCGCGCGGGTCGCGCACGGTGTCGGCAGAGCCCCTCTCGCCTGCCACGGTCGAGAAGCGCACGAACACCTCGGTTCGCTTGCCCACCTGGCTGAGGAACTTGGCCTTAGTCCACTGAGTTACGTCGTGGCTTACCTCGACGTAGCCGTGGGCACCCGACCCCTTGGCATGCACGATACGCTCCGGGATACGCTCCCGGTTGAAGCGAGCGAGCTTCTCCAGCAGATGGTGGTCCTGCAGAAGGACTGGCCCGCCCGGCCCGGCGGTCTGGGAGCGCTGGTTCTCCGCGACGGGAGCACCGGCCTCCGTGGTCAAGCGCTTACGTTCGGTCAACGCTACTTCCCCTTTCTCGATTCCGGATGCCTGTTCCGGCTAGGCTCTCCGGCGGCGTCCGCGCAGCACCACCTGTAGGTCGTGCACCTCGAACCCGCCCAACTGGTCGGCGCCGTAGACTTTCAGAGCCTCCCAGGGCACATCGTGGATCTGGCCGGTCTCTTCGTCCACGAAGTGATGGTGGGCCGTGCGTTCCGCGTCGAAGACGGTCACTCCTTCACGCAGCACCTGCTCGCGTAGCAACCCCTTGTTGACCAGCAGTCTGAGGGTGTTGTATACGGTGGCCCGGGAGATGGTGGGGCAGGTGTGCTGAACGGCGGCGAAGACCTCGTCGGCCGTGGGGTGGGTCCTGCCTGCCAGGACGAACTCGGCGACGGCGAGTCGCTGGGGCGTGGGCCTGATGCCGGCCTGGGCGAGAACTTCGATCGCGTTCATGTGTGTAGTATAAGTCCAAAGTTAGAATGTGTCCAACACCGGACCTTCTGGGGTCTTCGTCCAACAGGGTGAAGTATGGCTAAGCGCGGGCGTTTTTCCGCTACGCGCTGCATACAGCCTGCCCCTAGGCGATCAGCTCCTCAATCAGCGGCTGGGGATCCAGGCCGGCGTAGCCCAGCCGCTGGGCCAGCTCGTCGGCGCTATACTTCTGACCTTCGCGCCACAGGTCGGTCAAGAAGCGTCCCGCGGCCCGGCTGGCGAACCAGGACTGGCCGAAGCGGGCCTCCAGGGCCCGGCGAAGTTGTACCTCGAAGATCCAGGCTCGGATGTAGCGTGCCACATAGAAGGCGTCGTCCAAATCGTTGAGGTAGTTCTCGGGCTTGATCTGGAGGCCCAGGTTGCCGCCCAGCGTCTGGGCGTAGACCTCAGCCAGGCCGGCGCCGTCACTCCGATGCAGCCGCAACTCGTAGGCCAGCTTGGCGGCGTAGCGGCGCAGCATGTACAGCTTACGGAAGTTGATCAGGCGCAAGAAGGCCTCTGGCTTGGCCACGCCGAGAACCTCGGCCAGCCAGCGGGGGCTGCGCGGCAATTCGTCCAGCAGCATCGCGTAGCCCTCGGTGACCGAGTTGTCGCCGAGGTGGCGGAAGGCGAAGTCGAGGTCGGCCGCCGTATGGGCGAAGTGCTCCGCGTGCCCGGCTTCGTGCAGCAGGGCGTGGTAATCGTCCTGGCCGCCGTGCGGCATGATCACGAGTTTGATCTCCTCCGGCACCCGAATAGTGGCACAGAAGGCGCGCGGTGACTTGAGCGGGCGCTCGCTCACGTCGAGCTCGACGTTGGGCTGGCGGTCGATGTCTATGCCCAGGCCGCCCAGCGTTTGCCCCAACGTGTAGAGTAAGCGGTCTTTGGGGAAGAGGGCGTCGAACTGGGGCGCCCGGAAAAGGAAGGCGAGGTCGGAGTTGTCGGCGCTCTCCCGTGCCACGCCAATGCCGGCCAGCATGTTCTCCAGGCGCCGGTAGTGGACCGGGCCGGTCCGCTCCAGCAGCTCGGCCATGCGCTCCCCCAGCCACAGCAGGTTGAGACCGCCCAGGTCGTCGCAGAGCGCCACGTAATCGGCGAAGCCGAGGGCGCCGGCCTCCAGATGCAGCCGGCGCAGGCGCCGCAGTAGTTGGGGGTTGGACTCGGCGGTGCGCTCGGCGAGGCGCTGGTTCAGTTCGTGGCGGCGGCCGGAGTCCGGCTCGTTGGCCAGGACGACAGCGGCCGAACGGTAGGGGATCTCCTGGCCGTCCCATTCCACCTTGGCCTGGATCTTAGCGTTGGTGGCCTCCTCCGTAAGGGCCTTGACGCTGTCGTCCAGGTAGCCCTGGGCGGCGAAGTCGGCCAGGTAGCGCGACGTTCGGTCCTGGCGGCCGCGCAGCAGGCCGTCCACGGCCTCGCGGCCGAAGAGCCAGCCGTACTCGTCGTAGAGAGGCGCGATGGCCAGCGTCTCCTTGAGGCCGGCGTCGGCGAGGTAGTACTCTCGGTTCAGCCCCTCCAGAAAGTGCTCGGCGTCGCGCTCGTAACGGTCCTGCATGGTCGTAGGGTAACCTCCAGCGAAACCGGTCTTTCAGGCAATCAGATTGCCTGTCTCTGCCCACAGCGCCTCCGGGATCGGCCACGCCGAGAGTGCCAGCGTCTGCTGGATACGCTCCGGGCGGGAGATGCCTACGTCGGTGGCGTGAATGCGCGGGTCGCGGAGAGAGAACTGCAGCGCCGCCGCCGCCAGGGGCACGCCGTGGCGCTGGCAGACTGCCTCCAGACGGCGAGCCTTCTCCAATATCTCGGGCGTTGCCTGGTGATACTGGAAGCGCGGGAAGGCGGCCGGGCCCTTGGCCAGGATGCCGCTGCCATAGGGCGCCGCGTTCATCACCCCCATACCCCGGGCCTGCGCCGCGGCGATGACCGGCTCGGCCTCCTGGGTGAGCAGGTTGTAGCGGTTGTGGGTGATGACGGCCTCGAACTCGCCCGTTTCCACGTAGCGCCGCAGCAGCGGCACGTCGAGTTCCGCCACGCCCAGGTGCTGGATCACGCCCTGGGCCCGCAACCCAGCCAGCGCCTCGAATGGGCCGCCTTTGGCCATCACCGCCTCGAAGGTCGAGAAGCGCGGGTCGTGGAGAAAGACCATCTGCAGCCTCTCCAAACCGAGCAGGCGCTGACTGCGCTCGACTACTCGCCGCACGCCGTCGGCGTCGAGGGACTCGTCTTTCTGAGGGTTGCGGCCGGCCTTCGTGGAGAGCACGAAGCCTGCCGGCAGGCCGCCGAGCTCGCGCAGGGCGACGCCCAGACGACGCTCGCTCTCGCCGTCGCCGTAGAGGGCGGCCGTATCCACGAAGTTGAAGGGCCCGGCGAAGATGGCGCGGGCGGTGGCCAGAGCGCGCTCTTCGTCGATCGTGTAGCCGTAGGATTTCTGCGTGAAGCCGAGCTCGGCCGTGCCGATGCAGATGGGGTCGACGAGTAGCTCCGTGCGGCCGAAGGGTCGCCGGGGGCGCTGCAATTGTTCACTCACGATCCGATTGCACTCCACTAACTGATTTGTTGACCTTCGGGCCCTGGCCGGGCGTGAAGGTAAAGGGCTCGCCCCAGGCGAACGGCAGCTGCGCCAGCGTGCCGGGCCCTGTGCCGGTCTCCAGCAGCCGCAGAGCCTCGCGCAGTATGGCCAGCTGGCGCGGGCGGTCGCCGGGCCGGCCGAAAGGATGGCCCAGCGGGAAATCGAGGAAGGCCGCCCGGGGAGGGCGATTGAGTTCCATGATGTCGAGCATGTGGCCCACGACCACTGTGGGCAGGCCGCGCCTCTCCAACCCTCTGGCGATCAGCCCCACGGACTGGTGGTCGCGCGGTCAGCCGGGCACCAGCAGGGCGGCGTCGGCGCCGTCGGCTCGGCAGCGGGCGAACAGGTCCTCCGCCAGCTCGCCCTGCAGGCGCTCGGGCGTAGCGGGGCCGCGCCAGCGGCCGACACCCAGGGCGTAGGCGGTTGGGCAAATCCCGCCGACGAACCCCTCCGCCGCCAGCTCGTGTAGAGGGCAGAGGGGGAAGAGGATATCGGGATCGGCGTCGGCGTCGCGGTGGTCGAAGTAGTCGTAGTTCACGACCAGCTCGCCCGCCGGGGTCTCCACTGGGATCTCGCGCAGCGAGAAATCGTCGCTACCCAGGCGGTGAAACGGCCGCTGGTCGCGGCGCGAGATCCCGCAGGAGGCGATGAGCGCCAGCCGGCACTGCGAGAGTGGCCTAACTAGCGGCGCCCAGGGGTCGTCTTGGGGTTTGTAGAGGGGGTAGTCGCCGCGGCCCAGGCTCTGGTAGTAAGCGCGCATGATTGGGATGTACTCGATTGGTGCCAAGGTGCCATCTCCCGGCGGCCGATAGGCCGCTCCTAACCCACATTATAGGCGAGCCGCCGGGCAGCCAACAAGGCTGCGCGACGTCTTTGGAGTGCGCGGGCTTGCCCGCGCTTTCGTGGGCGGCGGCTTGCCGCCGCACTCCAAAGACGGCCTAGCCGCCTTTGGCCAACCGGTGGTACAATGGTTTCCGCTAACCACCTTCCCAGGAATGGTGCAAGATGCCGATAGCCCTGACCATCTACTCTGACTTCGTCTGACCCTTCTGCTACGTCGCCCTGGAGCGGGCCGACCTGATCAGTCGCGAGTTCGACGTGGCAGTCGACTGGCGTGCCTACGAGCTGCACCCAGAGGTGCCGGCGGAGGGCATGGATCCTCCCTGGGACCCCGAGTTGCTGCGCCAATCGCGGGCGCAATTCGAGCGTATGGCGCGGGAGGTGGGGCTGCCCCTGGGCAGCCGGACGCGCCTCGCCAACTCCCGGCTCGCCCTGGAGGCGGCCGAGTGGGCCAAGGGCCTGGGCCCGGCGGCGCACGATTGCCTGCACCGGGCCATCTTCCACGCCTACTTTGCCGAGGGGCTCAACATCGGCGACGTCGAGGTTCTGGCCGGGGCGGCGACGAGTTGCGGGTTGGACGCCGCCGAGCTGCGCCGTGTCCTGGCCGAGAGAACCTACCGGGAAGCAGTGCAGCGACAGATCGACGAAGCGCGGGACCTGGGGGTCTCGGCCGTGCCCACCTTCCTGGCCGGCGGCTATGCCGTGGTGGGCGCCCAGCCCAGCGAGGCTTTCCGCAAGCTGATGCGGACAGCCGGCGCCCGACCGCGGGGCGGCGAAGGGCAGATCATCACGCTCGACGAGTAGTACCGGCGGCTGGCTCCTTCGGCGGTGGGCCGAGAGGCAGCCAGCCGCAATCCAGCGCTCGCCAGGCCGGGGGGCGAATTGTCCGGTCCGGCGGGCCTGTGGTATAATCAGCCCGTTCAACGTGTTGAGACCAGCCTCCGCGCATACCTCGCCGCCACTGGGCGGCAGCCAAGCGGGCCATAGGGCCCGTCTTTTGTGACCAGCACGCGGGCTAGCACTGGGAAGGTGAAGCCGTATGGAAATAGGAATCGTCAAGCCCGTTGCCATCGAGAAGGAGATGCAGAGCTCCTACCTCGACTATGCGATGAGCGTCATCGTCTCGCGCGCCCTGCCGGACGTGCGCGACGGCCTGAAGCCGGTGCACCGGCGTATCCTCGTCACCCTGCACGACCTCGGCCTGACCCACACGGCTCACTATCGCAAGTCGGCCAAGATCTGCGGCGACGTCAGCGGCAACTACCATCCCCACGGCGAGGCCATCGTCTACCCATCCATGGCGCGTCTGGCACAGGACTTCAACATGCGCTACCCGTTGGTGGACGGCCAGGGCAACTTCGGCTCCATCGACGGCGACAATCCGGCGGCGATGCGCTACACCGAAGCCCGCATGACGGCCATCGCCGAGGAGATGCTGGCCGACATCGACAAGGACACGGTCAACTGGGTCGACAACTACGATAGCACCCGCAAAGAACCGGTAGTGCTGCCGGCCCGCATCCCCAATCTGCTGATCAACGGCTCCGCCGGCATCGCCGTGGGCATGGCCACGAACATCCCGCCCCACAACCTGGGCGAGGTCTGCGACGCTCTGGCGCACATGATCAACCGCTACGGCGCCGCCGTGGAGGAGGGCGTGTCCTTCGAGGTGATGTGGGCGCGCGTGCACGGCCAGAACGTGGAGGGCGAGGTCCTGCAACAGGCCCTGGCCAAGATCGCGCCGGCCCTGCGCCAGCGGCTGCAGGCCAAGGCCCTCGACCTGCACCTGGGCGTGCGCAAGGCCGCCTCCCCCGAAGCGCTCGTCGCCGTGGCCGACGATCTGATCGACATCGCCCCGGACGAGCTGTTGGCGATCGTCAGAGGGCCCGACTTCCCCACCGCCGGGCTGATCCTGGGCCAAGAGGGGATCACGAGCGCCTACACCACGGGCCGTGGTCGGGTGGTGCTGCGCGCCAAGGCACACATAGAGGAGATGCGCGGCGGGCGCTACCAGATCGTCGTCACCGAGCTGCCTTTCCAGGTCAACAAGGCCGCGCTGCTGGAGAAGATCGCCGAGCTGGTGCGCGACAAGCGCATCGAGGGCATATCCGACCTGCGCGACGAGTCGGACCGCCAAGGCCTGCGGGTGGTGATTGAGCTGAAGCGCGACGTGACTCCCCGTCAGGTGTTGCACTTGCTCTACCGCCACACGACGATGCAGGTGGCCTTCTCGGTCAACTTGCTGGCCCTGGTGGACAACCAGCCACGCACGCTCACGCTCAAGGCCGCGCTGCAGCACTTCCTCGACCATCGCCAGGAGGTGGTGACCCGCCGCAGCCTCTTCGAACTGGAGAAGGCGCGCCAGCGGGCTCACGTTCTGGAGGGCTTGAAGATCGCCCTCGACAACCTGGACGAAGTCATAGCCACCATCCGCCGGGCGCAGGACGCCGACGCCGCCCGTAAGGCTCTGATCAGCAAGTTCAAGTTGAGCGAGATCCAGGCGCAGGCGATCCTCGACATGCAGCTGCGCCGCCTGGCGGCTCTCGAGCGCAAGAAAATCCTCGACGAGTTGGCCGAGGTGCGGCGCCTCGTCGCCTCCCTCGAGGACCTGCTCGGCCATCCGCTGAAGATCCTGTACGTCATCCGAGACGAGCTGGAGGAGATCAAACGCAAGTACGGCGACCCGCGGCGCACCGCCATCCTGACCGACGAGCCGGCTGAGATCGACGAAGAAGACCTCATCCCCAACCAGGACGTCGTCGTGGGCCTGTCGGCGCGGGGCTACGTGCGCCGCCTGTCGGTGGAGGTCTACCGCCCGCAGCGGCGGGCGCGTGGCGCGGGCACCGGGGCCATTATCACGCGCGAGGACGACGCGGTCATCCACCTCTCGGTCGCCAATACGCGGGCGACGATGCTCTTCTTCACCGACAGGGGCAAGGTCTATTCGCTGCGGGTGAACGATATCCCCGACGCCGGCAAGCAAAGCCGCGGCCTGCCTTTGAACAACTTCGTCAGCCTTGACCCGCAGGAGTCGGTGACGGCCCTGGTGCCGGTGCGCAGGTTCGAGGAGGACCAGTACCTGTGCATGCTGACCCGGGCGGGCGAGGTCAAGCGCATCGCCGTGACCGACTTCGAGAACATCCGCTCCAGCGGCCTCATCGCCATGGCCCTGGGCGAGGGCGACGAGCTGCGCTGGGTGCGGCTGACCAAGGGCAACGACGAGCTGATCGTGGCCAGCGAACAGGGGCAGACGATTCGCTTCAACGAGAACGAGGTGCGGGCCTCCGGCCGGGGCAGCGGCGGCGTGCGCGCCATCCGGCTGGATGCGGGCGATAAGGCCGCCGGCATGGACTTCGCCAGCCGGGGCACGGACTTCATCACCGCCACCGAGCGGGGGATGGTGAAGCGCACGGCCATCGAGGAGTACCCGCAGCAGGGTCGCGGCGGCGGCGGGGTGCGCGGTGCCAAGATCACGGATAAGACCGGCATCCTGGTGGCGGCCCGGGTGGCCAACGTGGGCGACGAGGTGATGGTGGCTTCCGCCGAGGGCATCGTCTATCGCAGCGCCGTGACTGCCATTCCGCGCAACGGGCGCTCGACCCTCGGCGTGGGGCTAGTGCGGGTGGCGCCCACGGACAAGGTGGTGGCGATGGCGGTACTGTACGTCATCGGCGACGCCAAGGGCCCGGGCAAGGGCGGCGACGGCCGGAGCAAGGCGAGCCTGCCCAAGAAGGAGCCCGCCCCCGAGCCTGTGGCTGTGGCTCCCAAAGCGACCAGCAGCGCGCGCCCGAAGGCCGCCGAACCGCTCGCCAAGCCGGCCTCCGGTCCGGCGCCGGCCACGGAGCAGCCGACTCCGGTGGCCGTGGCGGCGCCCAAGCGGGCCAAGCCCGCGGCAGAGGCGGCGGTGGCGGTCGCCGCGCAGGCGCCTGCCCAGCCTGCCGGCAAAGCCGCGACCGCAGTGGCGGCGAAGCCAGGCCAGGCGGCAGCGCTGCAGGCGCCCGCGGGCAAGGCCAAGCCGGCGGCGGCAGCCGCCAAAGCGCCCGCGCAGCCGTCTGCCCCGATCAGAGACGAGAAAGCTGCGGCCAGGGCCCCAGACGGCAAGCCCGCGGCGCCCGCCGCCAAGTCGAAGACGGACAAGGATACGGAGGGGGCGAAGCCCGCCACTGCGCCGGCCACCAAACCAGACGCGCCCAAAGCCAGCCAGTTGACGGACGGGGCTAAGTCCGCTAGGTCGGCCGCTGAGCCGACGAGCAAGGCGACCGGCAAGAAGGCGCCCGCGGGCGTGGCCGCCCGGTGGAAGAAGTAGCGCACTTCCACTCGGTCTACCAGCCTCAGGGCAGGCGAACACAGCTCGCCGAGCGATCCCGAAGCTCTGGGGCGCGCGCCAGGCGATGCGGGCCAGCCGCCAGATGAAGCGGCAGACCCGGGAGAAGTGGCTACGGGAAGCGGGCGAGCACGAGGAGGGCGCCTAGACTTCCCTGGCAGCGGCATCACCTACTGATCCAGCGGACGGCGCTCGTATCCCCCGCCCGCCGGCGGTGTTCAGCTTAGTGCAGCGGATGAGTTTGACGTTGGTCCCCGCGCCCCGCGGGCGATGGAACGGCGTCTCGCGGACTGACCAGAGCGCGTTCGCCTGCCCGAGGGGCGTCGCCCGGAGGATAGAGGGCAAGATGCGGGTAGAACTGATCGCCCCGTCGCGCGATGAACCGGTGGGCATTGGCGGCAAGAGCTCCCTGGCCCCGCCCCTCGCCCTCGCTATTCTGGCGGCGCTCACCCCACCACAGGTCGAGGTGTCACTCACCGACGAAAACGTCGACCCCATCGACTGGGCCGGCCATCCCGACCTGGTCGGCGTCACCTGCACCACGCTAACGGCCACGCGCGCCTACGCCATAGCCGATCGCTTCCGCGCCGCCGGCATTCGGGTGGTGTTGGGCGGGCTGCACCCGAGCGCCCTGCCCCAGGAGGCGCTGGCGCACGCCGACGCCGTGGTTGTTGGCGAGGCCGAGACCCTCTGGGCGCAGCTTCTGGCCGATGCGGGCGCGGACGGGCTGCGCCCTGTCTACCAGGCGCCGGAGTACCCCGCCTTGGCCGGTCTCCCTTTCCCGAGGCGGGACTTGTTTCGGCGTGGCAAATACCTGCTGCCGGACACCCTGTTCACCACCCGGGGCTGCCCCTACGGCTGTTCGTTTTGCAGCGTGACGACGTTCTTCGGCGGCACCTACCGCTCCCGCCCGGTGGAGGAGGTGCTGGCGGAGCTGGGGGAGATGGGCAGCCCGCGCCTGCTGGCCTTTCTCGACGACAACGTGGCCGCCAATCCCGGCCGGGCCAAGCGGCTTTTCCGAGCCCTGGCGGGGCGCAGGCTCACCTGGTTCGGTCAGGCCGACTTGAACATTGCCCGCGATGAGGAACTGCTGGCCACCGCCGCGGCCAGCGGCTGCACCGGGCTGCTCATCGGCATAGAGTCCATCTCGCAAGCGAACCTGGCGGCGGTGGGCAAGCGCACCAACGTCGCCGAGCGCTATGAGGCGGCGATCGCGCGCATCCAGGCCCACGGCATCGCGGTCCACGGCGCGTTCCTAGTCGGCCTGGACGAGGATAGCGAGGACGCTTTCGCCGAGACGCTGCGCTTCGCCCGACGGGTGCGTCTCGAGTCGGCGCAGTTCAACATTCCCACCCCTTACCCCGGCACGCGCCTCTACGCCGAGCTGGAGCGCGAGGGCCGCATCTTCGACCGCGACTGGTCGCACTACGGCAGCGACAGGGTGGTCTACACGCCCCGCCGCCTCTCCGTGAAACGGCTGCAGGAGGGCCATGACTGGCTGTGGCGCGAGTTCTACAGCCTGCCCTGCACCTGGCAACGGATCGGCTGGTCGCACCCCAACTGGCTCCTGATGTGGCTGATCAACCTGAACTTCCGCGGCAGCGCCGGCTTGCTGGGACCGCTCTCTCGCCTTTACGACCATCTGGCTAACCGCTACGGGGGCGTCTAGGCCGGTGGCACCAGGCTGGTCCCGGCTGTAGGGCACGGGCTTTCGGCGGCGGACTCTGTTGCGCGTGGCGCTGGGGGGCGCTAGGGCATCCGCGAGGCGGCCAGCTTGGCCAGCTCTTGAATCTTATCGATACTCACGGCGAGCCCGTTCCCGCTGAAGTAGGTACTGAGCGTGGCCGCCTGGGTGCCCTTGAGGAAGGCGACGCCGAACGATTCCTTAGGGTTGAGCGGCGAGGGTATGCCAAAGGCGTCGTTGCCGATGCCACTGATCGGGCCACTAGAGTATCGCGCATCGTTCTTCATCGTGTTGTAGGGCGTGTTGCTCGACAACTTGAGCATCAGAATGAGGCTGCCGTCCTTGTCACCGAAGTTGATGTCGCCGCCGGCGCCGGCGCTGGCGTTGTAAGGGATAAGTCTGACGCCACTGAGGCCGGTTACCCTCTCGACATCGGCCACGGTGAGCAACTTGGCCGCGTCCGCGGCCAGGGGAGCGGCAGCAGCTGCCGGCTTGGCCGTCGCCGCCGCGGCCGGGGCCTGAGTGCCAGCTGCGGGGGCCTTCGTGGCGGCCGCCGGAGCGGCGGTTTGAGCAGCCGCTGGCGCGGTAGTAGCCTTGGCCACGGCGGTAGGTGTGGCGGCGGGCGCCGATGCTGGAGAGGAACAGGCGGTGAGCAGCAGGATCACCGTCGCGAGGCAGAGAGCCGTGCGTCCTCTCATCGTGTAAAGCGACCTCCCAATCGTTCCCTCGAATGGACGAATGGGCGGCATACTAGCGCTGGACTTGCCAATTGTCAAGCAAGAGAGCGGGCTATGGCTGCTGTTGCTTGGCCGCTGCCAGGCCGTCCTGAGCTAGCTTCAGCTGGGGGTCGAGCGCCAGCGCCTTCTCGAACTCTCCTCGCGCCTGCTCCGTTAGTTTGAGGTTGAGTAGCGCCCAGCCGAGCCCGGCGTGGCCGTCGGCCCGGCTGTTGTCGATCTCCAACGCCCGCTGGAAGTGGGGGATGGCGAGGTCGTAGTGCTCCGTCAGATACTGACTCCAGGCGAGGTAGTTCTGGGCAGAGAAGCGGTTAGGGTCGAGGTCGGCGGCCCTTGCGAAGTAGGGAACGGCCGTGTCGTACTGCTTCTGCCGGTAGTACACCGTCCCCAGTCCCTCGTGCCCCTGCGGGCTGAAGGGCTCCAGGTCCACTGCCTTCTGGTACTCCGCCAGCGCCTCGGGGTACTGGCCGGCCGAGCGGTAGAGCGCGGCCAGGGAGAGCCGCAAGTAGGCCAGGTTCGGCGCCAGTTCCACCGCCCGGCGCAGCTCGGCGGCCCCCTGCGTCAGGTCGCCGGCCGCCTGCAGGGCGTAGCCGTAGGCGCGGTGGGCGTCGGCCGAGTTGGCGTCGGCCGCCACCGCTCGGCGACCGTAGTCCACGGCCTCGGCGGGACGACCGCTGTCCGCCAGCACCTCGGCCAGCACCGCGAGGACGCGGGCGTTGCCCGGCTCCAGACGGAAGGCGGCCTGGGCCTCGACGCCGGCGCGGTCGTACTGCGAGCCCCAGTCGTAGGCCAGAGCCAGCAGGGCCCGGTACTCCCCGCTGCTGGGGGCCAGTTCCGTCGCCCGGCCCAGGCGCTGGATCGCTTCCACCGTCTTGCCCCGTACGGTCAGCGCCCAGCCCCAGTGGGCCAGGGCGCGGGCGTTGTTAGGATCGAGGGCCAGGGTTTGGCTGTAGGCGCTCATGGCCTCCTCCAGGCGTCCCTTGGCGAGGAGTTCATCCCCCTGGAGGACCAGCGCCAGAGCCCCCGGTGTCGCGGACGGCAGGCGCGCCTGCCTGTCCCGGATGGGGGCGGAAATGAGCCAGTAGAGGCCAACGAGAAAGACCAGGGCCAACGCCAGCCCGGAGACGACCGGCCAGGTGATGGGTAACCCTTGAAGTGTCGAGGGCAGCCGCAGTGCCGGCCGCCGCCAGGGCTTTCCCGCTAATGGGGCAGGGTGGGGTGCGGACTCGCTTTCCCGTGGCTTCTCGTCCATGCCGCCCCCCTTGTCCCCGGCGTCGCCTCGCCGCCGGCTAGACCTGCCAGCCGGCGGCGCGCAAAGTCAGTTGAATCTCGTCCAAGCGCTCGCGCAGCAGCTCGGGAATGGCCAGCCCATAGGGGCAGCGCGGCTCGCACTCGCGACACTGGCTGCAGCTCTCCACGAATCCCTTGACGCGTTCGTACTGGCCGTTGCCCATGTAGCTAGGGCCCTGGCGGCGCAGCAGCGAGGTACTGTGCAGTACCTCGGAGATTGGGATGTCGTTGCTGCAAGGGCGGCAGTAGTCGCAGCGCCGGCAGAAGGTCTTGCCCGCTTCCGCCCGCTCTGCTTCCATCGCGGCCAGGTCACCCGGGGCCAGCGTCCAGTTGGCGTCGCCCACGGAGGCGTCCTGCTCCAGTTCGGCCAGCGAGCCGATGCCGGGAATGGCCACCGTCACACCCTGCTGCAGCACCCACTTCAGGCATTGCTCGGCCGTGGTCAGGATGCCCCCCGAGAAGGGCTTCATGCAGATGAAGGCCACGTCGAGCTCCCGGCAGCGCGGCAAGACGCCCGCGGCCACCTCCGGCTCGAGATGGCTGAAGGGCAGCATCACGGAGTCGAAGAGGCCGGTCTCGATGCCGCGCAGCCCCAGCTCGCGCTTGTGGCTGGTGATGCCCAGGAAGCGCACCTTGCCGGCCCGCTTGGCCTCGGCCAGGGCCTCGAAAGCGCCGCCGGGTCCCATCACGGTCTCGTAGCGTCCCGCCTCGCTGACGTTGTGCAGCTGGTAAAGATCGATGTAGTCGGTGCGCAAAGCGCGCAGGCTCTCCTCCAGCTCGGCGGTCACCTCTTCCTTAGTCAGCCGCTGGCTCTTGCTGGCCAGCACCAGTTGCTGGCGATGGCCGGCCAGGGCCTCGCCCATCTTCTCCTCGCTGTCGCCGTAGCGGCGAGCGGTGTCGTAGAAGGTGATGCCCAGGTCCAGCGCCCGGCGCACCACGCGCACGCCTTCGGCGCGGTCGAGACGGCGGACGGGGATGCCGCCGAAGCCAATCAGCGAGACCGTGAGGCCGGTCCGGCCCAAGCGAGTGTAGCGCAAGAGATGTCCCTCCCGAGTCGCTTTCTTGGCGACGCAGCCCCCACGTCCTTGATCGTCGCTGGCGTGGGGACGCAGCCCCCACATCCTTGATCGTCGCTGGCGTGGGGACGCAGCCCCCACATCCTTATTGGCAGTGGCGTGGGAGCGCCGCCGGTGGCGGCCATTATACACCCCAGAGGGCTGCCGTCTCGCATTCCGGAGAGGCCCGCGCCCACCAGTTGCCGCCAGACCGCCAGGCGGGTAACATGGCCGCGAGCGGCCGCGGCAGCGTCGTTCTCGGGAGGCACCCAATGGACAACCCAGCCATCGGCGACACTGCCCACGTCAAGGCGGCGACCGCCAGCGTCCACGCCGGCGCCTACGGCTTGGTCAGGCAGATACGCTACAGCCGCACCGGCCAGTGGATCGCCCTCGAACTGCTGCTGGGCGGCGAGCGGCTGTGGTTCGACCGCGAGAGCGTCGACTACGTTCTGCAGGCGCGCAACCCTTTCCGCCGCCGGCCGGGGAAGGTGACGGCGTCCTGCCGGCTGTACGGTATTCTGGCCCGCGAGGCGCCGGCCGGGCTGATCGTCCGCCGCAGGCCTACCGGCGGCTCGGTGCTATAATCGCCCGCGGAGCGCGTGGCTCGGCCAGTAGGAGGTGGGGGCGGTGAAGGTGTTTCTCTCCGGGATTATCCAGGGCTCGCACTCGGGCACGGAATTGCACGACCAGGGTTACCGCGACGAGTTGAAGCGCCTGCTGAGCCAGCACTTGCCCGAGGCCGAAGTGGTCTGCCCGATCGACCTCCATCCCAACGGCATCGAGTACGATCTGGGGCAGGCCCGGGAAGCCTTCTTCTCTCTGGTGGAGGAGGCGGCGAGCGCCGACCTGGTGGTGGCCTACCTGCCGGAAGCCAGCATGGGCACGGCCATCGAGATCTGGGAGGCCCACCGGCGCGGCACGCCTGTGCTGGCGATCACGCCCCTGCGCCACAACTGGGTGGTGAACCTGCTGGCAGGACGGGCGTTCGCCAGTGTGGCCGAGTTCGCCGCCTTCGCGGCCGAGGGCGGGCTCCGAGAGCTGGTCGAGTAGCCGGCCCGTTGCGGGAAGCTGCCTCTCCCTGGCGGGGTGCAGAGCAGGACAGCCTCCGCTACCCGGTGGACCGGGACTGTCGCCGGGGGCTCAAGCCCCGGGCTGAGGACACAAAGCCCCCTCGAAGGGGGCTGGGGAACGTTCCCAGCCGGCTTCAGACGGCTTCGTTTCTTCAGCCCGGGCCATTCATGGCCGGGCGCCGTCCGAACCGAGCTGTATGCAAGACTGTCCGCTTTGAGGCATGAGAGGGAGAAGTGGGGGCCGAGTCTACTCCCCCTCTTCTTCCGGCGGCTGGGGACGGCGGACCACGCGCACCTGACGGATGCGCCGGCCGCTCACCGATTCCACCGTCAGTGTGAGCTCGCCTAACTCCACCCTGTCGCCCGGCACGGGGATGCGCCCCAGGGTGGAGTAGACCAGGCCAGCCACCGTATCGACCCCCTCCACCTCCAGGCGCACCTCCAGCGTGTCTTCCAGGTCGCCCACCGAGACCAGGCCGTTGACGAGGACCTCGTCGGGGCTGAGGATGACCAGGCGGCTCTCCTCCAGATCGTACTCGTCCCGGATTTCGCCGACTATCTCCTCGAGCATGTCCTCCATCGTCACTAGCCCGGCCGTGCCGCCGTACTCGTCGACGACGATGGCCATGTGGGTGCGGCTCTGCTGCAGCTCCTTGAACAGTTCGCTCAGCCGCTTGGTCTCTGGCACGAAGATCGGCGGCCTGGCCAGGGCGACGATGCCTTCGGGCTTGTGCTCGCCGGAGAAGTAGCGCAGCAGGTCCTTGGCGTAGAGCACGCCCACGATCTCGTCGATGGAGCCCTTGTACACTGGCAGTCGGGAGAAGCCTAGCCTGAGAAAAGTCTCCAGCGCCATCTGCACGGGCGTGCTCCTGTCCAGTGCCACCACGTCGATCCGGGGCACCATCACCTCGCGCACCACCGTATCGCCGAAGTCGAAGACGCCGCGAATCATCTCCCGCTCGAAGGTCTGGATGACCCCTTCCTCCTCGCCCGCGTCCACCATGGAGATGATCTCATCCTCGGTGACGTGCGCGATCATCGCCCGCTGCCGCAGGCCGAAGATGCCCAGTATGGCGTTGGTGGAGAGGGTGAGCAGGGAGACGACGGGCGCCGCTAGCTTGCCGAAGAGTTCGACCAGGCTGGCTGAGCGCAGCGACCAGGACTCCGCGAAGCTTAGGCCCAGATTCTTGGGTACCAGCTCGCCGAAGATGAGGGTGACGTAGGAGATGAGCAGCGTCACCACGATCAGTGCGATGGGGTCGGCGGCTTGGGCGAGGAAGGAGACGCCAGAGTCGCGCAGGCTCTGGGCGAGAACGGCGGAGAGGCTGACGGCGCCGACCGCCGAGGCGAAGAAGCCGGAGATGGTGACGCCAACCTGGATAGTGGCGAGGAAGCGGCTCATGTTGTCGGAGAGGCGCAACACCGCGCGCGCGGCGCGCGAGCCCTCGTCGGCGAGCTGCTTGACCCGAGGCTTGCGGACGGAGACGATGGCGATCTCGGAAGCAGCGAGGAAGCCGTTCAGCACTATCAGAAGGACGATGAGGCCGATCTCTAACAGAACGTCCGTGTCCAAGTGCGCCGCTCCCTCCGGGCGAGCCAAGCCCTACTTGACATTACCATAAGCAAGGAAGCGACGCAAGCAAGCCAGTCGCGGACGGGGCCAGGCCTGGCTGATCAATCGCCCGGACGCGGGCCCGCCGGCAGGGCGCCCACGCCGCGCAGGCCGCGGGCGCCGGCCACCAGGGCTACCGCCCGGCGGGGTGAGCCCGCCTCCGCGCCCAGGGGCTCGCGGGCAAAGCGGTAGTCCTTCTTGCGCACGAACTCGGCGAGCTCGGCCCGCAGAGCGAGCAGCATCTCTCGCTCGGCGGCCAACAGCTCCCGCGTCCGCTCGTCCGCCCCGGCCAGTGTCAGGGCCAGCTGCAGGTGGGGCAAGCAGGGACCACTGGGGTCGTCCAAAAGCCTCTCGGTCGCCGCCAGCTCGGCCGCCGCCTCGGCCCGGCAGGCGGGGCATTCCTCTTGCGCCTGGCTCCGGCTGAAGCCTTGGCTTCCAGTGGGCTGGGCGAGTTCAGAAGGCCGAAGCTTCAGGCCGGAGGCGAGCCACTCTGCCACATCGCCGCCGGCCGACACCGCCGCGATGGCCTGCGCCAGGCTATCGCCGGCCGCTCCGAGGGCCCTGCGCCAGGGTCCGCCCGCGCCGGGCGTTAACGCCACCAGGCGCCAGGCGTGGTTGTTGCAGAGCCGGACCGCGTCGGCGTTGGCTTGTCCATCGGCCAAGGATAAAAGGCAGGCGTCGGCGGCAGCCAGCGCCGCGTGGCAGACGGCGCATTCGCTCTGCCCGGTTGGGACGGTCGCCGCCGGGCCCCGGGAACGTGGCTGGTGTGGCGGTGGCGAGGCGACGGCGCCGGCCGCCCCGGCGAGGAGAGACGCGGCCGCCTCCGGTGAGGGCGCGCCCCCGCCCAGTCGGTGCAGGCCGGCGACAGTGGCGCCCGCCAGCAACGTTGCTTGGGCTGTCGTGCTCTTGCCGAGAGCCTGGCGCAGATGAGGCAAGCAGAGTCCGCCGGCCGCGGCCAAGCGGCGCCGCATATCCGGTTCTGACAGGCGCGGGAGCAGGACCTCGAGGTAGCGCGTCGCGGCGCCCTCCAGCTCGCGGCAGGCCGGGCACTGGCCGCGCGGCGCCAGACGTCGTAGCATGGTTCTCCAGCGTGGTTGCCGCCGGCCCAGGCGGGCCAGTGCCCGCAGTGGCGAAACTGCCGCCGGCTCGGGACGCAGAGCCGCCAACACCGAGCCCAGCACGTCGCCGTAGATCAGCGCCGTTCCCAGACCATCCGCGGCCAGGTCGAGGAACTGCCAGGCGTGGTGATGGCAGAAGCCGCGCGAGGCGCGCAGGTGCTCGCGCAGCTCGACGTCGTTGACGCTTTCGTAGGCCAGCGCGTCCAGATAGCGCCGGACACTGCGCAAGGCGAGGGCGCAGATCGGGCAGCCCGGCGAAGCCAGCGTCTCGAATACTTCGAAATCGGGCGCGTGCCGCGCAGGTCGGGGGGAGTGGCGCCAGGCCCAGGCGCCCCGGGCGGGCGGGACGGGGTTCTCCATGGCTACATTATACGGGCCCGGTTGCCCGCGGGCGACCCCACCTACCCCTGCCGGAGACCGGCGCAGGCATCAAGTGCGTACTGACTAGCATGGCCGAGTAATCACGAGTAATCTCTAGTCCTGGCGAGAAATATGCAGCGGGACGTGCTTCAACGGCCCGCGGCACGCTTGCCCCGTTTGACCCGGCGCGGCTAATATTCGACGCGTTAGCACTCGAAGGTCGAGAGTGCTAACGCACTTTGCAGGGTTGAGTGCTAAGGGCGCACCTGCAGTCGAGAGGAGGTTCCAGTTCATGGCGGGACAGATCAAGCCGTTGGGCGACCGCGTGGTCGTGAAGCCCACCCAGCGGGAGGAAGTGACCAAGGGCGGCATCGTGCTGCCGGACACGGCCAAGGAGAAGCCCATGGAGGGCAAGGTACTGGCCGTGGGCCCCGGACGCGTGAACGAAGAAGGCAAGCGCGTGCCGATGGAGGTCAAGGAGGGCGATTCGGTCCTCTACGCCAAGTACGCGGGCAGCGAAGTCAAGCTGGACGGCGAGGAGCTGCTCATCATCTCCGAGAAGGACATCATGGGCATCCTCGGCTAACCAGCCGGGGTCCAGAAACAGGAGGAAGGAAGTTCGATGCCCAAGCAGATCAAGTTCCGTGAAGACGCGCGTCAGTCGCTCAAGGCGGGCGTGGACGCCGTCGCCAAGGCAGTCAAGACGACACTCGGCCCCAAGGGCCGCAACGTCGCCCTGGACAAGAGGTTCGGCGCCCCCACCGTCTCCCACGATGGCGTCACCGTCGCCAAGGAGATCGAGCTCAAGGATCCCTTCGAGAACATGGGCGCCCAGCTGCTGAAGGAAGCGGCGACCAAGACCAACGACGTGGCCGGCGACGGCACCACCACCGCCACCGTTCTGGCCCAGGCCATGGTCACCGAGGGCCTGCGCAACATCGCCGCCGGTGCCAACCCCATGCTGCTGAAGCAGGGCGTGGAGAAGGCCGTCGCGGCCGTCGTCGCCGAGATCAAGAGCATGGCCACGCCGGTGCAGGGCAAGGGCGACATCGCCCACGTGGCCGCCATTGCCGCCGCCGACAGCGAGATCGGTGACCTGCTGGCTGAGGTAATGGAGAAGGTCGGCAAAGACGGCGTCATCACCGTCGAGGAGTCGAAGGGCCTCGGCTTCGAGACCGAGTACGTCGATGGCATGCAGTTCGACCGCGGCTACATCTCAGCCTACTTCGTCACCAACACCGAGCGCATGGTGTCCGAGATCGAGAATCCCTACATCCTGATTACCGACAAGAAGGTCTCCGCCATCGCCGACATCGTCCCGGTTCTTGAGCGCCTGCTGCAGGTTACCAAGGATCTGGTCATCATCGCCGAGGACGTGGACGGCGAGGCCCTGGCCACTCTGGTGGTCAACAGGCTGCGTGGCACGCTCAACGTGCTGGCCATCAAGGCCCCGGGCTTCGGCGACCGCCGCAAGGCGATGCTCGAGGATATCGCCGTTCTCACCGGCGGCACCGTGATCACCGAGGAGCTGGGCCGCAAGCTCGACTCCGCCACCATCAACGACCTGGGCCGCGCCCGCCGCGTCAGTGCCGACAAGGACGAGACGACCATCGTCGAGGGCCACGGCAGCGACAGCGCCATCCAGAACCGCGTGCGCCAGATCAAGGCCCAGATCGCCGAGACGACCTCCGATTACGACCGCGAGAAGCTGCAGGAACGCCTGGCCAAGCTGGCTGGCGGTGTGGCCGTGCTCAAGGTGGGCGCCGCCACCGAGGTAGAGCTGAAAGAGAAGAAGCACCGCGTCGAGGATGCCCTCTCCGCCACCCGCTCCGCCATCGAGGAAGGCATCGTGCCGGGCGGCGGCGTGGCCCTCATCAACGCGGGCAGCTCTCTGGACAAGATCCAGCTCTCGGGCGACGAGGCCACGGGCGTCGCGCTGGTCCGGCGCGCCCTAGAGGAGCCCATGCGCCAGCTGGCGGCCAACGCCGGCATGGAGGGCTCGGTGATCGTGGACGGCGTGCAACGTCAGCAGGCGGAGAAGAAGAACAACAAGATCGGCTTCAACGTCCTGAGCAACCAGTACGTCGACATGATCCAGGAGGGCATCATCGACCCGGCCAAGGTCACCCGCTCCGCCGTGCAGAACGCGGCCAGCGTGGCCAACATGATCTTGACCACCGAGGCCCTCATCACCGACATCCCGGAGGAGAAGCAGGCCGCGCCCGCGGCGCCGCCGATGTACTAGGAGAAACCAAGTCCTGTGGGGCTTGCCCCACGGAAAAGGCCCTATCCGCAAACGGGGGATGCACTTGGCGCATCCCCCGGTCTTGTTCCCCCGCCCGCGGACTCTGCCTTCTCCCTCTGCCTCTGGGGGAAGGTAGGCGGCCCGCGGCGCCCCCTACCTTCCCCCTGTCCGGGTGCGAATCTGGCTGAGGATCGATTCGTCCTTGGTCTCAGCCCAGTATTGACATTCCCCCCACCGGCCGTATATTACGGTTATCACCCTGGCGGCTGAGCACATGCCAGCTGCCCCATTGCGTTGGCGAATGGGCGACTCAGCCATTCGACCGGACCGGAGGAACGAGGGATGCCCCGCATCTTCGACAATATCGAACAGAGCCTGCTCCCGGCGCTGCGGCAGGCGATGGAGGTCTCCGACCGGGCGGACTTCTGCGTCGGCTACTTCAACCTGCGCGGCTGGAAGGAGCTGGATCGCTACGTCGAGCGCTGGCCCGGCGGTGAGGGCCACGCCTGCCGGCTGCTCGTAGGCATGCAGCGCGCCCCCAGGGAGCAGCTGGAGGCGCTCTTCAAGATCGGCGAAGCCGCCGACGATATGGACCAGGGCACGGCGGTGCAGCTCAAGAAGCGCCTGGCCTTCGAGTTCCGCGAGCAGCTCACCGTCGGCGTGCCCACCGCCGCCGACGAGGCCGGCCTGCGCCGCCTGGCAGCCCAGATCCGCGCCCGCAAGGTTGTCGTCAAGCTCTTCTTGCGCTATCCGCTGCACGCCAAGCTCTATCTGGCCTTCCGCCCTGACCCTTTCAACCCCACCATAGGTTTCCTGGGCAGCAGCAACCTCACCCTCGCCGGCCTGCGCGAACAAGGCGAGCTGAACGTCGACGTTATGGACGGCGACGCCTGCCAAAAGTTGGCGCAGTGGTTCGAGCAACGCTGGCGCGACCGCTGGTGCCTGGATATCTCGGACGAGCTGGCGCAAATCATCGAGGAGAGCTGGGCCCGCGAGGAGCCGCTGCCGCCCTACTACATCTACCTCAAGATGGCCTACCATCTCTCCCAGGAGGCGCGTGCCGGCCTGCGCGAGTTCCGCCTGCCGCGCGACTTCGAGAACCAGCTGTTCGAGTTCCAGACCGCGGCCGTGAAGATAGCCGCCCACCACCTCAACAAGCGCGGCGGCGTGCTCATCGGCGACGTGGTCGGCCTGGGCAAGACCCTGATGGCTACCGCCGTGGCCCGCATCTTCGAGGACGACCAGGACCTGGAGACGCTCATCATCTGCCCTAAGAACCTAGTTTCGATGTGGAAAGACTACCGCGAGCGTTACCGTCTGCGGGCCAGGGTCCTCTCCCTCAGCATGGTGCGGAAGGAACTGGCCGACCTGCGCCGCTACCGCCTCGTCCTGATGGACGAGTCGCACAACCTGCGCAACCGCGAGGGCAAGCGGTTTCACGCCATCCAGGACTACGTGCAGCGCAACGGCAGCAAGTGCATTCTGCTAACGGCCACGCCCTACAACAAGGACTACAGTGACCTCTCCAGCCAGCTCCGTCTCTTCGTCCCCGAAGATCAGAACCTGGGCGTCCGCCCCGAGCAGAAGATCCGCGAGCTGGGGGAGATAGAGTTCTTGCGGCGCCATCAGTGCGCCCTCCATTCCCTCGCCGCCTTCGAGAAGAGCGACTACGCGGACGACTGGCGCGAGCTGATGCGCCTCTACATGGTTCGCCGTACCCGCTCCTTCATCCAGGACAACTACGCCCAAACCGACCCCGCCAACGGGCGCAAATACCTCACCTTCCCGGACGGCCGGCGCTCCTACTTCCCCGCCCGCCTGCCGCGCAACCTGAAGTTCCCCATCGACGACGCCGATCCGGACGACCAGTACGCCCGGCTCTACTCGGAGCGGGTGGTCGACCTGATCGGCGCCCTGCGCCTGCCGCGCTACGGGCTGGGCAACTATCGCTTGAACAGCGTCACTCCCCCGCCCACGATGGCTGAAGAGAAGATTCTGGATGACCTCTGCCGCGCCGGCAAGCGGCTGATGGGATTCTGCCGCACCAACCTCTTCAAGCGGCTGGAGAGCGGCGGCCTGGCTTTCCTCCAGTCCTTGGAACGCCACGTCCTACGCAACTACGTCTACTTGTATGCCCTGGAGAACAACTTGCCCCTGCCCATCGGCACGCAGAACGCCGAGCTGCTAGACGACCGCGACGACGAGGCGGAGGAGTTGGAGCCCGGCCTCTGGGGCGACGAGGAGGCCCCCGGCGAGCTCGTGGCCACGGCCAGCGTCCCCATCCCGAGCGACGAGGCGGCCCTCCGCCGGCGGGCGGCAGAAGTCTACAAGATCTACGACATGCGCTACGGCAAGCGCTTCCAGTGGCTATCGGCGCGCTTCTTCAGTGCGGACCTGGCCGGCGACCTGGGCAAGGATGCGGCGAGCCTGCTTGACGTCCTGCGCTCGGCCGGCACTTGGGACCTCGCCCGCGACGCCAAGCTGGCGGCGCTTCGCGGGCTCCTGATGGACAAGCATGCGGGCGACAAGGTGCTCGTCTTCAGCCAGTTCGCGGACACCGTTCTCTACCTGCGGGAGCAGCTCTCCGCCTGTGGTCTCACCCGCCTGGCCGCCGCCACCGGCGACTCCGACAACCCTACCGCCCTGGCCTGGCGCTTCAGCCCGGCCAGCAACCAGAAGACGGTGCGGCCGGAGGACGAGCTGCGCGTCCTGGTCGCCACCGACGTCCTCAGCGAGGGCCAGAACCTGCAGGACGCCCACGTGGTCGTCAACTATGACCTGCCCTGGGCCATCATCCGCCTCATTCAGCGGGCCGGCCGCGTAGACCGCATCGGCCAGGCGGCGGAGGAGATCCTCTGCTACTCCTTCCTCCCCGCCGAGGGCGTGGAGCGGTTGATCCGCCTGCGTGGCCGGGTGCGCCAGCGGCTGCACGAGAACGCCGAGGTGGTGGGTACGGACGAGCGCTTCTTCGAGGGCGACGAAGACGAAACGGTGCGCGATCTTTACAACGAGAAAGCGGGCATTCTGGACGGCGACGCCGACAGCGAAGTGGACCTCTCCTCCTACGCCTACCAGATCTGGCACAACGCCACCGCCGACAACCCCGCGCTGCGCCGCGCCGTCGAGGGCTTGCCGGATGTCGTCTACTCCACCCGGCCGCACGTGCCGGCGGCGGACAAGCCCGAAGGCGTGCTCGTCTACGCCCGCACCGCCGAGGGCAACGACGCCCTGGCCTGGCTGGACGGCCAGGGGAACAGCGTCAGCGAATCGCAATACGCCATCCTCAAAGCGGCCGAGTGCGGCCCCGAGACGGCGGCGCTGCCCTGCCTGGACCGGCACCACGACCTGGTGCGCCAGGGGCTGGAGCTGCTGGCGCGGGAGGAGCGTTCGGCCGGCGGCCAGCTGGGCGGGCGCACCTCGGCGCGCTTCCGGGTCTACGAGCGGCTGCAAGCCTACGCCCGCCATATCCAGGGCCAGCTGTTCCTGACCCAGGACCTATTGAAAGCCATCGACGATATCTACCGCTACCCTCTGCGAGAGGTGGCCAAGGACACGCTGAACCGGCAGCTGCGCGTGGGCATCTCCGACGAGGACTTGGCCGAACTGGTGGTGCGCCTGCGCCACGAGGACCGCCTTTGCCAGGTGGAGGAGACGCCCCAAAGCGGCGAGCCGCGCATCATCTGTTCGCTCGGCCTGCGCCGGGTCTAGGGAGGGTTGGCCGTGCCGCCAGACTCGCAGACCATTCGCTCCTATCTGCTGCGGGGCGACTTCCGCCGTCTCTTCACCCAGGAGCTGGGCTGGGACCGCTACGGCGGCGGCCTCTCCGTGGCGGTGGGGGACCAAACCTTCAACCTGGAGGGCATCGCCCAGAAGCGCGGCGCCCAGGTCTTCCTCTGCTCGCCCGACGGCAGCGGCCGCATCCCGCCTTACGCCGTGCGCCAGAAGGTGGACCGCGAGGTCGCCAAGTCGGCCCGCGAACATCTCATCATCTTCGCCGACGCCTCTCGCGCGCGCCAGGCCTGGCAGTGGGTGGCCCGGGGGCCGGGCCGCCCCGCCTCCTACCGCGAGTACCGCTTCGAGCCCGGGGAAAAAGAGGAATCCCTGGCCCAGAAACTGGCCGCCATCGCCATCCCCCTCAGCGACGAGGAGGAGCTGACCCTCACCGGCGTCGTCAACCGCCTGGTGGATTCCTTCGACCGCGACCCCGTCACCAAACGCTTCTACGAGCGCTTCAAGAAGGAGCACGACGCCTTTCTGGGCTTCATTCGCGGCATCCCCGACGTGGAGCAGCGGCGCTGGTACGCCTCGGTGATGCTGAACCGGCTGATGTTCATCTACTTCGTCCAGAAGAAGGGCTTTCTGGACGGCAACCTCGATTACCTGCGCGTCCAGCTGGGGCGCAGCCAGGCGCGGGCCGGCGACCGCTTCCACGCCGACTTTCTCTGCCCCCTGTTCTTCGCCGGCTTCGCCAAGCGTCCTGCGGAGCGCACGGACGCGGAACGCCGGCTGTTGGGCGACATTCCCTACCTCGACGGCGGGCTCTTCCAGCGCCACCAGATCGAGGAGCAACACGGGCAGCACCTGGACATCGCCGATGAGTCCTTCGCGCAGGTCTTCGCCTTCTTCGAACAGTACGAATGGCACCTGGACGACCGGCCGCTGGCCAAGGATAGCGAGATCAATCCCGACGTGCTCGGCTATATTTTCGAGAAATATATCAACCAGAAGCAGATGGGCGCCTACTACACCAAGGAGGACATCACCGAGTACATCGGCAAGAACACCGTCGTCCCCTACCTCTTCGACGCCGCTCGGCGCGAGTGCCGCATCGCCTTCGAAGGGGAGAGCGCCGTCTGGCGCCTGGCCCAGGAAGACCCCGACCGCTACATCTACCCCTCGGTGCGCCACGGCGTCGAGCTGCCGCTGCCGCCGGAGATCGCCGCCGGCCTCAAGGACGTGAGCCAACGCGGCGGCTGGAACAAGCCGGCGCCGCGAGAGTATGCCCTGCCCACCGAGATCTGGCGCGAGGTGGTGGCCCGCCGCCAGCGCTACGAGGAGGTCTGGAGCAAGCTGGTGGGCGGCGAGGTTCGCGCCATAGATGACTTCATCACCTACAACCTGAATATCCGCCAGTTCGCCCAGGACGTGATCGAAAACTGCGAGGGGCCGGAGCTGCTGCGCGCCTTCTGGAAGGCTCTCAACGAGATAACGGTGCTCGACCCCACCTGCGGCTCGGGCGCCTTCCTCTTCGCCGCTCTCAACATCCTGGAGCCGCTCTACGAGGCCTGCCTCAACCGCATGCAGGCTTTTCTGGACGACCTGGCGGCGAGCGGCGAGAAGCACAGCCCGGCTAAGTACGGGGATTTCCAGAAAGCGCTGGCGCGCCTGGCCGACCACCCCAACCGGCGCTATTTCATTCTCAAGACGATTATGGTCAACAACCTCTACGGCGTCGACATAATGGAGGAGGCGGTCGAGATCTGCAAGTTGCGCCTCTTCCTGAAGCTGGTGGCGCAGGTGGAGAGCGCTGACCGCATCGAGCCGCTGCCCGACATCGACTTCAACATCCGCGCCGGCAACACGCTGGTGGGCTTCGCCACCTACGAGGATGTGAAGCGGGCCCTGACCAGCAAGATGGACTTCGACAATGCCCTGCCCGCCATCGAGGAGAAAGCGCGAGCGGTGGAGGCGCTGGTTGCCATTTTCCGCGAACAGCAACTGACGTTGGGCGGTCGGATTGCACCGGCTGATAAGGCCGCGCTGCGGCACAAGCTGGGAGAGATGGCGGAGGAGCTGAACCGCTACTTGGCTCGGGAGTATGGTGTCGAGTCAGAGAACAGCACTGGGTACGCCGACTGGCTGGCATCGCACAGGCCGTTCCATTGGTTTGTCGAGTTTCACGGGATAATGGCTGGCGGCGGTTTTGGTGCTGTGATCGGTAACCCGCCCTACGTGGAATTGCCTGACGTGGGCTACTCGTTCATGACATCGCAGTTGGATTTGCAGGGCACCGGCAACTTGTATGCGCTTTGCCTTGAGCGGGCAAGCCATGTGCTACGCCATCGTGGGCTGGCCGGTCTCATCGTGCCAATTAGCGCTATATCGACCCCACGTATGCTGCCGCTTATGAAGCATCTGGACCAAGCGTATTCCACGCTTTACATCGCTAACTTCGCTGTCCGACCGGGCAAGTTGTTCGTCGGCGTCGATATGAATCTAACCACTATTCTGGGGCGTCGGTCCGCGCGTAAATCAGGTGCCGTCATCCATTCTACTGGCTATACGCGATGGCGTGTGGAATACCGGAATTACTTGTTTGAGTCACTGACATATGCCGAATCGTGGCTTGACTGTACGATAAGTGCCATACCCAAGATCGGGTCGGCAATGTCGCAATCTGTCGCTCAGGAAGTGCGTAAGCACCATCGGCTGGCATCGCTAGCAGCCTACGGGGGCGACCAGGACACGGTGTATTACCACAGCGGTGGTCGTTACTTCAGGAAATGCCTGCGAGACAAGCTGTCAAACGCGTACAAGGCCCTTCGGACACCGAAGGAATGGGCAAGTGCATTGATCTGCGTGCTGTCATCCGGCCTCTTCTACTTATACTGGCTTCAAACATCCGATTGTTACCACGTAACTGCCAACGACATAAATACCCTTCCGGTTCCGGCAAGGCTGGCCGAGGATAAGTCATTTGACGCGCTGGCGGATGAGCTTCTAGAAGATTTGTATCGGAATGCTGCCCGGCGTTTGCGTAATCGCGCAGATGGTACTCAGCAAGTCGAGGTCAACTTCAACGTTGGCAAGTCCAAACTTCTTGTTGATCTCATCGACCGTCGTCTGGTCAGACACTATGGCTTCACGGGCGAACAGCTGGACTACATCATCAACTACGACATCAAGTATCGCCTGGGCCAGGGTGCCGACGAGGGCGAGGAGTGACGCAGGACGAGCTGCTGGCGCTGATCGCCGAGGCAAGGCACAGTCAGATTTGTACCCGTTTTGACCCCTTTTTGTGCCATTCTTCCCTCATATGACCCATAACTCGTAAATAGACCGGGGTGGTTTGTGTCGCCGTGTCTGCTCTT
>JAMCYS010000089.1 GCA_023473795.1 Chloroflexota bacterium | reverse complement strand
CTAGGGTGCTGATCGCCGACTCGCCCGGACTGCGCGTCAGCCAGGCGCGAGCGCCATCGAGAGGTACTCAATGGATCCATACAGTCATCTGCCACCCGACCGCCGGCCCGCGCGGCACGACTTCGGTTTGCTGTTCATCTTCTTCCTGACCATCGCCTTGATGGGAGGCGTCGTGGCGTTTCTCACCGCCGGCTGGGCCTGGACGCCGCCTCAGATACCGAACGTCTTGAAGGTCGAGACGCGGAGCAGCAACCTCTTCGGCAGCGGCGTCCTAAACCAGCCGAACGGAGCCACTCCCACCCCGGTCGGCGCGGCAACCGACCCGGCCGCCTCGCCGACCAAAGTGGCCGCCAGCACGGCGACAGCTACCGCGACGTCGACAACCACGCCTACCGTCACCGCCCAGGCCCCGGCCTACGTGATCGGCAACACTGACGGCGTCGGCGCCTGGCTGCGGCGTACCCCCCGTATGGATGACTATCTCATCTCCTGGGTGGACGGCACGCGGATGGAAGTGGTGGGGCCCGACGTCAACGCCAACGGCATCGTCTGGAAGAACGTGCGCGACCCGCGCGGGGACGTGGGTTTCATTCCGGCTGAGTGGCTGGTGCCCGCGCAGTAAGTCTCCTCAGGAGTGGCCGGCCAGTAAGCCGGCCTTTCGCACCACGAAGAGAGCGAGGTCGGCCCGCAAGTTGGGCATAAAGCGGATGGTACGTCCGCCAGACAGATAGACCGCCCGGCTGATCTCTATGCCCTCGACGCGGCACAGGTCCTCGAAGTTGCGCACGGTCGCCAGGTGGATGTTGGGCGTGTCGTACCACTCATAAGGAAGCTCTCTCGTCTTGGGCATCCTCCCGGAGTGCAGCAGCTGCCAACGCACCCGCCAGTGGCCGAAGTTTGGCACGCTGACGATGCCCAGACGGCCCACCCTCAGCATCTCCCGCAGTAAGGCCCGCGGCCGACGCACCGCCTGCAGGGTCTGGCTGAGGATCACGTAGTCGTAGCCGCGGTCGGGGTAGTCGCTCAGCCCGGCGTCCAGGTCGCCGTGGTGGACGGAAAGGCCGCGCGCGATGCCGGCGTAAACCCGTTCCTCGGAGATCTCGATGCCGGTGGCCCGGCAGCCCCGCGTCGCCTGCAGCAGCTCCATCAGCGTGCCGTCTCCGCAGCCCAGGTCAAGAACCGACGCCCCCTCGTAGACCAGGCTGCCGATCAGCTCCAGGTCGGGACGCGGCGCCGCCGGCCGGGCCGACACTGGAACGGCGTTGCTCGCGCTCATTGGGCGACCGCCCCGTTCTCGGCCCGCACCCTGGCCAAGTTGTGGGCCAGAAAGCCGGCGATCATCTGAGTCTGGGCTTCCTCCTCCAGGAGGAAGGCGTCGTGGCCGTAGGACGTCGGGATCTCACAGTCGCTGACGTCCACGCCGAGGCGGCGCAGGGCGCGCGCCATCTCCTTGGACTGGTAGCTGGGATACAGCCAGTCGGAGCTGAAGGAGATGATGAGAAAGCGAGCCTTGACACCGCTCAGGGCGTTGGCCAGCGCCCCGTGGCCGTTGGCCAGGTCGAAGTAGTCGATCGCTTTTGTTATGTAGAGATAGGAATTCGCGTCGAAGCGCTGAATGAAGCTGTTGCCCTGATGCTTGAGATAGCTCTCCACTTCGAAGTCGGTCTGGAAGTGATAGCCGTACTTCTCGCGGTCGCGTAGGCGACGGCCGAACTTGTTACGCATCGACTCGTCGCTGAGGTAGGTGATGTGTCCCACCATCCTGGCGATGGATAGCCCCACGGTCGGCTGCTGCTCCCGGTCGTAGTAGTCCCCGCGGTTCCAGTACGGATCGGCCATGATCGCCTGGCGCATCACTTCGTCGAAAGCGATGCCCTGGGCCGAGAGGCGGGCAGTAGTGGCGATGGGAATGCAGGAGCGCACCGCCTCTGGGTAGGCGACTGCCCACTGCAAGGCCTGCATGCCCCCCATGGAGCCACCGCTGACGCTGAGCAGTCTCTCGACGCCCAGCCGCTCCAACAACCGCTTCTGCGACCGCACCATGTCGCCGATGGTCACGACCGGGAACCCCAGCCCGTAGGGCCGGCCGGTATGAGGGTTGATGCTGCTGGGCCCCGTCGAGCCTTTGCAGCCACCAATGATGTTGCTGCTGACGACGAAGTAACGGTCGGTATCGAAGGCCTTGCCGGGACCGATCATGTTGTCCCACCAGCCCAGCTGGCGCCGGTCGACCTGGCCTTCGCTCTTGGCGCCGAAACCAACGTCGGCCGCGCTCATTCCGCCCGTGTCGGCGCTGATGCCGGCGGCGTGGGCGTCGCCGGAGAGGGCGTGACAGACGAGAATGGCATTGCTGCGATCGTGGTTCAGCTCGCCGTAGGTTTCGTAGGCGAGCGTCACGGGGCTGAGCTCCTCGCCGCTATCCAGGGGCAAGGCCTCGGGCGGCTCGTAGATCGTAGCGTACTTGGTCGAGACCAGGCCGGCCGACCCAGGAGCTGAGTTTCTGATCACTGCCCCACCCCTAGCATCTGGCCAGCGCCTGGTCCAAGTCGTAGAGAATATCGTCGATGCTCTCGAGACCGATGGACAGGCGCAGGAAGTCGTCGGAAACGCCACCCGCCAAGCGCTGCTCCTCGGTCAGTTGCTGGTGCGTCGTGCTGGCGGGATGGATGACCAGGGATTTGGCATCCCCCACGTTCGCCAGATGGGAGAAGAGCTTGAGGGCCTCCACAAAGTGCTTGCCGGCCGCGTAGCCACCCTTGACGCCGAAGCCCAGCATCGCCCCGTAGCCGCCGTGCAGGTACTTCCGGGCGAGATGGTACGTGGGATGGCTCTCCAGGCCGGGGTAGCTGACCCAGTTTACCTTGGGGTGCTGGCCTAGGTATTCTGCCACCCGCAGGGCGTTCTGGCTGTGGCGCTCCATGCGCAAGGGCAGCGTTTCCAGCCCCTGTAGAAAGAGGAAGGAGTTGAAAGGGCTGAGACAGGCGCCCAGGTCCCGCAGGACCTGCGTGCGGGCCTTGGCGATGAACGCCTGGTTGCCGAAGCTCTTGAGGAAGCTGACGCCGTGATAGCTGGGGTCAGGCTCCACCAATCCGGGGAACTTGCCGTTGTCCCAGGCGAAGTTGCCGCCGTCCACCACGACGCCGCCGATGGCAGTGCCATGGCCGCCGATGAACTTGGTCGCCGAGTGCACCACCACGTGGGCGCCGTGCTCCAGAGGCCGGGCCAGGTAGGGCGAAGGGAAGGTATTGTCGACGATCAAAGGCACGCCGGCCTGGCGAGCGATCTCGCCGACGGCGGCGAGGTCGAGGACGTCCAACTTGGGATTGCCCACCGTCTCGCCGTAGATTGCCCGGGTGCGCTCGCTGAGGGCACGCCGGAAATTGGCTGGGTCGCTCTGGTCGACGAAGACGGTATTGATGCCCAACTTCGTCAGCGTGTGGGCGAACAGATTGAACGTGCCGCCGTACAGGTTGCTGGCTGAGATAATCTCGTCGCCCGCTTGCACGATGTTCAGCAGAGCGGTAGTGATGGCCGCCTGCCCGGAGGCGAGCGCCAGCGCGCCAACCCCCTTCTCGAGAAGCGCGACCCGCTGCTCGAAGACGTCGGTGGTCGGGTTGTGCATACGGGTGTAGATGTAGCCGCCCTGTTCCAGAGCGAAAAGTCGGGCCGCGTGGTCGGCATCCTGGAATAGGTAGGATGTGGTCGCATAGATGGGAACGGCCCGCGCCCCGGTGGTGGGGTCGGGCTGCTGTCCACCGTGCAGTGCCAGGGTCTCGAAGCCAAGCCGCCGCTCCGTCTGGTCCATCTCGCCCTCCGCCGTGCCTGAATTAAACAACAACGTTCCTCATCCCCATAGGGACGAGGAACGTCACTCGTGTTACCACCCTAGTTCGCCGTCGCCTTGCGGCCAACGGCCTCGCCAAGTACGGGAGAGGCGATTGGCGGCTCCGCCATACCACTCCGATACCCCAGCCCTGTAACGGGGGCTATCGGGCCCTCGCGGGCCCCCCGGCTCAACCTACTCGGATTCTCGATCCTTTCGGCCTGCGGCTCCGAGGTCATTTTCGGCGGGCTTCCCGGTCCGGCCTCTCAGCAGCGGGCCACGTTTCCCCATCGTCGGGGATTGGCGACCCTGGGCGCGGCTCTCTGTAGCCTTTAGGCCCGCGTACTCGTCCTCTTCGTTGCCTTTGCGCTATCAAGTTAGCCAGAGACGGCCACGACTCTTCGCCCGGCCGACAATAGCAGAAGGGTAGCACGGTGGCAGGGCCGATGTCAAGCGCGTTTTTTCCGCGCTCCTTGCGCACACGAGACGCTCGGCAGATACTGTAGGTAAACCGACCGCGGGAGGGCGTGAACCTTGGCCACTACGGTATCCATAGGCATCAGCCTGCGCCGGCTCACCGGCGGGGCAGCCAAGGTCGCGGCAGAAGGCAGCACCGTCCGCGAGGCGCTCGCCGACCTGGGCGAGCGCTACCCATTGCTGCGCGAAAGTCTTCTGGCCCCCGGCGTCTCGCCGCAACACGTGGCGAACTTCTACGTCAACGGCGAGGACGTGCGCTATCGCGAGGGTCTGGACACGCCCCTCGCCGCCGGCGACGAGTTGCTGCTGCTCTCGGTCGTCAGCGGCGGGGACTGGGCGGCCGAAGGGGGTTGGCAAAGGGTGCGTTTCTCATAAGTCCCGCCTGCGAGCGGGGCATTAAGCTAGCCGGTGCGGTTTGACAGGCGCCAGGCGGTTGTGCTAATCTCCCGGGCACAATTGAACACGGTACAGGCCGCGAAGAGGACGAGTACGCCGGGAAGCGAGCGACAGAGAGCCGCGCTGACGGTCGCCAGGGCGACCGGGGGCTGAGAAGCGGCGCCGGGCGAGCGGCGGAAAACCACCTCCGAGCCGCGGGTTGAACGGGTCGCACAACCCCAGTAAGCCCCGCCGGGCAACCTTCAAGGCTGCTCGTTAGCAACCGGGCGCGGGAGGTCACCTCCGGCAGCGCCCGTCGAGGCTGCCCGCCGCGAGGCGGCGGCGAAACAGGGTGGAACCACGAGTCGATTGGCCTCTCGTCCCTGCCACGGACGAGAGGCTTTGTTTGTAGCCAAGTCAGGGGGAAGTCGCTTGCAGAGGATCACCGCCCGCGTGCCGGCCACGGTAGCGAACCTTGGTCCGGGTTTCGACTGCCTGGGCATGGCCGTGGGTTTGTACGTCGACGTGACCATGGAGATTGATGGCGAGCGGACGGGCATGGAGATCACGGGCGAGGGCTGCGACCGCCTGCCCAGCGGCCGCTCCAACCTCGCGCGCCGCGCCATAGGTCGCTATTGCGACGCGGTCGGCCTCCCGGTGCCCAACTACTGGCTACGGATGCACAATCGCATCCCGGTTTCGGGCGGCCTCGGCGGTTCGGCGGCGGCCATCGTCGCTGGTCTATTGCTGGCCAACGAATACGCCGAGGGCCAGCTGGGGCAGGCCGAGTTGCTGGAACTGGCGACAGAGATCGAGGGCCATCCCGACAACGTCGGTCCCGCCCTGACGGGCGGCCTGCTGGTGACCACCGTCGAGGACGGGCGCGTGGTGAGCCAGAAAGTGCCCCTGCCGCCCCAGCTGCGGGGTGTCGTCTTCGTCCCCGACTTCGCCATGCCCACGGCGGAGGCCAGACGGATCCTGCCGCACACCGTCCACCGGCGGCAAGCGATCTTCAACATCAGTCGCACGGCCACCCTGGTGGCGGCGATGTACAGCGGCCGATTGGACCTGCTGGGCCTGGCCACCCAGGACCAGCTGCACCAGACTTACCGGCAGCAGATGTTCCCGGCCATGCCGCGCTTCTTCGAGGCAGCACTGAGCGCGGGGGCGCTGGGCGCCTTCCTCTGCGGCGCGGGTCCGGCCCTGATGGCGCTGACGAGCGGTGGCGAGGAAGAGGTTATGGCCGCTTTCCAGCGGACCAGCGAGGCCGAGGACATCTCCGGCAGGGTGGGCATCCTCGAACTCTGCGACCGCGGCGGCGAGGTCTGGCGCGAGGCGCCGCCGGCCAACCCAGACTCCCCTTTGCAGCGCACCCTTCCCGCCCCCGGCGCCCTGGCCAGCGACGAGCTGTAGGCAACTGCAACTGCCCATGAGGCGGCGGCAAACCAGACCCGGTTACAGAAGAAACGGGTATGTCCACTTAGTCAGGCGAACCATTTGTCATTCTGAGCCCGCCCTTGGGCGGGCGAAGAATCTGCTCGCCGTCAGGCTGGTGGCCAATTAATGCCGTTGGCCTGGCGCGAGAGGCCCGCCCTAGTACTCCTCAGATTCCTCGGCCACTGGAAGCGGCCTCGGAACATGACACCTCCGGGGCCATCTCGCCTAATCAGCTGGCCCCCCCGTTATGGGGTAGAACCACCTGGCCCGGCGTCGTTGACACCGGAAGAAGCCCGGGCGGTCCCGCGGTCGGCAGAGGGAGGCGGGCCTAGCCCCAGAGCTGCGCGTAGAGCGCGATGATCTCCTCCTTGGTCGGCACGCGAGGGTTGTTGTTGGGGCTGCCGCTGGCGAGCGCGTCCGCCGCCATCTTGGGCATCTGGGCAAAGAAGCGCTCGCGGTCGTAGCCTAGCTCGACCACCCCCGGAATCCTCACGTCCGCGCAGAGCTCGCGCACCGACTCCACGCCCCGTCGTGCGGCCAACATGACCGGCAGGCCGTCCACAGGCTCGCCCAGCGCCTGAGCAATAGAGGCGAAGCGTTCCGGCGCGCCCACCAGGCTGAACTCCATCACCGTGGGCAGGAGGATGGCGTTGGAGACGCTGTGCGTGGCGTGGAAGAGCGCGCCGATGGGCCGCGCCATGCCGTGCACCAGCGCCACTGAAGAGTTGGAGAAGGCCATGCCGGCGAGGCTGGCCGCGTAGGCCGTGTGGTACTTGGCCTCCAGGTCGTCGGCGTTGGCCCAAGCGCGGCGCAAGTACTTGCCGAGAAGGCGAATTGCCTCCACGGCCAAGGCATCGGTCACCGGCTGCGCCCGTTTGGACACGTAAGCCTCAATAGCGTGCGTCAGGGCATCGATGCCGGTCGCCGCCGCTACATCCGGCGGCATGGTCAAGGTCAGCTGTGGGTCGACGATGGCTACTCGGGGGATGATGCGGGGGCTGGCGATCAGCATTTTGACGTCGTTGGCCGTGTCGGTGATAATCGCGTTGCGAGTCATCTCGCTGCCAGTGCCGGCGGTGGTCGGCACGGCGATGATGGGCACCGGCTCGTTGGGGACCTTGTCGGCGCCCATGTAGGACGTGATCGGGCCCTCGTTCGTGGCCATCAGGGCCACGGCTTTGGCCGTATCAATCGGACTTCCCCCGCCAACGGCGATGGCCAGCTCGCACTCGTTGTCGCGGAAGACGCGCAACCCCGCGGCGACGAAGGCGTCGGAGGGCTCGTGCACGACGCCGTCGTAGACCGCCACTGTGACACCAGCCTCATCTAGCGAGGCCAGTGCCCTAGCCACGTGTCCGGCCCGGCGTATGTTTGGGTCCGTGACCAGCAGAGCCCGCTTGCCGAACTGGGCGGCCGCCGCGCCCAAATGGGCCAGCGCGGCGGGCCCGAACTGCACAACCGGCGGCAGGCGGAACTCGGTCTTCTTACTGGCGCCGAAGCTGACGGTAGGCTCCATCGCTCTCCTCCCTGGCAACTCTACTGATTCGTCCCGACAACGCCTGTGCCACCAGTATAGCGCCAAGTGCAGCCGGCGACACGCGCTTGCCTCGAACGGCAGACTGAGACCTGGGAGGCTTGTCCGCTATGCCAGCCGGCACTCGTTACCCGAGCTGTCTATCCTTGACGCTGGCGCGGCGGCGAGGTTAGAATTGGGGGCACGTCTGCCCACCACTCACCCGCGAGGTGCCCGCCTTGCCGAAGGCATACATCGAGAATATCGCCAACTTCGTGGATCAGGAAGTCACGCTGCAGGGCTGGCTCTACAATAAGCGCTCCAGCGGCAAGATCCAGTTCCTGTTGGTGCGCGATGGCAGCGGCATGATCCAGTGCGTCGTCTCCCGCGCCGACGTCTCTTCCGACGCCTGGCAGGCCGGCGAAGCCCTGACGCAGGAGAGTTCGCTGGAGGTCAGCGGGCGAGTGCGCGCCGACAAGCGCGCCCCCGGAGGCTACGAACTGACCGCCACCGACCTCAAGGTCGTGCAGATCGCCGAGGAGTACCCGATCACGCCCAAAGAGCACGGCGTCGACTTCCTCATGAACAACCGCCACCTCTGGCTGCGCTCCCGCCGCCAGCACGCGGCCCTGCGCGTGCGGGCCGAGATCATCCACGCTTTGCAGGAGTTCTACGACTCCAACGGCTTCGTGCGGGTGGACACACCCATCCTGACACCCGCGGCCTGCGAGGGCACGACCACGCTCTTCGAGACCGACTACTTCGGTGAACCCGCCTATCTGAGCCAGAGCGGTCAGCTGTACAACGAGGCTACGATGATGGCTTTTGGCCGGGTGTACTGCTACGGCCCGACCTTCCGCGCCGAGAAGTCCAAGACGCGCCGCCACCTGATGGAGTTCTGGATGATCGAGCCGGAGATCGCCTACGCCGACCTCGACGAGTGCATGCGCTGGGAAGAAGAGAGCGTCGCCTACGTCGTGCGGCGAGTGCTGCAGACCCGCGCGGCCGAATTGGAGGTGCTGGAGCGTGACACCAGCCGCCTGCAGAAGGTAGCGGTGCCCTTCCCGCGCATCTCCTACGACGAGGCGCTGGAAATCCTCAAGAAAGCGGGCGAGGAGATCCCCTGGGGTGAGGACTTCGGCGGCGGCCACGAAACGATCATCTCGGAGGACTTCGAGAAGCCGGTCTTCATTCACGGCTACCCGACCAAGGCCAAGGCGTTCTATATGCAGCCCGACCCGCAGCGGCCGGAGGTGACACTGTCGGTCGATTTGATCGCGCCCGAGGGTTACGGCGAGATCATCGGCGGCGGCCAGCGCATCCACGACCTCAATCTGTTGGAGCAGCGCCTGGAGGAGTACAACCTGCCGCGCGAGCCCTATGAATGGTACCTTGACTTGCGCCGCTACGGCAGCGTGCCCCACTCCGGCTACGGCCAGGGCATCGAGCGCACCGTGGCCTGGATCTGCGGCCTCGAGCACGTGCGGGAGACGATACCGTTCCCCCGCCTGCTTTACAGGATGTACCCTTGAGAATTACCCGCCAAGAAGTAGAGCACGTCGCCCGCCTGGCCAGGCTCGCTCTCTCCGAGGGCGAGACAGAGAAGCTTCAGGAAGAGATCTCTAGCATTCTGGACAACATCGCGGTGCTCAACGAGGTAGACACGCAGTCCGTGCCGCCCACCGCGCAGGTCACGGGACTGAGCAACGTGATGCGCGAGGACGGCACCTGGCAGAGCCTGCCGGCGGCGGACGTCCTCGCCAATGCCCCGCGGCGCCTGGACGATTTCTTCCTCATCCAGCCCGTCTTCGAAGACAGCCAGGGGGAGAGCGAGGGATGAACCTGCACGAACTCCCCTTGCACGAGGCCTCGCGCCTGCTGGGCGAAGGCGCGGTCTCCTCGGTCGAGCTCACGCGCGCCCTGCTGGAGCGTATCCAGGCCGTAGAGCCCCGGGTCCGGGCCTTCATCACGCCGACGCCGGACCTGGCCCTCTCCCAGGCGCGCCAGTCGGACGAGCGCCGGGCGCGCGGCCAGGGACGCGGACCGCTGGACGGCCTGCCCTTGGCCCTGAAGGACATCTACTCCACGCGCGGCGTGCTCACCACCTGCGGCTCGCGGATTCTCGCCAACTACCTGCCACCCTACAACGCCACCGCCGTGTTGCGGCTGGCAGAGGCCGGCTTCGTTCTCCTGGGTAAACTCAACATGGACGAGTTTGCCATGGGCTCGTCCTGTGAGAACTCGGCTTTCTTCCCCACCCACAACCCCTGGGACTTGACGCGGGTGCCGGGGGGCTCCAGCGGCGGCTCCGCGGCGGCCCTGGCGGCGGGGATGGCCCTGGGCGCGCTGGGCAGCGACACCGGCGGCTCGGTGCGCCTGCCCGCCGCCTACTGTGGCGTGGTCGGCCTCAAGCCCACCTACGGGCGCATCTCGCGCTACGGCTTGGTAGCTTTTGCCTCCTCCCTGGACGTGGTCGGGCCGATGGGAAAAGAAGTCGCCGACGTCGCCCTGCTGCTGCAGACTCTAGCCGGCGCTGACCCGCGCGACTCCACTACGCCAGACGTGCCGGTGCCCGATTACCGGGCGGCGCTGAGCGGCGAAATTCGCGGCCTGCGGGTTGGGGTGCCCCAGGAGTACTTCGCCGCGGGCATCCAGCCCGATGTCGAGGCAGCGGTGCGCGCGGCCATCCTGCAGCTGCATGAAATGGGCGCCACACTGGTGGACGTATCGCTGCCGCACACGCGTTACGGGGTGGCCGCCTACTACATCATCGCGCCCTCCGAGGCCAGCGCCAATCTCGCCCGCTACGACGGCGTCAAGTACGGCCTGGTGGCCCCGGGCGAGGACATGTGGTCGACGATGGAGCGCACGCGCGAGCAGGGCTTCGGCCCCGAGGTGAAACGGCGCATAATGCTGGGCACGTACGCCCTCTCCGCCGGCTACTACGAGGCGTACTACGTCAAGGCACAGAAAGTGCGGACCCTGATTCGGCGCGATTTCGAGTCGGCTTTCGCCCGCTGTGACGTGCTGGCGGCGCCCACCGCGCCGACCACCGCCTTCAAACTCGGCGAGAAGGTGGACGATCCAGTGGCGATGTATTTGAGCGACGTATTCACCATCACTGCCAACGCCGCCGGCATTCCGGCCGTTTCTCTACCTTGCGGTTTCGCCGGCGGTCTGCCGGTAGGACTGCAACTGCTGGGAAGACCTTTCGACGAGGCAACGCTGCTGCGGGCAGCGCACGCTTACGAGCAGGCCACCCCTTGGCACACCTATCGGCCGGAGTTGTGACGGCAGACGATACTATCGTGGGGCCAACAGAGAGGGTCGAGACCGCGGCCGGCGCGTGGCAGGCGCAGCGCCGGGCGAGTCGCAGAGACTCGCTCAGCGCGGTCTCTCTTCCGACTCTGTGCTCTCGCCGCTGACTACTGCATAGAGGTGCGAAATGGGCCTTTCGGCCAAGGAAAGCGAGATCCTGTGCACACTGGAGCGCGACCCCTGCGTGAGCACGGGCCAGATGGCGACGATGACCGACCTGAGCGAGGACGAGGTCAAGGGCATTGTCGCCGACCTCAAGCAGCGGGGCATCATTCTGCGGACGCGCAGTGTGATCAACTGGGAGAAGGCGGGCGAGCCTCTCGTCACGGCCCTGATCGAAGTGAGGGTGACGCCGCAGCGCGACGTGGGCTTCGACGCTCTGGCCCAGCGCATCGCCCGCTTTCCCGAGGTGCGCTCGATGTACCTCGTGTCCGGCACCTATGATCTGGCAGTTCAGGTGACCGGCCGCACGATGCAGGACCTGGCGATGTTTGTCGCCGGCAAGATAGCTCCGCTGGACGGCGTCCAGGGCACGGTGACCCATTTTCTGCTCAAGACCTATAAGGAAGACGGGGTTCTGATCGAGGGGGACCAGCAGCCTTCCCGACTACCTATCGCTCCTTAGAGCCAAACGGAGGCTCCCTTGCTTACCAATCGCCATACCAAGAGCAACCTAGTGGCCCAGCGGGTGCAGGAGATACCCGCCTCCGGCATCCGCAAGTTCTTCGATCTCCTCGCCTCGATGGAGGGGGTTATCTCTCTGGGCGTGGGCGAGCCCGATTTCACCACGCCCTGGCACATCCGCGAGGCCGCCATCCACTCCCTGGAACGCGGCTTCACGATGTACACGTCCAACTACGGCACGTTCGAGCTGCGCCAGGAGCTGGCCAGGCACCTCGCCCGCCTCTACGAGGTGGTCTACGACCCGCGCAGCGAGCTGATGATCACCGTGGGCGTCTCGGAAGCGCTCGATCTGGCCCTGCGGGCCGTGCTCAACCCCGGCGACGAGGTCTTGATACCCGACCCGGGCTACGTGTCGTACATGCCTTGCACCGTACTGGCGGGCGGCACCGTCGTGCCCGTGCCGACGCGCGTGGAGGATGACTTCAAGGTCGCCGCCGCAGCAATCGAAGAGCGGCTCACCCCACGCACGAAGGTCCTACTGCTCGGCTATCCCAACAACCCCACCGGCGCCGTGCTGGACTACGAGGAGCTGGCGCGGATCGCCGTCGTGGCGGCCAAGCACGACCTACTGGTGATCTCGGACGAGATCTACGACCGCCTGGTCTACGAGCGCGAGCACACCTGCTTTGCCTCCCTGCCGGGGATGCAGGAACGCACCATCCTGCTGGGTGGCTTCTCCAAGGCCTACGCCATGACCGGTTGGCGAGTCGGCTACGCGGCGGCGCCGGCCGAGATCTTGGAGGCGATGCTCAAGATCCACCAGTACGGCGCCCTCTGCGCGCCCATCATGAGCCAGATGGCGGCGCTGCAGGCGCTGCGGGCGGGCGAGCCCGACGTGCGGGCCATGGTCGCCGAGTACAACCAGCGGCGGAAGGTGATAGTCAAGGGACTGAACGAAATCGGCCTCCCTACCTTCGAGCCGCGCGGGGCCTTCTACGCTTTCCCCTCGGTGGCCCGCACCGGTCTGGACTCCGATACGTTCGCCGAGCAACTGCTGATCGAAGCGAAGGTGGCGGTGGTGCCCGGTTCGGCTTTCGGCCAGTGCGGCGAGGGCTACGTGCGCTGCTGCTACGCCACGGCGCTCGATCAGATCAACGAGGCCCTGGACCGCATCGCGGCGTTCGTGCGCCGTCACGACGGGGGCCAGAGCAAGTGATGGCCGGTCTGGACCAGTACGAGGTGGTGATCGGACTGGAGGTGCACGCCCAGCTGCTCACCGACAGCAAGATGTACTGCCCCTGCTCGGCGCAATACGCCGCCGCCGCCCCAAACACGCACGTTTGTCCGATTTGCCTCGGCCTGCCGGGGGCTTTGCCGGTCATCAACCGCAAGGCGGTGGAGAACACCGTCCTCACCGGCCTGGCGCTGAACTGCGAAATTCCCCCCTTCGCCAAGTTCGACCGCAAGAACTACCCCTATCCCGACTTGATGAAGGGCTATCAGATCTCGCAGTACGACGCGCCGCTCTGCGTTCGCGGCTGGCTGGACTGCGAGGTGGCGGGAGAGCGGCGGCGCGTGGGCATCACCAGGGTGCACCTGGAGGAGGACGTCGCCAAGCTCCTGCACGTCAGCGAGCGCGGCGAGTCCTATAGCCTGATCGACGTCAATCGCTCCGGCGTACCTTTGATGGAGATTGTCAGCGAGCCGGATATTCGCTCGGCCGAGGAGGCTCGCCAGTACCTGGTGCAGCTGCGGGCGATCCTGCGCTTCCTCGGCGTTAGCAGCGGCAACATGGAGGAGGGTTCCTTCCGCTGCGACGCCAACATCTCGCTGCGACCGCTTGGCAGCGATACCCTTGGCGCCAAAGTGGAAGTGAAGAACATGAACTCCTTCCGCGCCGTATTCCGGGCGATGGAGTACGAGGCGGTGCGCCAGGCCGAAGTGCTGGCGAGCGGTGGCCGCATCGAGCAGGAAACGCGCGGTTGGCTGGAAGCCAAGGGAATAACGGTGAGTCAGCGCAGCAAGGAGTACGCGCACGACTACCGCTACTTCCCCGAGCCGGACTTGCCACCGCTGGAGCTGGCCCCCTCCTGGGTGGACGACCTGCGGCGCCGTCTGCCCGAACTGCCCGCGGCCAAGCTGGCCAGGCTGCAAGAACAGTACGGTTTGCCGGCCTACGACGCCCGGCTGCTGACGGCCGAGCCGGGCCCGGCGCAGTACTTCGACCGGCTCGTCGCCACCTACCCTAACGCCAAGGTGGCCAGCAACTGGATAACCGGCGAATTGTTCCGCCTGCTCAACGCCAGCGGCAAGCAGATAGAGGAGAGCCCGATCGGGCCGGAGTCGCTGGCCGAGCTGCTGACGATGGTCGACCGCGGCGAGGTGAGCAACAGCGCGGCCAAGGTGGCGCTGGAGGAGATGTTCGCCAGCGGGCAGAGCGCCGCCGCCGCCGTCACGGCCAAGGGGCTGGCGCAGATCAGCGACGAGAGCGGCCTGGCGGCCGTCGTGCGGCAGGCGATTGCCGCCAACCCCCAAAGCGCGGCCGACTACCGGGCCGGCAAGAAGCAGGCTCTCGGTTTCCTCGTCGGCCAGGTTATGCGCGCCAGCCAAGGCAAGGCCAACCCCGCCGTGGTGAACCGCCTGCTGGCGGCGGAGCTGGAGAAGAGATAGCTGGGCCAGCCCCACCGTAACGCGAGCCCGTTCTCATGGTCCAGGGGCGGACAGCCTTAGCCCGGCCATTAATGGGCCGGGCTGAAGATACAAAGCCGTCTGAAGCCGGCTGCGAACGCTCCCCAGCCCCCTTCGAGGGGGCTTTGTACCCTGAGCCCGGGGCTCAAGCCCCGGGCGACGGGCCCGTAACACTACCACTTGCTGGCTGCCCGCCCTGGGCCCTCAGGGGGAAAGGGGACCGCGGCCTGCGGGCCGCGCGCCGCTACAGCGTAGCCGGCTCTACAGGCTCCGCCCCTGGCACTTCTCCCACATTTCCACGCAGTCGTTGGCCGAGCGAAAAAGCGGCACCAGGTCTTCGTGGCTCAAGCCTATGTTGCGCAGGTCCTGCAGCAAGTCGGGCAGCATCCCGTAGTGGGCCACGCCGTCGATATTGATGTCGAAGTCATGCTTAGGTCCCGCTTTACTGCGCAGCAGAGGCGGGTTTGGGCCTTCCATTTCTTCCCACTTGGCCCAGATGGCATTCATCCTCGACAGCAGCTCGAGCGCCCGGTCGTCCTCGGTCGGCCCGGGGACTTCCGCGCTCCCGAGCAGGTATGCGGCCCGCATCTCGTGGGGCCAGCGGTCCGGCTCATCCCCGGGCAACCAAAATGGGTTAGCCGCCGCCCAGAGACCCTTGGCGATGTTGTCCACCCGCCGTTGCTCGCGATAGCGGAAGACATTCTCCAGCAAGGTTGTCAGGTGGACCGGCGGGGAATCCTCGTCGCCGTGTTCTTCCTGCCAGGGGTTGAAGCCCGCCTTGAACTCGGCGATCCCTTCCCAGATTTCTCGCTCGTCGTCATCGTAGGCGCCCGGGCCGCTATCCTCAAAACGGAACCAACGGTAATCGCTGATCGGCTCGCCGTACCTCACGCCGGCAGTCTGTCGATCGATCTCGCCGCGACGCTGTCGGGTACGATGGTGGTCGCCATGCGTGCCGTAGGCGGCGAAAGTGCCAAAACGGGGGCCGGGCAGTCCAGCCGCGCCGTTCAGATCACTACCCATGGCTACACCGCGACCGCCCATCTTGGCCACAGCATAGAGGTACTCCTGGGCCCAGGACGTGCTCGAGGCGGAACAAGGCTCCACTACTTTGGCGGCAAGATGGGGCAAGGCCCGACGCAGGCCCGCGATGTCGCCGGGATTCAATATGGGAGCGACGACACCGCCCAGCCGGCCGATGCGCTCCACCTGGTCTGTTCGCAAGCCCAATTCGGTAGGTAGTTTGCGGGCATCCGACGTCCCGTAGGACTCCGGGTTATCAGGGTCAAAGTGCTCGTCGGACGTGAACGCCAGGTCGCGGAAGACGGTGTGCGAGCAGACCACGGGGTAAGACGCAGACTCCGCCAAAGTCAGCGCCTGATCTAGCGTCTTCTGGGACATGTGCTCGACATCCAAGATGATGCCGAGATCCATGATCTCCTGCACGAGAATAATGCCGTAGTCTGTAAGGCCGCGGACGTTGGCGTGCCCTCCCGCGACGGCCTCGGGCGCATCCAGGGCATCCACCAAATCGCGCGCCCCCGGCAAGTGTTGAAGGAGAGACCGGTCGTGCACCGCGGCGGGAGGGGAGAGCCGGCGGCCTTCTAGCAGGGCCAGCCTCTCCACCTCGTCGAAGACCTCGCCGGCACCGTCGGCGTCTACCCGGTATCGTATGCCCGTGTCCCAGGCATCCTCCACTTCGTACTGCCGGCCAGTGACAAAACGATTGAGGGCGCCAAGCAGGCGCATGTAGATCGCCGTGCCGCCAAAGGGATTGTCCGTAAGGTGAATGGGCGTGATCTGCCGCACGCCGAGATCGTACAGCCAGTCTAGCTCTGCCCTAATCAGCCGGCGCGCCTGAGCCGGGTCGTGCTCACATAGCTCGGCAAGATCCTCGTAGCGGCGCCAGTTGCCCAGGGAGTCGACCTCCACCGCCAGAATGACCGCCAACTTGTCTTCGCCGATGATTCGTCGGGCCTCCGCCGCGGAGTAGACGGTTTGTAGCCAGCCGCGCCCCGGGCCGCCGCTCTGCCGGTCGACAAATGCAACCATCTCCTTCATTCCGGCAACCTGGGCCTCGATGGCGCTCTTGTCATCCCATTTGTCGGCGGCGGTCTTGCTGCCCAGCAGCTCGTTGTTGACTGCCGCACAACTGACTAGCCGCAATCCCCCTTGATAGGCACGGTAGAGCCAGTCGATGTAGGCCTGCTGGTGGACCAGGGTTGTGAAACGCGGCCAGATCTCGAAATTCGGCCAACCACCTCCCGGCGGATGGCCAAATTCCGGGTTGGCATTGATCAAGCCACCGTGCATAGGTTCGCAGTTGGCCAGTGCGTACCGCATGCCTTCGGGCCCCGGATGTTCGGGGTCGTAGGGCTGGCCCCAGAAGCCGCCACCCCCATAGGCCAGATGCGCCATCAAGTGAGCGTGGAGGTCGGCAAAGCCCCAAAGCGGGACAGCGGGCTCCACCTGCCAGTAGTCCCCTCCCAATGGTACGCGCTGGTGACGCGGGTCCTGCTGCGCGGCTGGCTCCATGTGACAACTCCCTCCCAGAAATCGACGCTTATCGCTCAGTGCCACTGGCGGCCGCTAGCTGGGTTCGGCCGGGCCCGCGTCGGTCGCTGCTAGCTGGCAAGCCCAGCCACAGGGATTAGCCGTCGGAAACGGGCGGCACCAGTCTATTACCGGCCGTGCTACCCGTCAACTGCTCTTCTGGGGTGGGACTTACGCTTATGGAGCGCTGAGAACTCCACCACGGCGGGGGCCAGGAAAGCCAGAGGACGAGATAGGCTGGGACTTCAGGGCGAAGAAGCCAAGACGGACGGCTCCTGCTGCCGCTAGCTGCCACCGCACGGAAATCGCCCGGCGGAAGACAAACGGGGCTTACCCTCCCGGTTGCTGCTCGGCCAGAGGACGGACGGCGCCCCGAGTGCCGTCTACCTCGATAATCTGGCCGGTAGCCAAGCGCGTGGTGGCTTCGACGACGCCGGCCACCGCCGGAATGCCGTACTCTCGGGCGACTATGGCGCCGTGGGACATCATGCCGCCGGCTTCCATCACCAGGCCGCCGGCCACGAGGAAGAGCGGCGTCCAGGCGGGATCAGTGGAGGGCGCCACCAGAATCTCCCCCGGCAGGAGGCGCGCGCCACGGGGGTCGCGAATCACTCGCGCCGGACCACGCGCGACGCCCGGCGAAACAGGGGAACCGGCCAGCTCGCCCGCGGCCCCGGGCAGCGAGGCGCCGTAGAAGGCCTCCCCTTCACTGGTGATCACCCGCGGCGCCCGCAAGCGGCGTAGCTCCCGCTCATGTTCGCCCCGGCGCTCGGCCACCAAGCACGCGGCGTCGAGGCGTCCGGCTTCGACGTCGCGCAGCTCGTCGAAGTGCAGGTAAACCACGTCCTCAGCCCGCTCGAGCCAACCGGCGCGGGCTAGATCCTCGCCAGCCCCAAGCAGCAAACGCCGCATGACGGCGAACAAGCGCATAATCTGGAACTTGGGGGTCTCGCGATGCCCTCCCAGCCGGCGAAAGCGGCCGAGGAAGAAGCCCACCAGCGCCGCTTTGACGCGCCCTCGCGGCAGCCGGCGCGCCTCGGCCAGCAGTTCGGCGACGGCCTGCTCCGCGGCCTTGGTCTGGCGAGCAAAGTGCCTATCCGGAAACTGCTCAGGGTCCGTAAGACCCAGATAGCCTTGGAGAACGCCTAGTAGATAGGAAGGGTCCTCGCCCCAGCGGGGCATGCCCAGGTCTATCTCCCGGACGCCTCGGTGCCCGTACTTCGCCAGGAATCCGGCGAAACCGCGCTGCAACGGTCCCGGCAGAAGGCCGCCATGGTAGAGGTCGGCCAGTGTGGCGGGCTCCTCACGGGACAGCGCCTGCCGCGACTCCTGGTCCGCGCGCACCTTCACCGCCAGCGCCCAGAGGTTTAGATCCATCTGGGTCGTTGGGTTGTTGGGCAGCCCCTGCCGCGCGGTTGGCAGCAGGTCCGTGGAAAGCCCCCAGTCGTGGACCAGTCCCTCGGCACGAAAGTAGGAGCCAGCTCCCGCGCCCACCAGGGGCACCAGGTCCAGGAAGAAGCCCGCCATCCGCTGGCGCCAGAAGAGCTCGAGCAGTTCCAGGCGTTGGCCAAAGGCGAGGCCGCCTTCTGCCTCCGCCTGAAAGGCGTCGACGCGAGGGACGATGACGCGCGCCACCCGGCTTTCGGCCCAACCTGGAAACAGAAGATAGCGAACGAGCAGGGTGACCGCCGGCAGCAGCCGGCGCCAGAAACGAGTGAAAAAGCGCCTGAGGTCGCCCCGCGGAGAACGCGGTGCCGGCGCCAGCCGCTGATCGGCCAGCACCTGCTCGAGAATCCGCGCCGCCACATTGTCCACCTGGGGCAGGACGTAGCGGGGGATTAGGGACCGCCCGAGCTGAGTCCGCAGCAGCGGGGTGACATCCGCGAAGATCCGGCCTGCCAGCACGTGCAGGAACTGGCGGTCTTCCCGGCCGCCGAGCGCCGCCTCGCGTGCGGCGTTGAGAAAGAAGGACGCGCCAAGGGGCGTGAAAGGCTCGAGCATCCCCTGCAGCGAGTTCAGCGAAATGTAGACATGCAACTTGCCGTCCTTCGGGGCAGGCGGGACCGGAAAGAGCGAGGTGATGGGTCGGCTCTGCAGCAAGTACAGCCGGCCGTCGGCGAGCGCCCATTCCACGTCCTGCGGCCAGCCGAAGTGCTCCTCCACCCGCTGCCCGAGCCGCGCCAGGGCCAGGATCCATTCATCGCTCAGCGCCTGGCGCTCTCTGGCCAAGGGCGCCGTCTCCCGGCGCTCGGTGCCCCCGCCGGGAAGGGGTACGATCGCCAGCGCCTTGCCGCCCAGAATCCTCTGCGTAACGCGCCATTCCGATTTGGCCACCAGGTAGCTGTCGGGCGCCACGGCGCCGGAGACGACCGCTTCGCCGAGGCCGAGGCCGGCGTCGATGGCGATTTCACCGCGCTTGCCGGTGACGGGGTTGGCGGTAAAGAGGACGCCTGCCGCTTCGGCCGCCACCAACTTCTGGACCACTACCGCCAACGCCACGGACTCATGCTCGATGCCGTTGCGCTGGCGATAGGCAATGGCGCGATCGGTCCACAGGGAGGCCCAGCAGCGGCGCACCGCGGCGAGCAACACCTCTTCGCCGACGACGTTGAGGTAGGTTTCCTGCTGGCCGGCGAAGGAAGCCTCGGGCAGGTCCTCCGCTGTGGCAGACGAGCGCACGGCGAACGGGCCAGCGCCATAGGCTGGGAGCATGCTCTGAACCGCGTGACGAACGTCCGCCGGCACGTCCACCGATAGGATCAAGGAGCGTACCGCCGCGCCGGTCTCGGCCAGGCTGGCCGGCGTGTCGATGTCAAGGCCATCCAGCAGGCGTTCCAGCTCAGGCAGCAGCCCCCCCTGCTTCAGCGCCAACCAGTAGGCCTCGGTGGTGAGGCAGAAGCCATCGGGAACGGGGAAACCGGCCGTGAGCAACTCGCCGAGGTTAGCCGCTTTGCCACCCGCGTAGGGCAGAGAAGCTCGGTCTAGCTGCGCCAACGGCAGCGCCAGAACAGCCATGCCAGTACCCCCTGTGCCACGCGGGCCGACTCCCGCGCAGCTAGCGGGACGATTATAGCCGCCCGGCCGCCCTGGCGCACCACGCCTGGGCCTGGCATTCGTGCATAATCCCGTAGGGGCGGGCGTCTCTGCCCGCCCGCCAGCCATGTCCCCGAAGCGTAGCGAAGGGGGCGGCCGCGGCCGCCGTAGCGGCGTAGTTGCCAGCTCGGCGTGGGGATTAGACGGG
>JAMCYS010000021.1 GCA_023473795.1 Chloroflexota bacterium | reverse complement strand
TCAACGGCCCCAGCCAGGTCTTCTTCGAGCGCGAGGGCATCCTCTACCTCAGCCGGGTTTCCTTCCGCGACGCTGGCCACATCATGCGCATCATCGAGAAGATCATCGCCCCCCTGGGCCGGCGCGTCGACGAGAGCTCGCCGATGGTGGACGCCCGCCTGGCCGACGGCTCGCGCGTCAACATCATCATTCCGCCCCTGGCGCTGGACAGCCCCACCATCACCATCCGTAAGTTCGCGCGGGACCCCTTCACGGTGGAGGACCTGCTGCGCTTCGGCACCCTGAGCCAGGGCATGGTGGACTTCCTGAAGGCGGCGGTCAGCACTCGCCAGAACATCGTCATCTCCGGCGGCACCGGCACCGGCAAGACCACCCTGCTGAACGTGCTCTCGGCCTTCATCCCCGACAAGGAACGCCTGGTGACGGTGGAGGACCCCTGCGAGCTGCAGATGCGCCAGCCCCACGTGGTGCGCCTGGAGACCCGGCCGCCCAACATCGAGGGCAGGGGCGAGGTGGTGCAGCGCCAGCTGGTGCGCAACGCCCTGCGCATGCGCCCCGACCGCATCATCGTCGGCGAGGTGCGCTCGGGCGAGGCCTTCGACATGCTGCAGGCTATGAACACCGGCCACGACGGCTCGCTCACCAGCGTCCACGCCAACACGCCGCGCGACGCCCTGAGCCGCATCGAGAACATGGTGCTGATGGCCGGCTTCGACCTGCCGGTGCGGGCGATCCGCGAGCAGGTGGCCTCGGCCGTCAACCTCATCGCGCACCTCTCCCGCTTCCGCGACGGCAGCCGCAAGGTGACCCAGATCACGGAGGTCAGCGGCATGGAGGGCGACACGATCACCCTGCAGGACCTCTTCATGTACGACCAGACCGGCATCGACGAGAAGGGCAAGGTGTTGGGGCGGATCGTGGCCACCGGCCTGCGCCCGCGCTGCGCCGAGCGCTTTGAACAGGAGGGCATCATCCTGCCGCCCGACACGTTCGCCATGCCGAAGGGAGGCCTGCCGCGATGGCGCTAGGCATATTCCCCGACTGGCTGTTGCCCATCTGCGCGGCGGGGTCCATCGGGCTCTTCGTCTGGGGCTTCTACAGCCTGGTGGCCGGCTCGCGGGTGACGGTGCGGGAGCGCCTGTCCACCTCCTACGCCACCGCCGGCGGCACGGTGGCCCAGACGGCGACGCGGAACGGCCTGCCCATGAAGGACCGCTCGCTCAGCAGCGTCGAGTTGCTCGACCGCTACCTACAGCGCAGCAACTACGCCCAGCGGGTGGAGCTGGACCTGGCGCGGGCGGCGCTGCCCATCCGCGTGGGCGAGTACCTGTTCATCCGCTGGCTGATCGGCGCGGCCCTCTTCCTCTTGCTCATTCTCTTGAAGCTGCCCCTGCTGGCGGCGCTGGTGGTGGGCCTGCTCGGCTTCGTGGCGCCGCGCTTCTACGTCGCCAGCAAAGAGAGCCAGCGCATCCGCAAGCTGGAGGACCAGCTGGTGGACGCGCTGTCGATGATGGCCAACTCGCTCAAGGCGGGTTCCAGCTTCCTGCAGGCGATGGAGATGGTGGCCAACGAGCTGCCGGCGCCCATCTCCGAGGAGTTCCAGCAGGTGGTGGCCGAGGTGGGCGTGGGCGCGCCGGTGGACCAGGCGCTGACGGAGTTCAGCCAGCGGGTGCGCAGCTACGACCTCTACCTGGTCGTCACCGCCATCATCGTGCAGCGCCACGTGGGCGGCAACCTCGCCGAGGTGCTGAGCAACATCGCCCACACCATTCGGGAGCGCCAGCAGATGCTGCGCCAGGCGCAGGTGGAGACATCGGAGATGCGCCTCTCCGCCTACGTCCTCATCGCCCTGCCGATAGTGATGGCGGTCTATCTGGTGACCACGCGCTACACCTACATCGAGCCCATGTTCACCACCAGTACGGGTCGCCTGCTGCTGGTGGGGGCGGCCATTATGCAGGTGATTGGCTACTACATCATGCGTAAGATCGCCGACGTGAAGGTCTAGGGGGGAGGGGAAGAATGGACTGGATGCTGATCCTCATCCCGGCCCTGATCTTCGTCACCATCATCTTTGGCGGGATGGCGCTGGTGGCGCCGCGCGAGTCGACGCTGCAGAACCGCCTGCGCACCTATGGCTACGACCTGGCGCACCGCCCGGGCGGCGACCTGACCCAGCCCTTCGCCTCGCGCGTGTTGGCGCCCGTGGGCAGGAGCCTCAGCCGGCTGATCCTCAACCTTACGCCTGCCGGCCTGGCGGAGCAGTCGCGCCGCCGTCTGGTCGAAGCCCACGCCGACAACGTGGGCGTGGGCCTGCTGCTCTTCCTGCGCGTGTTCTTCGGCCTGGTTCTGCTCGGCCTGTACCTGCTGTACAGCCGGGGCGGCACCTTCGGCGTGCTGCAGGTGGTGTTAGCGGTCGCCTTCTTCTACGCCGGCCAGCGCCTGCCCGACATCTGGCTCAGCCTGCGCATCGACTCCCGCCGCGACCAGATCACCAAGGCCCTACCCGACGCGCTGGACCTGATCGTGGTCTGCGTGGAGGCGGGCTACGGCCTGGAGGCGGCCATCGCCAAGGTGACCGAGGCGACCCAGGGGCCGCTGGCCGAGGAGTTCGGCCAGATGCTGCGCGAGATCAGCCTGGGGCGGGCGCGGCGGGTGGCCCTGCGCGAGATGGGCGAGCGCTGCGGCTCGCCGGACGTGAAGACGTTCGTCGCCGCCATCGTGCAAGCGGACCAGATGGGCGTCAACATCGGCACGGCCCTGCGCGTGCAGGCCGACGCCATGCGCATCCGCCGCCGCCAGCGGGCGGAGGAGCTGATCGCCAAGGCGCCGATCAAGATGATCTTCCCCTTGGCCGCGTTCATCTTCCCCTCGCTCTTCGTCGTCCTCCTGGGCCCGGCCCTGATGAAGATATTCGCCATGTTCGCGACGATGGGCGGGCGTTAGGCCCTCGGTAGTTCCCGAGGGGAGGAGAGAGCCAATGTTCGCACAACCGCGGCACAAATCGCTCAGCCAGTCGCCAGGCGCTGCCCGGCCGGCCACGCGCGAGCGTGGGGCGGCGCTGGTGGAGCTGGCGATCATCCTGCCTGTCCTCATCATCCTCGTCCTGGGCGTGATCGACCTCGGCCGCGTCTTCTATTCGTACGAAGCCCTGGTCAACGCCACCCGCGAGGGCGCCCGCTACTGCGCCTTGCATCCGGGCGATACTCCCGGTACCACCGACCGTGTGCGTCGAGAGATCAATTACAATCTCGGCGGCACCTGGTTGGTGGCTGTGAACGTTGGTGCGACCACTTGTCCGTCGCCCGGACCGGGAAAGCCACTGTCCGTCACCGCGACGGCCACATTCGATCCGCTTACCCCACTTATTGAAACTATCACCGGCGGATCCACGCTCACCATCAGCTCTACCGCCACGATGGTGCAATGGCAATGAAGAAGGTGTTGTTGAGAGGCTGCACAGGACAGAGAGGCGCAGCGATGGTTGAGTTTGCCATCGTGGCACTTGTATTCTTCACCCTCGTGATCGGCCTGGTGGACTTCGGCCTTGGCATCTTCTACTACAACCAAATAAGCAACGCTGCCCGGGAAGGTGCGCGCTACGGGGTCATCGATAGCCGCACTGCCAGCCAGATCTGCGACTACACGCTATCCAAGGTCGTGCTCCCTGATGTCACCGGGTTGGATCCCATCAATCCTGATCCCTGCGGCACCCACGGCCGACTAACTGTGGCCGTCACTGATGGGACGAGGCGAGTGATGGCTCTTGACGCTAACGGCCTTCCCTTCGAGCAGACTCCGAGCAATCCTGTCGTCGTCACCTTGACCTACAACTACGAGCCTGCCACCCCACTCGTGCAGGGCCTCGTGGGTCCAGTCTTGACTCTGAAGGCGGAGTCTAGCATGTACATCGAGGACTGACTCAACAGAATAGCGTTCGCCTAGGGAGGTGTGCTATGTGTCTCCAGCACCAGACCAGGGCCCAGCCGCATGCGCAGGCAGGTCAAGTTCTGCCTGTGTTCGCGATTGTCGTCATCGCGCTTATCGCCGTCACCGCCCTGGTGATCGACACCGGTTTCCTCTTCGGCCAGCGGCGCTACGACCAGAACGGCGCCGACGCGGCGGCCCTGGCGGCGGCACGCCTCATGGCTACCTCCGTCAGCCCCTTCGATAACAACGGCAACACCTTCTTCGCAGTCTCGGACGCAGACGTGTACAACGAGGCGTTAAAGTATGTGAATCCCAACCAGA
>JAMCYS010000124.1 GCA_023473795.1 Chloroflexota bacterium | reverse complement strand
CCCTGCGCTACCAGCATGCCATCCCCCGCCCGGCGGGCGCATTCCCCCAGGGGGCCAATCGGGGCTTGGGAGGGGTTAGGAGAGCCTGAGCCGCTGCCAGTGGCGAGCGCGGGCGGCTAGCCAGGCCACGGTGAGTGCCAGGGCCAGTTCTGCGGGCCAGAGGTAGCGGGATGGTAGGTAATGTCCGAAGACGCTACCCCAGACCTCCGCATTGAGGGCGCTGCTCTGCCGGCCGAACTCGATGAAGCGTGCCTGGATCATCATGACTAGGTAGAGTGGACCGGCGGAGAACCAGGCAGGCGGCATCAGGGCGGTCCAGACGAGCCAGGCGACGAGGAAGCCGGCTACGTGCCGGAAGCGCGATTCGCCGAAGCCATTGTGGAAAGCAAGCAACAAGAGCGGCAGGGCGGTGAGCTTCATGGCCAGCGCCAGCCCGCAGACGGGAGCGAACCAGCGCGTGCCGTAAGTGACGGCGGCCAGGCCGAAGGCGAAGAGCAATGGACCCTCCGCCCAGCCGCGGGCCAGGTCGTCGCGGGCTTGGGGAACGAGCAGAAACAGAGCGATGGCCAGGAGCCCTGCCCAGCGGAAGCGAAAGGCGAGCAGGGCGCAGCCGAGGGCGGCGAAGAAGATGGCGGTAAAGCGCATAACGGTGCGTGTGTAATCTGTGAGCGTGACGGCCGGATCGGTGGAGAGGAAGTCATCCAGGATGAAGGGCAAGGCGGGCGGCGGGGCCCGAGTAACGCCGAGGACGGCGGCGTAGATGAAGCGTGGCCCCATCGGCTGGGTCAGCGACCACCAGGCGAGAGGAGCCCAGCCGGGGTCGAGGTACTGGTCCTCGCCAATAGTCGGGCGGAAGTCGAGTCGGCTGATCTTGCCACCGTAGTAGGCGGAAATGTAGGTGTACTGCACCTCGTCGAGGTGCTGAGGCAGCGTCAGGGCCGGCGGCACCAGCGAGGCCAGGGCTAGGGCGAAGGCGAGGGCGGCGGGGAGAAGTCTGTGATGTAGAACAATCGCCATTCCTCGTGGCTCTGCCACGCGGCGGGCAGGCATGGCAACACCGTATTCTCTCACCTTCGCGACCATCTCCCCTGGTCCGGGTTCCAAGTGCCGGCGCCCGGCCGCCATTTCCCTGACGAGGGGCTTCGCTGTAGCGTATCACGCAGCTCCGGTGAGCGCAATCCCCCAAGGGGTCAAAGACGGCTAGGACGCAGCTAGGTCGGCTTAGGAGCAAGAGGCTGGGCTCTTGCACTCGTAGATGCGCTGCTCCCGCCGGAGGCCACTGGAATCGGGATTTGGGTCAATCGACCGGCCAAGTCTAAGAAACCGAACCAGGATTCTCGCCCGCAGGTGAGGACTGAGGGCGCCGGAAACGCCGCCACAGCTGGGGGGTATGGACGGCAAGGAGTAGCGCAAGAAGTACGAACGGCAACAGGTAGCGGGTAGGTAGGAAGATGTCGTCCGCATTCTCGGGACGCAAAGCCTGGACGCTGTACTCGGTGATGCGGTTGGCGACCATCATGCCCAGGAACAACGGCCCACCCCCGAACCAGGAGGGTGGCGTGAGCAGCACCCAGACGCCGAGACTGACGAGGAAACCGGCCAAATGTGCCAGCCGCGTACGCCCATATCCGTGCCAGAAGGCGGCTAAGAAGAGGGGCAGGGCAGTTAGCTTGAACGTCACCGCCAGCCCACAGAGTGGCGCAAACCAGCGCGTACCGTACGCTGCGGTGCAGAGGCCAAGACCTAGCAACAGCGGTCCTTCTGCCCAGCCGCGGGCCAGGTCGGTGTGCACGAAAGGAATGGCGAGGAACAAAGCGCAAGCCAACACGCCTCGCCATCTGAAGCGCGAGCAGATCACGGCAAAGCCGAGCGCTGCACAGAGAATGGCGGCGAGGCGCATAGAGAGGATGGCGTAGGAGGAAAGGCGCATCTGCCGCTCCCAATTGTAGGAGTCAACGCTGTCGGCGGGCAGATTTGGTACGTCGGCCCCTGCGATAGCCAGAGCAGCCGCATAGACGAAGCGGGCGCCCATAGGTTGGGTGAGTGTCCAGTAGCTGTAGTTCCAGCCAGGATCGAGAAGCGTACCCGCGCCGAGGGAAAAATCAAGGCGCGCCAGTCGGGCGCCGAAGTAGGCGGCGCTCCAACCATATTGGGTCTCATCGCCATGTTGGGGCAACGTGAGGGCCGCCGGCAGCAGGGCGGCAATGGTCAGCACGAACGCTGCAGCACCAGGCAGCAAGCGTTCTCTCATCGACAATTCTCCCGAACGCATGATACCAGACAAGTGCTAGGTATGCGGGGGCAACGAGGCTGTACTCGCTTGCCGTCCTAGTCCGCCTCTCGCGCGAAGATCAAGGCGTGCTCATCCTCGTAGACCTGCTTCCAGATGGGCGAACGCCGTAGCTCCTCCAACAGCGGCTTCATCGAATTGGCCTCAACTGAGTCCAGCGACACGACAACATGGCGGATGCCGTACCTGGCGAGCACGTCCTCCCAGTCCTCCGCCCGCACTATCTGGCGATAATCCTTCATCACCCCAGCCTGGGCGTAGAGATCATACCTACCGTCTACGAAAACCTGCAGGCGGTCCCGTGCCTCCCACACCATATAGCTGCCGGTGGCGTAGGGGTGGTAGAAGCGTTCTCCCGGGTAGCGGCTGGCGGCATACTCCACGGCCGCCCGCGGGGTGTCGGGCGCCACCAGGCCCCGCTGCTCGGCAGGCAGCGGCAGACCGGCCCGCCACCAGGGCAACAGCAGCAGCGCCACGACGACCAGCGTCCCCGCCAGGGTCCAGTTCAGCAAGGCGCTCTCGCCGGTTTGCTGGCCCATGGGCAGCAGGTCCGCCAGGCTCCGCGCCTGTCTGGCGACGATTGGGGCCGCCACCAGTCCAAACCATGGTATGCCCCGCCAAGAAGTGAGCGCGAGCGCGGCAAAGGCCAGCAGGGTCAGCGCCTCCGCCAGCTCCAGGCGCCGCGGCGCCAGCGCCGCCACGAGCAGAGAGACGGCCAGCAATCCCAGGAACAGCGCCCCCGCCAGGTTGTCCGCGGCCGGGGCCTGCCATTCGCTGATCATCCGGAACATCCCGGGATCTCGCGTGTAGTCGGCGAAGTACCTGGCCACCCCCAGTCCGTAGGGGTTTACCAGCAGCGCCGGCAGGCAGGCCAGCGCCGCCAGCCCCAGCCGCCGCAGCGAGTCGGCGCCGACCGGCTGGCCCAGCTTCCCCCGCAGCCGGTATTGCAGCAGGTGGCCCAGCCAGGTCACGGCCAGCAGTCCCAGCCCTAGGCTCACCGTGCCGTTGCTGTTGACCCACAGGATGGTGGTCAGAGGGAAGAGCCAGAGCCGGGCCGGCCGACCCGCCCGCCAGCGGGTGAGCTCCAGCACCCAGAGCGCGCCGAGGAGGTAGCCGATCAGCTGCGGCCGCGTGTCGGTGGCGGGCGAGACGCAGATGAAGACGAACAGCGCCACCAGAACGCCGGAGACACGCTGGCCTGCCCCGGCCTGTAGGGCCGCCAGCACCATTAGCCAGGCCACCGCCGCCATCAGCAGCGCGTTCGCCAGGATCACCAGCTCCAGCCCGCCCAAGCGGTAGGTCAGGTAGAGGTAGACCTCGCCCAGCCACTGGAAGAGCGGGTAGAAGGCGCCCGCCATGGTGTAGGAGAACTGGTCGTAGGAGGGCAACCCGCCCGTTTCCACGATCAGCTGGCCGTAGCGCAGGTGCCACCAGAAATCGCTGACCGCGATCTGGTGCAGCTCGCCCTGCCCCGCGGCCAGGAAGACCGGCAGGGCCAGCCAGATGGTGGCCAGGGTCAGGCGCGGCCGGACCGCAGTCCGCACGGCAAGGTTCGTCTGCAGGGTGGTCCTCCGCCAGAGTAGTGGGGCCTCCGCGGCCGCGCACCCGAGGGCGGCGCCGGCTCGCTGCATCTATCGCCGGCTCGCCTGTTGGCCATTCTAAAACGGCCGCCGGCCGCTGTCAACGGCAATGGTGGTCACCACAGAGAGCGCGGAGGAAACCGACCACGGATGGACGCAGATGAACGCGGATAGGAATCGGCCATCGCCCCGCGGGCGAGCACTGGGAATGAAAATGGGCATTCCTCGTAGAGGCTAGAGGCGGTCGGTGGCGTCGGGCCCTGGACCGCGCAGGCTTGCCCGCGCCCTGGAAGGCGGCGGCTTGCCGCCGCACTCCACGTTGCCCCCACGGTCGCTCAGCAAGTGCCCATTTTCATAGGAATCGTCCATTGCCCTATGGGCCACCAACGGGA
>JAMCYS010000083.1 GCA_023473795.1 Chloroflexota bacterium | reverse complement strand
CCAATCATTCTCCTCACCTCAGTGCGCTCGCAGCACCCCTGGTGGGGGATCGAGAAAAGCGACAAGTACCTTCCCGTCGACGTGATCCTCGACAAGCCGGTTCGCCCGGACCGACTGATTTCGGCGATCAAGACACTGCTGAGCCAGAAGCAGCCCTCTGCCGGATAGCAGGAGGTTACCTCCATGTCTGAGTCTCGGTCCGCACGCCCCTTCTTCGTGGAGCACAGTCCTACGGAGTTTCGCACAGAGCAACTCCGACGTACGGTGAACGACCTAGCTGACCTGGGTCTTGCCGCTAGCAACGGCGTCGCCTGCCTTATCTGCGGCGTGGAGGACGGCGGGGACCAGTTGAAGCTACTGGCAGCTCGGGGTTCTGGAGACGTCAAGGAGTGCTCCTGCGCGCGGCCCAGCGACCTGGGTGTAGCTGCCGCGCTCAACGGAGAGTGGAGCGTCTGGTCACGGGTGTCGGGCGCATCCTCCCCACCTTGCCAGATGGTCGTTGGCGTAGAGGCCGTGTCCCGCTTGGTCTTGCCGCTCGGCACACAAGAGGGATCGCAGGGCGTCATGCAACTCTTCCGGGCCCACCCAGAGCAGTTCTCCAGCGAGGACGCGGAGCGGCTTGTCAAGCAAGCCAGCGTGGCCGCCATCGCTCTGCGGAACGCTCGCCTCTACGACCGGGCCCAGGTGCTGTTCTACCTGGCGCAGACGGTGTCCAGCACCCTCGACATGGGCCAAATCGGCAACCTGATTGCCGAGAAGGTGGCCAAGGCGATTGGCGCCAAGGGGTGCACGGTTCGTAGCCTAGAGCGCCTTTCCGGGCAGCTTCAGCTGGTAGGGGCCTACGGCCTGAGCCACCAGTATCTGTTCGACAAGGGGCCAGTCATTGCCAGCGCCAGTATCCATGACGCTCTAGATGGCAAGCCCACGGCGATCCACGACGTCAGCCGAGACGAGCGCGTGCAATACCCGGCGGCAGCCCTACAGGAGGGCATCGCCGCCATTGCCAGTATCCCGATGGTCGTCAAAGGAGTGGTCACGGGCGTGCTGCGCGTCTATGTGGCGAAGCCACACGAATTCCCGCCCGACGAAATGGCTTTCCTCTGCGCCGCCGGGGAGGTGGCTGCAGCAGCGGTCGAGAACGCCCGCCTGTACGATGGCATCAGAAGCGACTTCGACACCTTGATGGACGAAATCATCTTTATGCGGAGGGCCGCGCAGGCCGTGAGCCATCGCGAGCGGAGCCACACCTAGGAGCCCGACGTTGAAGCCGAGAGAGACCGTGGCCCCCAGCGCAATGAGCCCATTCCTGGCACGTGTGGCCGAGCACAGCGGCCAGGCGGTGATGAGCTGCTATCAGTGCGGCAACTGCACGGCCGGCTGCCCGATGGCGCACACGGTCGGGCTGGGGCCGCGCCAGGTTATACGGGCAGTGCAGCTGGGGCTGCGGGAGGCAGCGCTCGGCAACGAGCTGATCTGGCTGTGCCTGGGTTGCCAGACCTGCACGGTGCGCTGCCCTCGTGAGATCGACGTGGCCGCGGTCATGGAGACACTGCGCCTGCTGGCGATTGGGGAAGGAGTGAAGCCGGCGATCAGGGATGTGGCGATTCTCCATCGCCTGCTGCTGGAGAGCGTCAAGCGTACCGGACGCGTCTATGAGCTGGCGGTGGGGGGACTCTACAACCTGCTCGGCGGCCGGCCGCTGACGAACGCGGACCTACTGCCACGACTCCTCGCCAGGGGCAAGCTCGGGTTGTTCCCCGCGCGCAACAAAGGTGCCCGGAAGGTCAGCGCCGTTTACGGGCGGGTAGCCCAGATCGAGGCCAGACCGGTGACAGAACCGATCGGAGGCAAGGCGGCAAGCAGACCTGGCCCGCGCGCGCCAGCGCCCATCACGAGAGACGCCGCCGTCCGCAGCTATGCCTACTACCCCGGCTGTTCCCTTGGTGCCTCGGCGCGCGAGTACGACGTCTCCACCCGCCTGGTCTTCGCTCGCCTGGGGGTCGAGCTGCGGGAGTTGGAGGGCTGGAACTGCTGCGGGGCTTCGTCGGCGCACACGACCAGCAAGTTGCTCGGCCATGCCCTGCCGGCGCGCAATCTGCAGCTGGCCGAGGAGATGGGGCTTCCCCTCACCACACCTTGCCCGGCCTGCTTCTCCCGTCTGCAGTCCACACGTCACGCTCTGCGGAACAGTCAGTTGAGCGGCCAGGTGAGCGAGGCCTTGGGCAGGGAATTCCGCAACCAGGTACCGGTGGTGCCGATTCTGGGTGCCATCCGCGCCGAGGAGGTGGCGGCGGCGGTGCGACGCCCCCTGGCCGGGCTTAAGGTGGCGTGTTACTACGGCTGCCTCTTTGTGCGCCCGCGAGAGGTGGCCCAGTTCGATGATGAGGAGAACCCACAGACGATGGATTGGCTGCTGGCCGCGGCCGGCGCCGAAACGATTGACTGGGCCTTCAAGACGGAGTGCTGCGGAGCCTCGCTAAGGGTGCCCCGACCGGCCCTTGCGGCGCAATTGACGGGAAGGGTACTGGCGGCTGCCAGGAGGTTGGGCGCCGACTGTGTTGCCGTGGCCTGCCCGATGTGTCAGGCAAACCTCGACCAGCGCCAAGAGGGAATGGCCGAGGCCCTGAGCGAACGAGGGGCTATGCCGGTGCTTTATTTCACGCAGCTGCTCGCCCTGGCCCTCGGTCTACCGCCCGCGGAGCTGATGTTCGAAAAGAACCTCACCGATCCACTGCCGATGCTACGGGCCAAGGGGTTCGCCTAATTGTAGCTGGGGCGTGAGGAGAAGATGGCGAGAGTTGGCGTCTTCATCTGCCACTGTGGCAGCAACATCGCCGGGGTGGTCGATTGCGCGGCCGTTGCTTCTGCCGCACGGCGAATGCCGGGCGTAGTTCACGCTGAGGAGAACAACTACGCCTGCAGCGAGGTGGGGCAGGCAGCGATCCGGACGGCGATCAAGGAGCACCGCCTCAATCGGGTGGTAGTGGCCTCGTGTTCGCCTCGTATGCACGAGCCGACCTTCCGCCGAACAGTAGCTATGGCCGGCCTAAACCGCTACCTGATGGAAATGGCGAACATCCGTGAGCACGTCAGCTGGGTGCATGGCGACGACAAGCCGGCGGCCACAGGCAAGGCAATCGACAGCGTGCGTATGGCGGTGGCTAAGGTTATACGGGACGAGCGGCTGACGCCCGGCAAGGTTGGCATCACTAAGAGAGCGCTGGTGATCGGTGGGGGCATCGCCGGCATCCAGGCGGCCTTGGACATCGCCAACGCCGGTCACGAAGTGATTCTAGTCGAGCGCGAGCCCACGATCGGCGGGCGCATGGCACAGCTCGACAAGACCTTTCCCACGCTCGATTGCTCGGCCTGCATTCTAACGCCACGCATGGTGGAGGTTGGCCAGCACCCCAAGATCCGTCTCGCGACGACGGCGCAGGTTGAGAAAGTGAGCGGCTTCGTCGGCAACTTCGAGGTGACGATTCGCCACAGAGCCAAGCGCGTCGACCACAGCGTCTGCACCGGCTGCGGCACTTGCTGGCAGAAGTGCCCAGAGAAGGTGCCGTCGGAGTTCGACTCCGGCCTGGGCAAGAGAACCTGCATCTATATCCCCTTTCCTCAAGCCGTCCCTAACAAGCCCGTGATCGACTGGGCCAACTGCCGCTACCAACGCTACCTTGCGGCGTCGGGCGCGGAGAAGAAGCCGCCGCAGTGCCGCATCTGCGAGAAGCTGTGCCCAGCGGGTGCGATCAGATTCCAGGATGAGGACAGCGTGGTCACTGAGCAGGTGGGGGCAATCGTGGTGAGCACGGGCTTCCAGGCCTTCGACCACTCGGCGTATCCTGAGTACGGCGGAGGTCGGTACAAGGACGTGATCAGCTGCCTGCAACTGGAGCGCCTGCTGTGCGCCTCGGGGCCGACGGGCGGCGAGGTCGTGCGGCCGTCGGACGGCAAGCATCCGAAGACGGTGGTCTTCGTTAGCTGCGTAGGCTCGCGAGACGACCGGGTGGGCCGGCCCTACTGCTCCAAGGTCTGCTGTATGTATATGGCGAAGCAGACCATCCTACTGAAGGAGCACGACCCCGAAGTGCAGGCGTACGTCTTCTACATCGACATCCGCGCGGGCGGCAAGGATTTCGAGGAGTTCGTGCGTCGCTCGCAGGAGGAGTATGGCGCCCTCTGGTTGCGCGGCCGCGTCGCGAAGGTGTATGAGGAAGACGGCAAGCTAATCGTTCGCGGTGAGGACTCCCTGGTAGGCCGCCCCGTCGAGGTGGCCGCCGATCTCGTCGTCCTGGCGACTGGAATCGAGCCCAGTGCCGGGGCGGATGCGCTGGCGCGCACGCTCGGCGTGAGCTACAACGACTACGGCTTTATCGTCGAGGCCCACCCGAAGCTAAGGCCTTTGGAAAGCAATACCGATGGCATTTTCCTCGCGGGAACCGTGAGCGGTCCGCGGGACATCCCGGAGACGGTAGCGCAGGGCAGTGGGGCCGCGGCCAAGGTGATCGGCCTGCTTAACCAGGATGAGTTGGTCACAGATCCGATGGTTTCCCGCGTGGATCCTCTGCGCTGCTCAGGCTGCTTGTCCTGCCGCGAAGTCTGCCCGTTCGACGCCATTGGCAGCGAGTTGCTGCGGGATGGACGAACGGCCGCCAAGGTGAACGAGAGCAGCTGCAAGGGGTGTGGCCTCTGCGTGGTGACCTGCCGGTCGGGCGCGATGAACCTGCGCGGTTTCACCGATCAGCAATTGCTCGCGGAGGTGGTAGCGATTACGCGATAGGCCGGGGCGTCGAGAGGCGAGTTCACAGCCGCGGACCCGCACAGGCGGCGGTTTGGAATGGGCTGAGGGCGGAGAGGAGCACAGATGGCACAATCGACGGCAGATACGCCGCGAACGCGCGCGGGGCAGGTAGAGCCTACGGCGATTTGGCAGCCAAGGCTAGTCGGCTTCCTCTGCAACTGGTGCAGCTTCGCCGGCGCGGACATGGCGGGCACCAGCCGCCTGACCTACCCGGCGGCGATCCGGATCATTCGCGTGCCGTGCACGGGCCGGGTGGATCCGCTGTTCGTGGCGAAGGCGTTCCAACGAGGCGCCGACGGGGTGTTAGTGGCCGGATGCCACCCGGGCGACTGTCATTATGCCGAGGGCAACTACTATATGCGCCGTCGGTACGTGCTACTGCGAGATCTCCTCGAGTTCCTAGGCATCGAGCGCGAGCGTTTCCATCTGGAGTGGGTATCAGCCTCCGAGGGCAAAAAGTTCGCGCGCGTTGTCAGCGAATTCACCTCCCAGGTGGCGGCCCTCGGCCCACGTGAACCGCCACGGCAAGGACCGACGGAACTAGAAGCGGGAACCAGCAATGAGTGATCTTGTCACCGGCATCCGGGCCCAAGTGCGTGACCTCTTGGCTCGTCGACGCGTGGAGTACGTTGTGGGCTATGAGACGGGCAGCGATGGGGTGAACGCTCGGCCTTTCTTCGCCTACACCACCGAGGAAGCCGACCGACTGGTCTTCGACAATACGTGCACGCACAATCTGACGAAGTACCTGGTTGAGCCGGAGCGGCGAGGAAGCACGATTGGCGTCGTCGTCAAGCCGTGCGATGCACGCTCGCTGACCGTGCTACTGGCGGAGCACAAGTTCCCACGCGACGTGGTGGCGATCGGGGTGGTCTGCCCTGGCATAGTGCAGCGGACGCGCGAGGGCGGCGACGGCGAGGCTCCGCAGGCGCGCTGCCAGGTGTGCGACCAGCATACGCCCCCGGCGTGCGATATCTTGGTGGGCGAGGCGACTGCAGAGGGCCCCGTGCTCGACCAGTTCGCACGGCTGGCGCCGCTAGAGGCGCAAAGCGCGGCAGAGCGGAGCGCCTTCTGGAGCCAGCAGTTCGAGCGCTGTCTCCGCTGCTACGCCTGCCGGCAGACCTGCCCGCAGTGCTACTGTGATGAATGCTTTGCCGAGGCGCTCGACCCGGAATGGGTGGGCGTGCGCATCGGCCGGGCGGAGAACTGGCTGTTTCACGCCATCCGCTGCTTCCACCTTGCCGGTCGGTGCATTGGTTGCGATGAATGCGAGCGCGTCTGCCCCGTCAAGATTCCCCTGGGCTTGCTTAACCGCAAGCTGCGCAAGGAGGTCCTGGACAGATTCGAGTACCGGGCCGGCACGAGGTCCGACGAGCGACCGCCGTTGGAGACGTTCAGGAAAGAAGAGAAGCTGGATCTGGCATGACGGCACAGCGGATCACGAGACAGGGATTACTCGATTGGCTGAACGGCGTCGCAGCCAAGGCGACCCTCATTGCCCCTGTTCGGGTCGAGGGCATCTACCTGTTTCGGCCGATTGTGAAGATAGAGGATATCGCCCTCGACTACAGCCAGAGCACCGTACCACCCAAGGAGTGGCTCTTCCCGCGGTCAGATACGTTGTTCACGATCGAGCGGCTGGACCGCGCTTATGAGCTAAAGCCGCCCGCGGCTGCCGGGCCCAGGGTCCTATTCGGAATTCGGCCCTGCGACGCCCGGGCGCTGGCCATCCTCGATCGCCTCTTCCTCGCGGAGCCGGCCGACAATCTGTACGAGGAACGACGCCAGAACACGGTCCTGGTGGGGCTGGCCTGCGCCCGGCAGCAGCTGCCCGAGTGCTTCTGCACCAGCCTCGGAGGCGGCCCCCAGGAAGCGGCGAACGTGGACGTTCTGCTTGCCGGCGCTGGCGAGGCCTACACTGTGACGGTAGCGACTGAGAAGGGCCAGCAGCTGCTCTCGGGAGCCACGCTGCGGGACGGGGGCGAAATGCCGCCGGCGCCAAGCCTTAGCAACCAAGTACCGACGGCTGGCATGGCAGAGCGTCTCCGACTCGCCTTCAACTCCAGCTACTGGCAGCGCCTTGCGGACCGCTGCCTCGGCTGTAAAATGTGCACCTACCTTTGCCCTACCTGCCACTGCTTCGACATCCGGGACTGCGACGTGGGGGGACACGCGGAACGGGTGCGCTGTTGGGATGGCTGTCAGTCCGCCCTTTTCACCAAGCTAGCAGGCGGACACAACCCTCGGGCGTCGAAAGCGGCCAGGTTGCGTCAGTTCTACGCTCACAAATATCTCTACTTCCCGGAGCGCTTCGGGGTAACGCAGTGCGTTGGCTGCGGTCGCTGCGCCCATTTCTGCCCGGTGAACATCGACATCAGGGAGACGCTGCGCGACCTGCAAACGTTGGAGGTCTGTCCACATGGCAGCGGCGAGACGGCACGTCGTCGCGAACCCGTTGGTGCCGCATTTGGCGACAGTAGAGCAAGTGCTTGACCTCACCCCGGACATGAAGCTGTTCAGCCTGCGGCTGCAAGATCCGGCCGTGGCGGAGTCGCTCCACTACGAGGTTGGGCAGTTTGCGCTGGTCTCGGTATTCGGCGTGGGCGAGGCCGCTTTCGACATCAGCTCGCTCGATGCACCGAGGGCAGCGCTGGAATTCGCCGTGCGACGAGTCGGTACCCTCACGGAGGCGCTGCACGAAATGGAGGAGGGCAGCGTCGTCGGGGTGCGCGGCCCCTTCGGCAACTGCTTTCCGATGGCCGAGTACGAAGGCAGGAATCTAGTAGTCATCGGCGGCGGCAGCGGGATGGCGCCGCTGCGATCCGTGGTAAACTATGTGGTGCAGCCAGCGCGGCGAGAGAGATTCGGGCAATTGCTCATCCTCAACGGGGCGCGGACGCCCGCCGACTTGGCCTTCAAGCACGAATTCGAGAAATGGGCGTCGTCGCCGCAAACGTGTCTGGAGCTTACCGTGGACCGGGGTGACGACGATTGGCGGGGGCGGGTTGCGCTCATTCCCGACGTCGTCAGGGAGCTGAAGCCGTCGCCACTCGACTGCGTCGCAATCGTCTGCGGGCCGCCGATCATGATCAAATTCACATTGAAGGCACTGAAGGACTTGGGGTTCGCCGACAGCCAGCTCGTTGGCACCGTGGAAACGAAAATGAAGTGCGGCATCGGCAAGTGCGGTCGCTGTAACGTCGGCGACAAGTACGTTTGCCTGGACGGGCCGGTGTTCACCTTCGCGGAGATAGGCCGATTCCTGGAGGAGTTCTGACTGGCGTCCTCTCCTTTCCCCATCTTCGTTGGCGCTCGTCAGCCATCGGGCGAGCCTCTCCGGCCGGGCGATATCCGACACCGGCGGGGGCCAGGCACAGGTTGCCACTCGCTCATTTCTCAAGCGGTCTCGCCGCCGCCAACAAGCTCCCAGCTGGCGAGTTGTTGCTACCCTAGGCGCTGTAGCGCAACGAGTCGCCCATCAGCGCCAGCCCGTGCTCACCGATCAGCTGAGCGCGAGTGTCGTGCAGACGACGGCTCATTACTTGTGTTTGGCGCTGCATAATGGCGTAACCGAGGGCGCAGTCGGCGGCCAACAGCTGGCGCAGCTCGGCGGCGTTGACCGCAATCACAGTCGCTCGCGTGATGCAGCGCGCCGACAGCATTAGAGTGTAGGGTTCAACGAACGCCGACCAGGCAAACGGGTCGCCCGGAAAGAGCACGTCGATGATGGTGTGGCGGGGCGGCTGGTTGGGTTCCAACTGGATTTTCATTTCGAGGGCGACCTTGCCATCCTCCAAAATAAAGGTGTACACCGCCGGCTGACCCTCGAGGAAGATGGTGGCGCCGGTTTCAAAGACCTGGCGCTGCGAGATCTCGGCAATGGCCTCCAGATGCTTGTCGCTCAGGCCCCGGAACATCGGCGTCTTGGCTAGCGCTTCCACAGGTACCATGTCCGTTTCTCCTTTCTGCGTACGCGTGCATGGAGTGCGTGGATGTCCTCCGCCGGTCCGACCAACATCAATTGTCGCGCTAAGTCAAGGGCAAGTCAATCCGCGAGCGGAAGGGCAAGCCTGCTCCGCAGGCTTGCCCCCACGCCTTGCCCCGCAATCAAACTGACTTGTCGGCGTGCTGTGCTTAGCGTCGGCCTGAGGCGGGTGTCACCATGCGGTCTAGGGTACCCACAGTGATCTAGGCGAGCAACCTGAAGACGACGTGGATGTCCAGACAGAAACCAATTAGGGATGTCTCGGTTTCGCTGTCGGTGTGCGGTGGGTGTGTCAATCGGATCCGGTGTGGAAGCAGGCGAGCGGGCTGACAGCAGACTTGACAGCACTTCTGCTGTCAACGTCGGCACGGTGGGCTCGGAGGGTCAGGCCGAACTTGCCTTGCCGCTGCCAATCTAGAGCCGCTGAACGCCTCGATATGGCCTTACCCGGGCTGGCAAACGGGCATGACGAGGGATCGCGGGCCGCAAGGCAACAAGAAAGGGCCCCTAGCAGAGCCCTTGATGGGCGGGGAAAGGGGGACTTGAACCCCCCATGCCTTGCGGCACATAATCCTAAGGCCGCGCGGCCCCCCATTCGGCCACGTTATACCATGGAAAAGCCCGATGAATCAGGCTTCTCCGTGGTAGGCAACTAAAGAAAGTGGCCGAAAATGGCCCCCGAATTGACCGGATTCAGGACGGATTCAGGATTCGGCCTTCTGAGTTTAGAGTCGGGCGACTCATTGACCCTCGTCCAACCGACAGCCCAGCGCGCCGATGGCCTCGACAATCGGCTGCTTGTCCGTCTTCGTCGCCAGCGTCCGCAGCTCCTCCTTGCCCGACTCCGATATCCGCAGGTGCTGGATGCTGTCAGCCAGCGTGAACAATTGATCTGCGCGCTCGGTGAGACCGTAGAGCATGGCCAGGTAGGCCAGGTAGAGGAACGGCTCCGGCGTGTCCAGCCGGCGCGCAGTTAGCTGCAGCTGCGCCGAGCGAAGCCACCAATCCGCCGCCTCGTTCAGCCGTCCCGCTTCCAGTTCCAGCCAGCCGTAGGTCCGGCAAAGTCGCTGGCGCCGCGAGCAGTTCGCGAGCCCTTGCGCGAGCGTCTCGCGCCCCTCAGCGAACTGGCCCCGCAACAGATAGTGGCGGGCCAGCCAGCAGTAAGCCTCGTCGGCGGCTGGGTTCTGCGCGATGTAGTGGCGCGCCCGCGCCACGGTGGCATCAGCAGCGCCGCTCAAACCGAACGTGGCGTCGAGGTCGGCGTCGCCCCGGGACGCGGCCTCGCCTGGTTCCTCCGCCAGCTCCCAGCCTGGCGGCAGCTCGCCCGCGATCCGCCGGCGTGCCGGCTCACCCCGCGCGGGCGGCGCGTCCGAGGGTTGGGCGACAAGCCGTTCCCCAGCCCTGGCCTCGGCCCGCGTCGCGGGCAGCCTGGAGGGGCGCAGGTCACGTGCCAATTTGGACGCCAGTTTCACGCCCCGCCCCGCCAGGCTCGCGGACCTTGTGGCCACGTGGCCTGCCAATCTGAGCGCCCGTATCACGCCCTGCCCTGCCAGGCTCGCGGACCTGGTGCCCAGTTGCAGGAGGGTGGCCGGCAGAGTGTGGTAGAGCGCAGCGCGCCGGCGGCGTCTTTCCTCCTTTTCAAATTCCGCCGCCGCCGCCAGGCGCAGCTCGCGTGCCACCATGCTGGTGGGCAAGCCCGCGACGGCCGCGTCGGCCGCGTCGAGGCACTCCTGCCAACGACCGGCGACGAAGGCGGCCTGCGCCTGTGCGAGGCGGGCCTGGCCCTCCTCGCGCCGGCTCATCACCTCCAGCCTGGCCGTCACCGTCTCGGTGGCGAGGCCGAGGGCCAGCAACTGCCGCAACAGGTCAGCCGCCGCCTTCCAATGGCCGGCCGCTTCGGCCGCCGCCGCCACGCCGAGACAGGTCTCCCCCAGCCGCTCGCGCAGCGCCTCGGGCAGCGCGGCACCATCCTCCAGACCCACGACCAGCGCGCGACGAGCCTCGCTCCAGCGCCCGGCCGCCAGGGCCGCGGCGGCCGCATCGAGCAGGCTGGTGACCTCACCGACACGCGGGCCGGCAGGGACGCTTGGGGAAGCGGCCGCTTCCATCCCCGGCGTGGGTGTCGGGTCTTCGCCGGCTGGTGCTGGCTGCACTTGGCCTTCTAGCGCTTCCTGGTGGAGTGTGGCTTCCTGATTGTTGTTGACTATCTCGTCCATCCTCGCAGTCCCTGTCGCTTGGCTTCCGGCGAACGGCGTAGCCGTATCCGCCCAGCGGGCTCGGCCCTAGGCAACATCGTAGGCGCTGTCTGCACGCCAGTCAAGGGTCTGTCGGCGTTGAGTCGACAATGCCGCCGAAGTCTCCACCACGACGCCTCGCAGTGGTGTAGGCCGGCCGGCGGAGCCGTCACGCCGTCTGCTCGACCAAGGGCCGGTAGACACCTGACGGCAGTAGAGATCCGGGGATCTGAGGCCCCACTCTGACAGATTGGGCCTTCAGAGGGCAACGGTTGACACTGCGATTTTCAGATTGGCCGGGAGCCCTTTCGCCACCGTTCTGACCCGCTTTTCGCCCCTTTTGGGCCATCCTTCGCTCTTCTCTTCTCTCTTGAAGCAAGATTGGGGTCGAAAAGCAAAGGAATGTGGTGAGCGTTCCCGACATCCCGGCGCTATTCCGGCGGCACCTTCGCGGCCAGATCGGGCATCTGACGGGCCTTGTGCGGCAGGGTGACACTGCGACGCGCATTCGCATGGTCGAACCGTCTTTGGTCCACGTAGGGAAGGTCAGTGGCCGCCCATGTCAGACTCATACCGATCCGCGTTCCCCGCGTAGGTGAGCCAGTAGGGGTTATCCGGACTGCGGACGCTCCCCGAGTTGTAGGCCACGAGGACACCCGAAGGCTGGCCGCACCCGGCGCCGGCGGCTCGCTGCCAGCACCAGGCCAGCACATCGGCGCCGGCTCTTATGGAGTGCTTGCGATCGAGCATATACTCTCTGACGAAGGCGATGTTCTCCGCTGTGTTGCTGCCGTCGCCGATGCCCAGGCCACCCGCCACGGCGACGGTGGTCTGGGCCATGCCGAAGCTGACGTCGGGCCACCCTCCCCAGCGCTCGGCCCTGGGATCCAGCTCGCTTTCGGCTTTGAGCAGGGCCAGGAGGATGTAGACCGGAAGGCGCTCGTTGCCCTCGGCGTCCCGGCTGTACTTTTCGCAGAGGGGCAGGATGTCCGCCCCCTCCGCGTCCAGGACTACGAGCGGCAAGCGACTCGGGCAAGCACGAACTGCATTTGAACGAGGACCGCAAGCCTCTGGGGCCGTGCGTCCGTGGGAAGCTTCTGGATCACAGCCTCAAGAGCGCGGGTGGCGATTGCTAGCGCTGCCCGCGCCTCGGCTAGCGCGGGTGTGGGCAGCGGGGAATGGGCCACGGCGATTGACGACGACGGTTAGCCTCGGCTAGCGCGGGTGTGGGCAGCGGGCCCCGAGCCTCAGTGTCAAGAGGGGGAGAGATGCTCACCCTGCCCAGCGAGATCATAGCCGTTCTGCGCACTTGTGCCCCTGTGTTCAGCGCTCGCGTATGGGAACGGGCAATCGTGTTGCTCGCAGGAACGACTGCGACACCCGGACAGCGCACGGTCAGCCGCGCTCTGCGAGTGACAGGCTTGCAGGCCGAGACGCATTTCCAGAACTACCATCGGGTGCTCAACCGTGCCCAGTGGCCGAGCCGAGCACTCGGCAGTATCTTGCTGGGGCCGCTGGTCGCGGCGTTCTGGACGCCAGAGGCCCCGGCGATCATCGGCATCCATGAGACCATCTCAAAGCAGGCTCGTGATCTGTGCGGCAAGCCAGCCCAGCGGCTCCACCCGAATCGCGGCCAGCAGTTGTCCTGTTGCCACGTCCACCGCAAGAACGGCGAAGGGCGGCAAGGTGGCAGCGGATTCGTGCCTCAGGTCAAACGCAAAGTAGACGCTCTCCCCTTCCCGCCACGTTTCATTCACCGCCCCTGCCGGGGCGCCCGCCAACAGAGGTCGTACACGCCTGTAAGCCGGCGACCGCTTTGCCATCGCCAGGCAGGCCATTCGATCCTCATAATCCGCGTCATCTCGGTCTGCCCCAGACCGTAAGTCACCTCAGGTCTTGTGTCTGCTCATCTTCATCGGCGGTCTTCGTCGCCTCCTCTGCTCGGTCTCAGTTGCCAAGAGCCAGGCTGACGGGGGTACGTCCCTGATCGGCCAAGTGGATTGTCTTACCGGAGGCTAGGCTTACCAGCGCGACGGAGCCGTTCCGCGCCTCATCTACGTAAAGGAGCCGCCCCTCGACCACCGCCATCTTCCCGGTGTAGGCGCTCAGCTCCGGCACGTCGACCAGGAGGCATCGGGGGGTTGCTCCGGCAACCCAAATGTCTCCTCGCCGCTCTGCAGTGGGGTCGCTGACGGCGGACGGACGCCACACCACCGGCTCCGTCCCCAGCCAGCCGACGGGTAGTTCAACCGTGTCTCCAGCGGTCAACGGGCGGGACTTACCATCGGCACCCACCAGTATGGCCTGGCCACCACCTGGTCGTTGAGGCGGTTCACGGACGCCCAGCCACTCACCCTTGGGACCTGGCGCTACCGCCTGCACATTCTCAGCCCACGCAGTGCCACCGCTCCCGTCCAGCGGGGCGCGATAAGTCCATACGGGCTGGGTGGAGTATTGCCAGGAACCGACGGTGTAGATGACGGCAGAGCCGTCGGGATCCCAGGTCAGGTACGTCGAGAAGTAGCGGGCCTTATCAATCTGAGTGCGCTGCCCCGCCACCACATCGTAGACCCAGAGCGCGCTGGCGGCAACGGGGGCAGGTCCCAGGTTGGTAGCAACCTGGTAAGCGAGATACCGGCCTTGCGGCGACCATGCCAGTCTGCCAGGCCCCCCTGCCACATCGTCTGCGATGCGATTTGTCGTGCCGGTGGGGACATCGAGAAGGTGCAGCACAGTCCGATAGCCCATCGAGTCGGCGACGCTGCACGTGAAGGCCAGGATTGTCCCGCCGGGTGCCAGGGCCAGTCCAGAGATGCCAAACTGCGGCGCGCATACATCCAAGACCACGTTTCGCGTGGCCCCCCCGTTCGACCGAATGAACACTCCGCTGGCCGCGGCGAAGGCCGCCGAGCCTGCCGGTTCCCGCGGGCCAACAACAGGGCCGCAACCAGCCCAAGTCATGGAAGCCACACACACCGCCAGCAGCGCCCACCGCTGGCGCACGATGGGAACCGGCGCGCCACTCATTCTCGCTCCCTCCTCGTGTGTCCTTGACAAGACAGGAATGGGGCGCTGAGCCGGCAGCAGCACCGGCCCAGCGCGACCCGGCGATGATTCGCCCATCTACAGCGAAGGTCTACCAGCCACGCCACCGGTAGAGATTGTAGACGCTGAGGTCGTTCCAAGAGTAGAAGATACTCGATACTCGACCGCCGTACCCTGTGGTGGATTCGTAGGTAAGCGCCCCGGTATTGTCGACGGTGTACTGTCTGTGCAGCCGCACATGCACGCCGTCGGTCTGGTGCTTCCAGAGGTCAGCGGCGAGACCATCGGTCTGCTTGTTTGTCACCTCGCCCGTGCAGAAGTAGTCTCTTAGCATGACATCGTTGTACTTCTGGCTGGTCTGGCCCCAGCAGTTCTGCACGAAACCTGAGCAATCCACGCCGGCCGCGCACGACTTGACATAGGGGCTGGTGCAGTTGACATCGCCGGCAGTCTTGTTTCCGGACAGGTCACTGTCGAACTGCGAGGTAGACCTGTAGCCGCCCCACTGGTAGGGCACCTCGCCGTAGTTCACTCCGCTGCTCCAGATGAAACTTGGCCGCCCGCTTGTGTAGTCCACGCCATACTGATTGCTGACGCAGGTCGCGTAGTTGGAGGCATTGCAGTACCCGCTATGATAGTAGAAGTTGTAGGCGGTCTGCAAGGCGCTATCGCGGTCGGTAGCCTCCGCTCGTGCCGGCGCTAGAGATCGAGCCAGGCCTGCCAGCACGCCACCGAAATCCAGCCCCTGCTGGGCGGCCAGCGAGGGCAGGCGCTCTGCGAAGCCCAGACGCACCACCAGTGCGCGGTCGGCCAAGACGAACAGGGCGTAGACCTGTCCATCCGGTCCCAGCACCACATCCTTGCGTGGCGGCCCGAGACGACCGCTAACGGGGATGCGGGCCAGACCGGCTGGTGCCCCCTCTCCATTGAAGCGGCACACGATACGATCCACCCCGGCATTGGGCAGCAACGAGGTGACGGCGACATATGAGTTGCCGTCTGCGTCCGTCCCGAGTGCCTCCGCGTTGGCCACCCCGTGCTTCGCCGTGACCGTGAGCCGTCGCTGCACCGCGTTTGCTGAGATCACTTCGACCGTCGCCGTGCGCGCGCCAGGATCGGGCGAACCGTAACGGGTGACGTAGGCCATTCCAGATTCCCCATAGGCCAGCCCCTCCAGAAGAAGACGATCCGACGCCTGTGCTGGTAACGACACCGGCGCACCACGTTCGGTCAACCGACGACGGTGCCTCCCCTCGACTTCAATCAGGACCTCAGGACCCTGACTGGCGAGGCCCGTGGCCAGGCCCGCGATCTCCTTGTTAAGTGGCAGGCGGCGAATAACGGTGCCGGTCGCTCCCAACTCGATGACATCGGCGGCATCGAGTATATGCATGCCACCATCGGCTGTGGCCTGCACGCCCAGGGGGTAACAAGCCTCCACCGCCAGGTGCCGCCGCACAGTGCCAGTGCGATCGAGGTCAATTACCCGCCGGTTCCACGTATCTACTACAAGCAGACCTCCTTGCGGCCCGAGGGCAATTGCCTGAGGACCGCTCGGTGGGCTTCCTTTGGTCACGATTCCGACCTGGCCACCCCCATGGCCAGCGGTCAGGGATGCTATGACCTCATCACGCGACAGGTCAGCGGGAGGCTCCGCCGCGAGGGCCGTGCCCCAGTAAGGCCGCCCTACTGGTACTGCGCCAAAGTCGATGGTCGCCAGCGCCCCGGCTGCCGTCAGCACGCCGGAGGCTTTTATGAAGTCCCTTCTTGACATCGAGGACATGGTCTTCCTCCTCCACGATAGTGGACGTCTTTGTGGATGTACATGTGCCCATTCGGGACGTGTAACGCTAGGAGCCCCAGGACGCGCACTCGCCCGCCAACCGCTCAGCCCATCGGTATCACCCCCTTTCACCGCGCCCTCGCCAGGCTACTCTGGATTCCTTGTTTCCCAGTCTAAGGGCGCAGCGCCAGGCGGAGAACCGCAGAAATACTGGTTTCTGGCCCAGTAGTTTTGCGGGGGTCTTCGAGCGGGGACCCGGTAATTCTGCGGGGGGTTGGCGAGTGAGGACCCGGCAGTTCTGATAGTATCCGCCCCACCCATTTCGCGGGGAATAGGCGGCAAGCAGCCGGCAATCCTGAAAGTTGCATGGAGAACCTAGGCAAACCCTAGGGACAGCGGCTTCACGGCCTGTTAACATTGGAGAGAAGTAGCCGAGGACGGGCTGCCCGGCGGTCGCCGACGACCACGGGCGGTTCCCCGGAAAGAGGGTGGCGGATGAGCGAGGCAATGGTGCAGGCGCAGCGACGCCCGAGGGCTATACCCCGGAACGATCAGCCGCCCACACCGGTACGGGTGGCGGTGGCCTTGGCGATCCCTTCCCCGCTGCTGCGGGAGGGGCTGCGCCGGGTCATCGAGGGTGAAGATAGCTTCGAGGTGGTGTGGACCGGCGATGGGCCGCCCAGCGGCGGCGATGGCGACTGGGCCAAAGCCAACGTGGTGGTAATCGGCGGAGTGGGCGCCGACGGCGAGGCCGCAGACACGGCGGGCGCGTTGGAGCGGTCGACGCCGACAGCCGCGAAGGTGCTGTTGCTGGACAGGCGGGAGGAGCCGCCGCCCGCCGTGGAGGCCGCGCGCCTCGGCATCGCGGCCTGCCTGCCGCTGGATGCCCGACCTGAAGACGTGCTGTTCACCCTGCGCACGGTCGCCAGGGGCTACACATTGCTGAGCACCGCCCAGCCGGACGAGGCCTGCCCACCAGCCCGGCCGGGTGGTGCCGCACCTACGGCGCGGGAGGCGGAGGTGCTGCTACTGCTGGCGGAAGGAATCGGCAACCGCGAAATCGCTGAGCGGCTCTGCCTGAGCCACCGCACGGTGGAGTGGCACGTGGCCAACCTCTTGGCCAAAGCGGAGACACACAACCGCACGCACCTTGTGGCGATCGCCCAGCGGATCGGCTGGTTGGATTAGAGTCGACTTTCCATCCAGGCACCAACGAAAGTACCAGCGTGTTGACACGTTCGCAATGGTCGGATTGAAGGCCATGCGTCCCAGCGTTGCCACGACGGGTCTCTTAGCCCCCAAGACTGACCGTACGTACCGCGCGCCTCACCGCTGTCGGCTCGAAGCGTCTTCTTGAGAGACTACCGAAGCTCCTGGACTTACCTGGGCCGAAATGCGGATCGATCTCGCGGCAAATGGGCAAGACAGCTCGCTGCAGGTTGGCGTTCTCGCTGTCCTGCGGCTTGCTGGTTGGGACAGCTGCCGCGGGCGACTACTGGCACAGCGGCAGATTTCCATCCAAATTTCATCCCATGGTTGTATACTGGATACTGGTCAGACGGCGGCGGTAGCTACAGGGACCCAATCGCCAGTGGGGTATCTGATTGGGATAGTGCGACGACAGTAGGTTTCTGCGAAGTCAGCGACAGCAGTTGGTGGGTGGCTCACGACGTATGCGACTGGGGGAACACCGACTGGTTGGCGATGACAGGCTGTCAGCCCTACCCTGGGACCAACACGCTGCGATACTGCTACGTTCAGTACAACATCTACAAGCTGGGCAACAAGAGCCAGGGGCAGCGGAAGATGGCCGCGTTGCATGAGAACGGTCACGTCTTGTCCCTGGATGAACGCTATGATGACCCGACCAGCGTGATGTATCCCTACCTCTTGGACCCACCCATCACGTATCCGAACGGCTACGACATCCTACTTGTCAATGACCGCTATATTCAGTGAGGGGCAGTAACGTGAAGAAGTCACTCGCAATCATTGCCGTGGGTCTACTCGGCTTCGCCGCTGTGCTATGGGGCATATGATTGGCTGCGAGGGAGCAGGTCGCGCGGCCTGCCCCCGTCATAGGCCGCTACTACGCCGGGAGACGACGCCGTGAATCTGTACCTCGAGCCGATTCCGCCCTACGACTTTGAGCGTGTCGCCGGGACGAACCGCGTTTTCGCTCCGGAGGACGGAATCGACCTCTGGGACGGCAATGCCTACCGGCGCCTGATCAACACCTCCGGCGGCTGCGCCCTCGTCGCCGTGGAGTCGGTGGGCAGCCTGGAGCAGCCTCGCTTGCGGGCGGTGGTCGAGGGGAGCGAGGGGTCTGTGACCGAGGCCGAGGTCAGCGGAGCCGTGACGCGCCTGCTGAGCACTAACGTTGACCTGCGCTCCTGCCAGGCCCGTCTGTCTGAGGACTTGCTGCTGGGGACGGTGGCGCGGGTTTACCGCGGGGTCCGCCCGTCCCGCACCGAGAGCCTCTTCGAGGCGTTGGCCGGAGGTGTTCTGGAGCAACAGATTGCCCTGGCCGTCGCCGTCCGGCTCAAGAACCGACTGGCACAGCGGTTCGGCCGCAGCCTCACCGTGGACGGGGCAATGTACCACGCCTTCCCCACGTCCGCGGCGTTGGCGGCCAGCAGCCCGGTCGAGATCCGTGCCATCGGCACCAGCGGCCGCAAGGCCGAGTACATCCACAACGTCGCCTGCCTGGTCGCGTCTGGCCAAATGGACCTGGACTCGTTGGAGAGGCTCGACGACGCCGGATTCGTCGCCGCGCTGACGGCGCTGCGCGGCATCGGCCTCTGGACCGCCGAGTACGCCGCCCTGCGGGGTCTGGGGCGCTACAGCTGCGTGCCGGCGGGCGACCTCGCCCTGCGGCGGGCGGTTGGCGCCGTCCTGGGTGGAGGACAGCCGGCGACGGAAACGCAGACACGCGAGTTCCTGGGGCGCTTCGGCGACTGCCGAGGCTACGCTGCCTTCTGCTTGCTGAGGCTGGCCTTCGCCGGGCCGGGAGAAGAGGCACTGAATAGCCCCTAGCCCGCTGGAGCTCAGGGGTGGACAGTCTCGCGCTGGGCAGGAGCACCCTGGCGTGCTGCGAGTCTGGGACTTGGTCTGATAGTCTGTTCGCGTTAGGCGTACGTTGACTGATGGGCGCCGGCGTCCCTGCCGGCACCGCCGTCCATTGGGCCGCCGCCGACACAAGGCCCAGAGCCCCGCGTAGGGGAGACGTCGGCGGCTACCAGTTGCCGGGTAGTCGACTCTGGGTGCACGCAGTCAGGAGAGCAACGTCAGACGCTGCCCAAAGCGGAGCGCAAGACAGACGGCTGCGGCTATAAGTTGAGGAGTTGGAGCGCTAGCTCCCCGTTTCCGCCATAGGTTGCGCGGCCAGGCGAGCCGAAAGGAGCAGGCTGCCGTCCGCATGGCCCAGTACCTTACCCTCCGCCAGCAGCGCCTGCGCCGCCTTCAAACAACGCTCCTCGCTCCAGTGGAATAGTCGAGCTGTTTCCTTGACCGAACTAGCGCCCACCAGATCGACGCAGTGCGCCAGCACCGTGCCCATCGCTTCGCGGCTGGCGATGCCGCGGGCTAGCATCACCTCCTGCGGGAAGGCGTCCGGCAACGTGGCATAGCGGAAGTTGTATTTCCAGGCGTTGTCGTGGGCGACGCCCACCACTGACACCAGTAGGCCCCTCTGCAACTCGTCCAAGGCCCGCTCGAAGCGCTGCCAGATCTTGCCCTTGCCGTAGAGCCCGGACTCGCGGCGCATCACCGTCGTCGAACTGGGGCCGCGACGCCGCAGCACGGCGTAGACGTCCTTGGCATCAACCGACAACTTGCCGTCCTGGTAGAGCTCCAGGTAGTCGTCCGGCTCGCCGCCGTAGTTCAGGTCGCTCAGCGCCCACAGGTAGGGCACGAGGGAGCGCGAGAGGAAGAGGCGGTAATTGCCGAGGGCGCGGCCGTAGTAGTGGTGGCCCGCCGAGAGCAGGCTGTCCTTCCAGGTCCAGGTCCGCTCGTACAGCTGCCCATGCTGGCCCCAGCGCGGCGCCGGCTCGTCGCTGCCGGCCACCGCGCCCCAGAGGCTAGGCAGTTCGACGGTCCGGTTGGGCTGGAAGAGACAAAGCCCCACTTCGTCCACGAAGGCCGCTGCCTCCCGCAGGCTCCACAGGCGCAGTTCGGGCTGCTGGCGGTAGCGACGGCGTCGATAGGCGGCGAGGGCTGAGTCGGTGATAAGCGATTGCACAGCGTCTATCCCAGCCAGCGGCGCCGGTGGCCCCGCTTCGAACCACAGATTGGTCTGCCACAGCGACTAGACACGCGAAAAGGACGTGCCAGCCGGTCCGGCGTTCTCATCCTAGCAGCCTCGCCGGTCGAGGGCAAGAAACGAGCTAGCGCCGGGCGTCGTTTCCTTGCCTCTCTGGCATAGATCGTGCATTTTCCTAGGGTGCTGATCGCCGACTCGCCCGGACTGCGCGTCAGCCAGGCGCGAGCGCCATCGAGAGGTACTCAATGGATCCATACAGTCATCTGCCACCCGACCGCCGGCCCGCGCGGCACGACTTCGGT
>JAMCYS010000110.1 GCA_023473795.1 Chloroflexota bacterium | reverse complement strand
CCCCGCATCGCCAGTACCTTGGTGATGGCGGCCGTCAACGTCGTCTTGCCATGGTCCACGTGACCGATCGTCCCTACGTTCACGTGCGGCTTCGTCCGCTCAAATCGCTTCTTGGCCATCTGTGCTTCGTGGCTCCTCCTCTAACGTGGTGGCCCGGGCGCCCTGCGCCCAAGAGCCGCTTGGCGTCGCTATCTAGTAAATGTCGCCGCGTGCCTTTGCCAGCAGCTCCTCTGCCGCCTGCTTGGGCACCTCTTCGTAATGCGCGAACTCCATCGAGTAGCTGCCGCGTCCTTGGGTGCGGGAGCGTAGATCGGTGGCATAGCCGAACATCGTCGCCAGGGGCACATGACCGCGCACAATCTGAATGCCCTCGCGAGTCTCCAGACCGTCGATCCGCCCGCGGCGGGCGGTGAGGTCGCCGATGACATCGCCGACGTACTCTTCGGGTACTGAGATCTCTATCTTCATCACCGGCTCGAGCAGTACCGGCCTGGCCTTCTCCACCGCGCTGCGCACGGCCATCGAGCCCGCGATCCTGAAGGCGATCTCCGAGGAGTCCACGGGGTGGTAGGAGCCGTCCACGAGCGTCGCCTTCACCCCCAGAACGGGGTAGCCGGCCAGCACGCCGTTCTCCAGCGCTTCCTTGACCCCCGACTCGATTGCCGGGATGTACTCCTTAGGCACGCTGCCGCCCACGAGCTTGTTGACGAACTCGAAGCCCTTGGACGGCTCCTGGGGCTCGACTTCGAGCTCCACATCGCCGTACTGGCCCCGGCCGCCCGTCTGGCGGATGAAGCGCCCGCGGGCAGCCGCCGGCTGGGTGATGGCCTCGCGGTAGGAGACCTGCTGCCGCCCCACGTTGGCGTTGACTCTGTACTCGCGCAGCATGCGGTCGACCAGCACCTCGAGGTGCAGCTCGCCCATCCCGGAGATGATCGTCTGACCCGACTCCTGGTCGGTGCGCACCCGGAACGTGGGGTCCTCTTCCGCCAGACGCCCGAGGGCGCTGCTCATCTTGTCCATGTCGGCCTTCGTCTTAGGCTCGATAGCCACGGAAATGACCGGCTCGGGGAAGCGGATGGTCTCCAGTAGAATGGGGGCGGCCGGGTCTGAGAGGGTGTCGCCAGTGAAGGTATCCTTCAGGCCGATGGAGGCGACGATATCCCCGGCGTAGGCGTCCTGGACGTCCTCACGAGCGTTGGCGTGCATCAGAAGGAGGCGGCCGATGCGCTCGTTGCGCCCTTTGAGCGTGTTCATGGTCTGCTTGCCGGTGTTCGTCTGGCCGGAGTAGATCCGCAAGTAGGCCAGGCGCCCCATATAGGGATCGCCCACGATCTTGAAACAGAGCGCCGAGAACGGCTCGTCGTCCGAGGCAGCTCGCGACACCTGCTCGCCCGTGCGCGGGTCAGTGCCGATCACCGGCGGCACATCCACCGGCGAAGGCAGGTACTGCACGATGGCGTCGAGGAGGGGTCGCACGCCTTTGTTGCGCAGCGCCGAGCCGCAGAGCACGGGCACTAGATGAATCGCCAGCGTGGCCCGACGCAGGGCCTGGCGCAGCTCATTCGGCCCGATCTCCTCGCCTTCCAGGTAACGGACCATCAGGTCCTCTTCGCGCTCGACCAGCAGCTCGACCAGCTTCTCGCGGTGCTCCTCCGTCTGCGCCCGGTAACTCTCAGGGATCTCGATCTCCCGCGGGGGCACGGTAGCGTCGTCACTGAACTCCATCGCCTTGCGGTCGATGAGGTCGATCACGCCCCGATAGCCGCTTTCCATTCCGATGGGTAGCTGCACCACGGCTGGCGTAGCCTTCAAGCGGTCGCTGATCATCCCCACCGTGCGCCAGAAGTTGGCGCCTAGGCGGTCCATCTTGTTGACGAAACAGATGCGCGGCACCCGGTAACGGTCAGCCTGGCGCCAAACGGTCTCGGATTGCGGCTCAACCCCCGCCACGCCGTCAAAGACGACGACCCCCCCGTCGAGCACCCGCAGGCTGCGTTCGACCTCGACCGTGAAGTCGACGTGCCCCGGCGTGTCGATTATGTTGATGCGGTGATCGGCCCAGAAGGAGGTGGTAGCCGCGGCGGTGATCGTGATGCCCCGCTCGCGCTCCTGCTCCATCCAGTCCATGACGGCCGTGCCGTCGTGGACCTCGCCGATCTTATAGGTTCTGCCGGTGAAGTAGAGGATGCGCTCGGTCACCGTCGTCTTGCCCGCGTCGATGTGGGCAATGATGCCGATGTTGCGAACCCTCTCTATCGGGACCGTTCTTGCCATTACTCAACTTACTCCGGTCTGTAGCGACCGCCGTGCGCTTCTGAGCGCAACCTCGACTACCAACGATAGTGGGCGAAAGCCTTGTTGGCGTCGGCCATGCGGTGCGTATCCTCGCGCCGCTTGATGGTGGCACCCAGGCCCTTGGAGGCATCAAGCAACTCAGCCGCCATCTTCTCGGACATGCTCTTGCCGGCGCGAGCCCTCGCTGAGCCAATGAGCCAACGCATTGCCAGGGCAGTACGCCTCTCGCCCTTGATCTCGACCGGCACCTGGTATGTGGCACCGCCGACGCGCCGCGGCTTGACCTCCAAGGTGGGGGTAGCGTTGCGTAGCGCCAGGTCGAAGACTTCGACTGGATTGCGCTTGGCGTTGTTCTCGATAATGTCGAGAGCGCCGTACATGATGCGCTCGGCCGTGCTCTTCTTGCCCCGCATCATGATGCGGTTGATGAACTTGGCCAAAGAGCGACTGCCAAACTTAGGGTCGGGTACGATCACCCGGCGGACAATGCGTGCTCGCCTCGGCATGACTTACTTCCCCTTCTCCGCCTGCTTGGGGGTCTTGGCCCCGTACTTGGAGCGGCCCTTCTTGCGGTTGGTGACGCCACCGGAGTCGAGCGCACCCCGAATGATGTGGTAGCGCACACCCGGCAGGTCCTTCACGCGGCCGCCGCGGATGAGGACAACCGAGTGCTCCTGAAGGTTGTGACCCTCGCCAGGAATGTAGGCCGTCACTTCCATCTGATTGGAAAGCCGCACGCGAGCGATCTTACGTAGCGCCGAGTTCGGCTTCTTGGGTGTGGTCGTCTTCACCTGCGTGCAAACGCCACGCTTCTGCGGCGCCCCTTCGCTACGCAGCTGCTGGTTCTTGCGCGAATTGAAGTTGAACCGCAGAGCCGGGGCGCTCGTCTTCTTGGCGCTCTTCTCTCGCCCCTTGCGTACCAACTGGCTAATTGTCGGCAACCCTGCTTCTCCTCTGCATAGAAATACCAAACTGGTGCCCCGGGTAAGCCCAAAGGTACCCCCGCCACGCGCCAGCGTGGCCCAAGAATGTTACCGAAAGGTGCCGCAAAGCGGCCATCACCCTCGCCGGACATCTGGGGTGCCGGCGAACTTCCGGGCCAAGCATCGCTACCCACGCCTTAGGTAACACGCTTGCCCTGCGCGCGGGCGCCGCGGCGGCTGTTACACCACCGGCCCACTGCCTGAAGCATCGGCGTCAGGGGTAAACCTCGCGAGCTGCAAACGGGGGCTATCTGGTGATAACCCCCGCCACAGGCCGCATCCCTCTTTCGCAGGACCCGGCCCTTGCCGACCCTCGTCGTCCGCCAGGTATCGCCCAGCCCCGAAAGACCGGCCGATGCCTAGCAACCCAACTATCGGTCTCGCAAGGACACCGAGTTGCTATTATATCAACCTTGCATCAGGTTGTCAATATCGATCGTGTCGGGGGGCGAGATCGCCTCCCGATTGCTGCGCGTTCCCGAACCGGCCGGGATCAGCTTGCCGATGATCACGTTCTCCTTCAAGCCGGCCAGCCGGTCCACGCTGCCCTGGATCGCCGCTTCGGTCAGCACCCGCGTCGTCTCCTGGAAGGAGGCCGCCGCCAGGAAGCTGTCCGTGTTCAGCGAGGCTTTGGTTACGCCGAGGAGCACCGTCTGCGCCGTGGCGGGCTCGCCGCCCTCGGCCAGCGTCTGAGCGTTGGCGTCCTCGTAGACGAAGCGGTCCACCAGGTCGCCCGGCAGCAGGTTGGTGTCGCCCGGGTTATCCACCCGCACCTTGCGCAGCATCTGGCGCACGATCGTCTCGATATGCTTGTCGTTGATCGCCACGCCCTGGGAGCGGTACACCGATTGGACCTCGTCCACCAGGTAGCGCTGCACCGCCTCCATGCCCTTGATGCGCAGGATGTCCTGCGGGTTGGCCGCGCCCTCCGTCAGGAGGTCGCCCGCCGCCACCCGGCTGCCGGTATCGACGCGCAGCCGCGCGGAAGGCGAGATCACGTACTCGCGCTCGTCGGCTTCGACGTACTCGATGGCAATATGCCCATCCTCGAGCAGGGCCCGGCCGGCCAGCCGTGCCGTCAGCTCTTCGTCGCCGACCCGCGCCAGAACGTCGCCCAGGTCGACCTGCTGGCCGTCCTCGACGAGCACCTCGGCGCCTTCCGCCAGCGGGTAGTCGTCGTCGCGGTAGACGTCGCGCGAAGTGACTCTGACGTGGCGAGCATCCTCGGCACGCTCGATGGTCACCTCGCCGTCGATCTCGGCGATGACCGCCTGGCCCTTGGGCACGCGAGCCTCGAACAGTTCCTCCACGCGCGGCAAACCGCTCGTGATGTCCGTGCCGGCCACGCCACCGGTGTGGAAGGTACGCATCGTCAACTGCGTACCCGGTTCGCCGATGGACTGGGCGGCGATGATGCCTACGGCTTCGCCCATCTCCACCAGCCGGCCGCGGGCGAGGCTGCGCCCGTAGCACATCTGGCAGGTGCCCCGGCGGCACTGGCAGCTCATGGGCGACCGGGCTCGCACGGCAGTGATGCCGGCGCCGTCGATCTCCTGGGCCAGGGCCTCACTGATCTCCTCGTTGCGGTCGACGATTATCTCGCCCGTCTTGGGGTTGACGATCGGCTCGGCCGCATGGCGCCCGATGATGCGGTCGCGCAGCGGCACGACCACGCCGCGGTCGCCACGCTCCTCGTACAGCATGCCCACCGTATCGCCGCAGTCCTCTTCGTTGACGATCACGTCCTGGGCGACGTCGATCAGACGCCGCGTCAGGTAGCCCGAGTCGGCCGTCCTGATGGCGGTGTCGGCCAGGCCCTTGCGGGCGCCGTGGGTGGAGATGAAGTACTCCAACACCGAGAGGCCCTCGCGGAAACTGGAGCGGATAGGCAGGTCGATGATGCGCCCGTTGGGAGCGGCCATCAGACCACGCATGCCCGCCATCTGGGTCAGCTGCTGGATGTTACCTTTGGCCCCCGACGTGGTCATCATATAGATGGAGCCGAAGGGGTCCATGCTCTTGCTCACGGCCTTCGTCACCTGGTCGCGCGCCTCGGTCCAGACGTCGATGGCCTGGAGATAACGCTCCTCCTCGGTGATCAGGCCGCGGCGGAACTGCTTGGCGATGTCGTCGATCTTCTTGTCGGCATCCTGCAGCAGCCCATCGCGCTCCGGCGGGATGGCGATGTCGCCGATGGCGATGGTGATGCCCGACTTCGTGGCAAAGTCGAAGCCCAGACGCTTGATGTCGTCTACCAGGTTCGCCGTCTTGGCCGTGCCGAACCGTCGATAGCACTCGCCGACGATGCCGCGCAGCGCCTTGCGGTCCATCGTCTGGTTGCGGAAGCGCATCTCCTCCGGCAGGATGTCGTTGAAGAGAATGCGCCCGACGGTGGTATTGACGGTCTCGCTCTGGCCGTCGGCGCCGTCGCTCGCGGGCACGCGCACGTCTACCTTGGCCTGGAGACTGACGATCCCCAGGTCGTAGGCGAGCCGCGCCTCCTCCAGATTGGCGAACCTCTTGCCCTCGCCCTTGGCGCCCGGACGCTCCACCGTGAGGTAGTAGCAGCCCAGCACCATGTCCAGCGTCGGAGCCACGATCGGCTCGCCGCTGGAGGGCGACAGCAAGTTGTACACCGACAACATCAGCGTCCGCGCTTCTTCCCGCGCCGGCGCGGAAAGCGGCACGTGCACGGCCATCTGGTCGCCGTCGAAGTCGGCGCCGAAGGCGGCGCAGACCAGCGGGTGGATCTGGATGGCCGAGCCATCCACCAGCACCGGCTCGAAGGCCTGGATGCCCAGGCGGTGCAGGGTGGGGGCGCGGTTGAGCAGCACCGGATGGTCCTGAATGACGTCCTCGAGGGCGTCCCAGACCTCCGGACTAACCCGTTCGACCTTGCGCTTGGCGGCCTTGATGTTGTGGGCGAAGCCGTCCTCCACCAGGCGGCGCATCACGAAGGGCTTGAACAGCTCCAGCGCCATGCGCTTGGGCAGACCGCACTGATGCAGGCGCAGGTTCGGGCCGACGATGATCACGGAGCGGCCGGAGTAGTCCACGCGCTTGCCCAGCAGGTTCTGGCGGAAGCGGCCCTGCTTGCCTTTGAGCATGTCGCTCAGGGACTTCAGCTTGTGGTTGCTGGAGCCGGAGACGGCCCGACCGCGGCGGCCGTTGTCGATGAGCGAGTCCACGGCCTCCTGCAGCATCCTTTTCTCGTTGCGGATGATGATTTCAGGCGCGCCCAGTTCCAACAGGCGGCGCAAGCGGTTATTACGATTGATCACCCGCCGGTACAGGTCGTTGAGGTCCGACGTGGCGAAGCGACCACCGTCCAGCTGCACCATCGGGCGCAGGTCGGGCGGCAGTACCGGCAGCACGGTGAAGATCATCCACTCCGGACGATTGCCACTGCGCCGGAAGGCCTCGACCACGCGCAGGCGCTTATTGGCCTTTTTGCGCCGCTGCCCGGCGGCCGGCGCCGTGCGGATTTCGTTGCGCAGGGCATCGCGCAGCACGTCCAGGTCGAGCGCCGCCAAAGCCTCGCGGATGGCCTCGGCGCCCATGCCGGCCTTGAAGAAGCGCCATTGGCCGAACTTCTCGCTGAGATCGCGGAACTGGCCCTCGGGGACCAGCGCCAACGGCTTGATGGCCTCGATCTCCTTGCGCGAGGTCTCGACGTTCTGCTGCACTGCCGCCAGCTCGCTCTCGTACTGGCCGGTCAGTTCGTCGACGCGCTCCTCGGCCTGGTGGCGCAGCAGGTCGGCTTCCGCGTCCAGGCGGAAACTCACGTCCTGCTTGTCGGTCTCGGCGACCTGGCCCAGCTCCTCGACCTTGGCTGCCGCCAGATCGCGCAACGTGGCCAGATGCTCCTTCTGTACAGCGGCGTCCTCGCGCACGATCGCCTTGCCCTGGAAAGAGACGTCGTGCGGCGTCGCCTGGCCTACCAGTCCCTGCAGTTGTTCCTGCAGCGGCCGGGCCTCGACCATGATCTCGTCCACTTCGCGGCTGTGCCGCTCGTCGATGGCCTGGAGTTCGCCCTTGCGGCGCTCCTCCAGGTCGGCGAGACGCGTCTCGAGCTCGGACTTCACCGTCTCGGTGGCCTCACTCAGCTGGTGCTCCAACCGGGTGCGCTTGGTCTCAGCATCCCGCTCCACGCCTTCCAGCGCCCGCTGGCGGGCCTGCTCGTCGACGCTGGTGATGATGAACGAGGCGAAGTAGAGCACGCGCTCCAGCTCGCGCGGGGACTTGTCCAGCAGCAGGCCGATGCGGCTGGGCGTGCCCTTGACGAACCAGATATGGCTAACGGGCGCCGCCAGCTCGATGTGGCCCATGCGCTCGCGGCGCACTTTGGCGCGCGCCACCTCGACGCCACACTTGTCGCAGACAATGCCCTTGTAGCGAACCCTCTTATACTTACCGCAGTAGCACTCCCAGTCCTTGGTGGGCCCAAAGATCTTCTCGCAGAAGAGCCCGTCTTTCTCGGGCTTCAGCGTGCGGTAATTGATCGTCTCGGGCTTCGTCACCTCGCCATAGGACCACGACCTGATCTGCTCCGGCGAGGCCAGGCTGATGCGTACCGCGTTGAAATCGTTAACTTCTAGCATTATGTGACCTTCCTCAGAGCGCTACTCGGACGTCTTCTCGAAACCGGTCAGATTCACGTCGAGACCCGACACGTCGAAATCGCTGGCACCCGACTCGTCCACGAGCGTCAGTCGCTCCTCGTCCTCGTTTAGCACCTCGACCGCCAGGCCGAGGCTCTGTAGCTCCTTTACCAGCACTTTGAACGACTCGGGCACACCGGGCTCGAGGATGTTCTCGCCTTTGACGATGGCCTCGTAGGTCTTTACTCGTCCGACCACGTCGTCCGACTTGACGGTCAGGATCTCCTGGAGGATATGGGCAGCGCCGTAGGCCTCCAGAGCCCAGACCTCCATCTCGCCGAAGCGCTGGCCGCCGAACTGCGCCTTGCCGCCCAGCGGCTGCTGGGTGATGAGGCTATAGGGACCGGTGGACCGGGCGTGGATCTTGTCCTCCACCAGGTGCACCAGCTTCAGCATATAGATATTGCCCACCGTTACCGGCTGGGCGAAGGCATTGCCGGTGCGGCCGTCGTACAGGGTCACTTTGCCCGACGTGGGCAGAGCCTCGTTGCGCTCTCGCGCCACCCGGTCGGCCATGGCGACCAGCTCGGCATCGCCCAGGTCGGCCGTGGCGACGTCACGATCCGCCAACCACAGACTCAGACAGGCGCGCAGCGCGTCCTGAGGCGAACCCTGGAAGATGGCCCTGGGATCGTAACCCCGCTCCTGCAGCCACTCCCTGGCCCTGGCGTTGCGCTCCTCCACGTCAGCCGGCCGGCGGCCGGGGATGGAGCGCTCGCCCATCGCCCGGCTGACGAGCCAGGCCCGACCCAGGGCAGCGGCGATCTCGTCCTCGTGCGCGCCGTCGAAGACTGGCGTGCTTATCCGCAGGCCGAGGGCTTGCGCCGCCCAGCCCAGGTGCGTCTCCAGAATCTGCCCCACGTTCATGCGGGAAGGCACGCCGATGGGGTTGAGCACGATATCGATGGGCGTGCCGTCGGGCAGGAACGGCATGTCCTCGTCGGGCAGGATGCGCGCGACCACGCCCTTGTTGCCGTGGCGGCCCGCCATCTTGTCGCCCTCGGAGATCTTGCGCTTCTGAGCGATGCTCACGCGCACCATTTCGTTCACGCCGGGCGGCAGCTCGTCGTGGCTCTCCCGGGAGAACTCGCGCACGTCTACTACCTTGCCGTACTGGCCATGGGGCACGCGCAGGGAGGTGTCCTTCACCTCGCGCGCCTTCTCGCCGAAGATGGCGCGCAGCAGGCGCTCCTCGGCGGAGAGCTCCGTCTCGCCCTTGGGCGTGATCTTGCCGACCAGAATGTCGCCAGTCTTGACGTCGGCACCTACCCGGATGATGCCACGCTCGTCGAGGTCGCGCAGCGCCTCGTCGCCCACGTTGGGAATGTCGCGGGTGATCTCCTCCGGGCCCAGCTTGGTGTCGCGCGCCTCCACCTCATGCTTCTCGATGTGGATGGAGGTGAACTTGTCTTCGCGCACCATCCGCTCGCTGAGCACGATGGCGTCCTCGAAGTTGCTGCCCTCGAAGGACATGAAGGCGACCAGCACGTTGGTGCCCAGGGCGAGCTCGCCGCCCTCGGTGGACGAGCTGTCCGCCAGGGACTGGCCGGCCTTCACCTTCTGGCCAACGTTGACGATCGGGTGCTGGTTGATGCTCGTGCCCTGGTTGGAGCGGAGGAACTTCTGCAGAACGTACTCCTGCTCCTGGCCGTCTGCCTGGCGCACCTTGATGGTGCGAGCAGTGACGCTCGTCACCTCGCCGTCCGCCCGGGCGAGCACTACCTGGCCGCTGTCGGAGGCCGTCTGGCGCTCCATGCCGGTGCCCACCAGGGGCGGATTCAGGGACAGTTCCGGGTCGGCCTGGCGCTGCATGTTGGCGCCCATCAGGGCGCGGTTGGCATCGTCGTGCTCCAGGAACGGGATCAGCGCCGTGGCCACGCTCACCGTCTGCTTCGGAGAGACGTCCATATACTGGACCTTCTCCGGTCCCTCGACCGAGAACTCCTGAGCATGGCGAACCTCGATGCGGTCGTCGAGGAAGTGGCCTTTGTCGTCCAGGCGCGAGTTAGCCTGGGCCACGTAGAAATCGTCCTCCTCGTCGGCCGAGAGATAGATGATCTCGTCGGAAGCATAGGGGCGAATCTTCAGCTTGCGCGGCGCCAGCTTGCCCAGACGCACCAGCAACTGGCCCTGCATCATGGTGCCCGGCTCGGCAATGGTCTCGCCCGTCTCGGGGTCGAGGACGCGCTCGCGCAGGATATGGCCCCGCATCAGCTCGGGCTGATTATCCACCACGTTGTAGACCCGCCGGTAGGGGGTCTCGATGAAGCCGAACTCGTTGATCACCCCGTAGGTGGCCAGCGAGCCGATCAGGCCGATGTTCGGACCTTCAGGGGTTTCAATCGGGCAGATGCGGCCGTAGTGGCTGTGGTGCACGTCGCGCACTTCCATACCGGCGCGCTCTCGGTTGAGACCGCCCGGGCCAAGGGCCGAAAGACGTCGCTTGTGCGTCAGCTCCGCCAGCGGGTTGGTTTGGTCCATGAACTGGGAGAGCTGGCTGCCGCCGAAGAACTCCTTCACGGCGGCGATGACGGGACGCGTGTTAATAAGGAGGCTCGGCGTGGCCGACGCCGGGTCCTGCACGCTCATACGGTCGCGCACCACGCGCTGCAGGCGCGCCAGGCCGACCCGGAACTGTCCCTGAATCAGCTCGCCCACGGAGCGCACCCGGCGGTTGCCCAGGTGGTCGATGTCGTCTGGCCGGTCCTCGTCGTTGTTGACGTGAATCATCGTCTTGGCGATGCGCAGCAAGTCCTCGTTGCGCAGGATGCGGTCGTTGACCTCTGGGCTGATGCCCAGCCGTTTGTTCAGCTTATGCCGGCCCACACGGTTCAGGTCGTACCGCGTGCGCTGGAAGAAGAGCGAGTTCAGCAGGGAACGCGCGTTGTCCAGCGTCGGCGGATCGCCGGGGCGCAGGCGGCGGTAGAACTCCAGCAGCGCCTCTTCCTGACTCTTCGCCGGGTCGCGGTCGATGGTGGCCTGGACGAAGCGATGCTGCTCGTTGGTATCGACGTCCTCGAGGGCGGCAAAGAGCTCCTCATCGGTGCCATAGCCCACGGCGCGCAGCAAGGTGGTGACCGGCAGCTTGCGCTTGCGGTCGACCTTCACCGAGAGGATATCCTTGTTGCTGGTCTCGAACTCGAGCCAGGCGCCGCGGTAGGGGATGAGTTTGCCGCTGCACAGCTGGCGGCCGGTCGTGGGGTCCGTGTTCAACTCGAAATAGACACCCGGCGACCTGACCAGCTGGCTGACCACCACGCGCTCGGCGCCATTGATGACAAAGGTGCCGTTTACGGTCATCAGCGGGAAATCGCCCAGGTAGATAACCTGTTCCTTGATCTCTCCGTTCTCGCGATTGACCAGCAGGGCTTTCACCCGCAGCGGGGCCGCGTAGGTGATCTCCCTGTCGCGACACTCCTCAACTGAATGCTTTACTTCATCGAAGTAGTACTCACCAAAACGCAGTTCGAATCTCCCGCCGTAGTCGACTATGGGGGAGATCTCCTCGAAGAGTTCCTTGAGACCCTGGTTCTTGAACCACTCGAATGAGGCGACCTGGACCTGGATTAGGTTAGGTACTCCCAGGACCTCTGGAATGCGAGCGTACGAGGCGCGTCCGTCGCCGGGATACTTGGAGGGCGCAGTAAGACCTGGTGCGACCTGGATGGACATATTCTCCGCTCTCTCCTTAGGTCGGGGTGGAAAATGGGCAGTATAGGCAAATATACCACAGCTCAGCAGACCCTGTCAAACCAAGCCATGGCGTCGGCCAGGGTGGCCCCGGGGGGAATATGCACTTGTGACCAGTAATATACCATAACGGCCCGTCAATGGCAACGAGCCGAGCGGCGGAAGGTTACGGCGCCGGGCGGATGCGGTTCAGGAAGAATCCTCGTCGCGCGGCGAGGGCCAGCGTGCGCGGCACATCTACGATGAGCGGCCCGCGCCCGGCGGCGACGAAACCCAGTCGTCGCGGACGAATCACCTCCAGCTCCCGCTCGCCGTCCAGGGCGACGGTGCAGCCCGCCAGGTCGAGACACAAGCGCTCGCCGAACGGCAACAAGGCATGGCGGCGCACGGCCACTTCGTGGATGAGGCCGGGCGCGATCGGCGCGGTGACCGTCTGCCCGCCCGGCCCCAGCTCCAGGTACAGCGCTTGCCCGGGAGGCAACCCCCCGGGGTACAGCGCGCCGCCAATCGAAGACAGCCCTATATAATGTAGCCCCGCCCGCGCCAGCACCAGATGGCGCAGCCGCGCCGGTTCCCAGATGGCGCGGGCGCCCACGTAGGTATCGCTCACCACGGCCGCGTCGACCAGGGCGACGTCGGCAGCCTTGCCGTCCAGGTCGATCTCCAGGCGCGCCGTGCGGTAGGTGGCTTCGCCCTGGTCGACCTGGCCCGTGGCCACCAGCCCCGCGGCCAGGCCGGCCACGGTGCCCTCGATCATCACCGGGAAGACGTTGTTGGTGCCGGTGGAGACTGCTAGGAGGGGCACGTCGCCGCAGTCCTTGGCCACCGCCCGGTTCGTGCCGTCGCCACCCAGGGTGACGATGCAGCCCACGCCCCGCTCGCGCAGCGCCGCGGCGGCGGCCTGCGAATCGCGACCGGAATCGTGGACGTAGTGGGGCAACTCCTCGTAGGCCAAGCGCAGGTCGAGCCCTTCCAGGGCCCGCTGGCCTATACGGAACGTGTCGGGCATGCAGATTACTCGCTCTACGCCCACGGCTTCGAGCCCCAGCAGCACCCGGCGGACGATGTTGACCTTCTCGTTGTTGGAGAAAACGGAGCCGTGGGCGACGAGGCGGCGGATGTCGCGACCCGAAGCGGGATTGGCGATAATGCCGACGCTAGACATTCAATCCTCCGGGAGATGCGGCCGAGCGCCGCCCGGGGCAGTATAGTCGCGCCCGGAAAGTGCTGTCAACGCTCAGGGACGAGTATACTGCCCATTGACCGGCTAACAGGGGCGCGCTAAGCTATAGGGGCTGGCAGAGCGAGAACCGGAGTTGGGCCTCGCGGGTTGGCCCAACCACCTGTCGCCTTTCCCTGCTGCGGACAAGGTAACGAGGTGGGGGTGTGCGCTATGAACATCGGCGTTTCTAAGGAGATCAAAGAGCACGAGTACCGGGTAGCCGCCACGCCCGGCGGCGTGGCGACGCTCGTCCGACGCGGCCACAAGGTCGCCGTGCAGGCGGGCGCGGGTGCCGCCAGCGGCTTCCCCGACCAGGAGTACGCGGCTGCAGGCGCCGCGGTGCTAGAGGCGGCGGCCACCGTCTACGAGTTCGCGGAGCTCGTCCTCAAGGTCAAGGAGCCGCTGCCGGAGGAGTACGGCCTGCTCCGCGACGGGCAGATCCTCTTCACCTACCTGCACCTGGCGGGCGTGCCTGGCCTGGCCGACGCCTTGCTGGCGCGAAACGTGGTGGCGATCGGCTACGAGACGGTCGAAAAGGAGGACGGGTCGCTGCCGCTGCTGACGCCGATGAGCGAAGTAGCGGGCCGCCTGGCGCCGCAGATCGGAGCCCACTACCTGGAGAGGATGAACGGCGGCCGGGGCGTGCTGCTCTCCGGCGTGCCCGGGGTGCCGCCGGCCGACGTGGTCATCGTGGGGGCGGGCACCGTGGGCGTCAACGCGGCCCGCATCGCTCTCGGCCTGGGCGCGTTGGTGACGGTCCTCGACGTTCGGCCCGAGCGCCTGGTGCAGGTGGACCAGATCTTCGACGGCCGGCTGGTGACCCTCGCCTCCAACGCCCAATTCCTGGAGACGGCGCTGCCGCGGGCCGACGTGCTCATCGGCGCGGTCTACGTCACAGGCGCGCGGACGCCCCACGTGGTGAGCGAAGATCTAGTGCGGACGATGAAGCAAGGGTCGGTGATCGTAGACGTGGCCATCGACCAGGGCGGCTGCATCGCTACCTCGCGCCCCACTACCCACGCCGAGCCCACGTTCCTGAAGCACGGCGTAGTGCACTACTGCGTCACCAACATCCCGGGCATCGTGCCGCGCACCTCCACCTACGCCCTGACCAACGCCACCTTACCTTACGCAGTGGCGATCGCCGACAAGGGCTTCACGCGGGCGGTGAGCGAGGACCCCGCCCTGGCGCGGGGCGTCAACGTGGCCTGGGGCGGCGTAATCCACCCGGCGGTGGCGGAGTCGCTGGGCCAGACCCACCGCGACCTCTCGGGCCTGCTCGCGGCCCACAAGCGAAGTTGAGGAAGCGGGCGGACTGAAGTCCGCACTACGAACTGTCTTGGAGCCTCTTGCTTGTAGTGCGGACTTCAGTCCACTCTTGGCCAGTCCGAGTCGCCGCGGTGATGCCACCTGGAGGGCGTCTGGCCCCCGCGGCAGACTGAGCATCGCACCGCTGACCTGCAGAGTCCTTCTCAGAATGCGAGAACGTGGCCCCCCGTTCCGCTGGCTCGCCCGCCTGCTTAGCCGCGTTGACACCTGTGGAATGACAGGCTATAATCTACCAACGTAAACATCGGCAATCACCTTCTGGGAGAGCTCTTAGTTGGTCAAGCGGACATACCAACCGAAGAAGTTGCCGCGCAAGCGCGAGCACGGCTTCCTCAAACGAATGAGCACCCGCGGCGGTAGGGCCGTCATCCGGGCGCGCAGGCTGAAGGGGCGGCAGAAACTGACGGTAGTCTAGGGTTCGATGCGCAAGCGGTACCGTCTCAGGACGGACGCCCAGTTCAAACGCGTGCGTGGCACGGGGCGTTCCTGGGCGCATCCGCTGGCAGTACTCTACGCCCTCCCGAACGGGGAGGGCGTGAATCGTGTAGGCTTCTCCGTCAGCAAACGAGTCGGCAACGCCGTGACCCGCAACCGCGCCAAGCGGCGCCTGCGCGAGACGCTCCGGCAGCGGTGGGCGGCGCTGCAGCCGGGCTTCGATCTCTTGTTGATCGCGCGCGCCCCCATCGCCGACGCCCCCTTCAGCGCGGTGGTGGCAGCAGTGGACTACCTATTGCAGAGGGCTCGCCTGCAACGACCGCCGGAGGTTGGCGAGGACGCGATGGCCAGGCGGGAGCAGTCCCAGCCCTAGAGAGAGTGAGCGGTCGGCGGGAGTCATGAGAAGCCTGCTTCTGGGACTTATCCGGTTTTACAGGAAGTTCATTTCACCCCTGACACCGCCCAGCTGCCGTTACTATCCCAGCTGCTCCAGCTACGCCCTGGAAGCCGTCGAGAGATATGGCGCGCTGCGGGGCGGTTGGCTGGCCGCGAAGCGAGTAGCACGTTGCCATCCCTTCAGTCCGGGCGGTTACGACCCGGTGCCCTAAGGAGGACTATTTAGTTTGGGCGAAATCTGGCAAGAAGTCATTAATCTGGTCGTGCAGATCCTGGTGTTCCTCCACGGGCTCACCGGCAGCTACGGTCTCGCCATCATCGTGCTCACGCTCGTCGTGCGCACGCTGTTCCTGCCCCTCGGCATCCGCAGCACCCGCCAGATGCGGCAAATGCAGGTGGATCAGGCGCGGCTCAAGCCGCAGCTCGATGCCCTCAAGAAGAAGCACGGCAATGACCGCCAGCGCCTCCTTGAGGAACAGCAGAAGCTGTACAAAGAGCACAACGTCAATCCGATGGCTAGTCTGGGCGGCTGTCTGCCTTTACTGATCCAGATGCCCATCTGGATTGCCCTCTACACCGCGCTACTTACCCTTTCGGGCCGGGCCGAGTTCGGGGCTTCGTTCCTATGGATACCGAGCCTGGGCCAAAAAGAGACTTTCCCGTACCTGCTGACCATCTTCACGGTAATCTCGCAGTGGGCCATATCGAAGATGTCGGCGACGCAAGCTGCCGATTCCCAGACCAAGAGCATGAACTCCATGATGCAGCTGACGATGCCGCTGATGATGGGCTTCTTCGCCTTTCAGGTGCCGGCCGGCCTCGTGCTGTACTGGGTGACAACCAACATCTTCCAATTCTTCCAGCAACTGTACACGACGGGCTGGGGCGAGCTCTGGCCGTCACGTGCGCGGCAGGTGGCTGGAGTCGTCGCGGTCATTCCAAGTGGAAATGGCGACAAGGGCGACAAGTCCACGAAGGCAATTGAAGCCAGCGTGCCGGAAGCTGAAGCACCGGCAGCCAAGCCGGCTCGCGTCGGCCGCAATGGCCACTCTCCCAGCGAGGATGGGCGTCAACGGCAGGTGCCCTTGCTCACCGAAAGCACACCGTCCGTACTTAAGGACGGTCTGCGCATCTACACCCTGCAGCCCGAAAACGACAACGGCGGCGACTATACCGCGGAAGAAGCGTCCGCCAACATGGATGAGTCCATCGCTCGCGCCAAGGGCCAAAATAAGGCCAAGCGCAAGCGCCGCAAGGGATAGCACAAGCGGAGGCAGCCAGTGGAGAGCCTTGAAGTAAGCGCCAAAACCGTAGAGGAAGCGATCCGAGTGGCGCTAGCCAAGCTTGGCAAGACTCGTGACGAGGTGCACATCAGCATCCTCTCGGAGGGCAGCCGGGGAATTCTGGGCCTCGGCGGCGAGGAGGCCCGCATTCTCGTCGCTCCTATCGAGGACGAGGAAGAAGGCGCGGCACAAGGGGAGGAAGAAGCCGGTCCGGAGGCCACCACCGAGGACCTGCTCGCCCTGGGCACCGAAGTCCTTGAGCGGTTGCTGAGCGGCATGCGAGTCAAAGCCGAGGTCACCGTGCGCCAGACCGTGCCGGATGCCGATGGGCAGTCCACGCCCGCGGTGTTGGACATCAAAGGAGACGACCTCGGCATTCTGATCGGCCGCCGCGGCGAGACTCTGACCTCTCTCCAGTTCGTCACCAACCTGATCATCAGCCGCCAGCTGCGGCGTTTTGCTCGCCTAGGCGTGGACGTGGAGAGCTACCGGTTGCGGCGGGAGGAATCCCTGCGCGGTTTGGCACAGCGAATGGCCGAGCGCGTGCGGGCCACGCACCAATCGGTGATGCTCGAAGCGATGCCGCCCCACGAACGGCGCATCATCCATCTGACGCTGAATGACAGCCCTTACGTTTCGACCCAAAGCATCGGCGAGGAGTCGGAGCGCAAGGTCGTTATCATGCCCAAGAAGTAAGGTTCCCCGGCCGTGGCCAAGCCGAGCTTTCTGGTAGTCGGCCACGTCACCAAGGACCTGCTGGCGGGCGGCGGTTACACCCTGGGCGGGGGTGCCACTTTTGCCTCGCTGACGGCGGCCCGGTTGCGGGAGCGGGTGGCGTTGCTGACGCGAGCCGAGCCGGCCGTGGCGGCACAGTTGCCCGCCCTGGCGCTGGGAATAGAGCTGCTCTGTCTGCCCTCGCAGCAGACGACGACTTTCGAGAACATCTATACTCCGGCTGGCCGCGAGCAGCGACTGCTCGCCGTGGCCGAGCCGATTGGCCCCGAGGATGTTCCGGAAGCCTGGCGAGCAGCCGATAGGGTGTTATTGGCGCCCGTGGCGGGAGAGCTGCCGGGCCACGTGACAGGGTTCTCGCCTGGCTCGCTGCTTTGCCTGGCGTTGCAGGGCTGGCTGCGACGGCGCGAGCCGGATGGACAGGTGCGGTCAGCCCCCTGGCTGGACGCCGAGGCGGCGCTGGCGAGGGCGGACTTGGTGGTGTTGAGCGAGGAGGACGTGAAGGGCAGCGAGGATCTCGTCACCAGGTTCGTGCGCACGGCCAGGTTGCTTGCCCTCACGCGGGGAGCGCGCGGCGCCACGCTCTTCCATCAAGGCAGGTCTATCCCTGTCGCCGCCTTCCCGGCACAGGAAGTTGACCCGACCGGTGCGGGCGACGTTTTCGCCGCCGCCTTCCTCAGCGCCTATCGACGAGAAACCGACCCCCTGCCAGCGGCCCGTTTTGCCAGCTGCGTGGCCAGCTTCGTGGTAGAGCGCCAGGGCAGCGCCGGCGTGCCCACGTTGGCGCAGGTGAGACAACGGCTGCACGCCGCGGCTGCCGTGGCGGAGGGAGACCGATGATAGCTCCCAGCACCGGCGAGAGCGAGTCCTCCCAGCCCGCCGCCCCACTCATCCGCACGGGCCACGTTTACGCCATCGCCAACCAGAAGGGCGGCGTGGGCAAGACGACCACCGCTATCAACCTCTGCGCTTCCCTGGCCAGCCTCGGACGCAAAGTCCTTCTGGTAGATATCGATCCCCAAGCCAACGCCACCAGCGGGCTGGGCCTGGACAAGGCAGCGGTTGGCCCATCGGTCTACGAAGCCCTCACTGGCGAGATGCCGGCTGCCGCGGCCCTGGTGCACGACCATCGGCCAGGGCTAGACGTGCTGCCGGCCGCGCTTTCGTTGGCCGGAGCCGAGGTGGAGCTGGTGGCCATGCCCCAGCGCGAGCGGCGGCTGGCGCACGCGCTGCGCCCCCTGGTGCCAGAGTACGACCACGTCTTCATCGATTGCCCGCCATCTTTGGGTTTGCTCACCGTGTGCGCCCTCACCGCCGCTCAGCGAGTGCTGGTACCGGTGCAGTGCGAGTACCTGGCGTTGGAGGGGCTCACCCAACTGCTGCGCAGCATAGCCCTGGTGCGCCAGAACTTGAACCCGCGCCTGCGCATAGGCGGTGTCCTGCTCACGATGTACGACGCCCGCACCAACCTCTCGGCGCAGGTTGTCGAGGAGGTGAGGCGGCACTTCCCGCAGGTAGTCTTCGGCACCATCGTACCGCGCAGCGTACGGCTCTCCGAAGCACCCAGCTACGGGTTGTCGATTCTGGAGTACGACCGCGTCTCACGGGGGGCGGTAGCGTATCGCGCCCTGGCGGAGGAACTGCTGGCGCGGGAGGCGGCGATGGTCGCCGGGGGAGGAAGGGCATGAAGATCGAAAAGGGCCGGCTGGGGCGGGGGCTAGAGGCACTCATCCCCGCAGCCGTAGACGGCGGCGGACCCACCGAGATCGACGTCGATTCTATCTTGCCCAACCCCTGGCAGCCACGACACGAGCTGGCGGCGGACTCGCTGGCCGAATTGGTGGAGTCCATTCGAGCCCACGGCATTCTGCAGCCGCTGGTGGTGACGGCCACGGCCGATGGCGGCTACCAGCTGATCGCCGGCGAACGCCGCTGGCAGGCGGCGAAACTGGCCGGCCTGGCCACGGTGCCGGCCGTCGTGCGCGAGGCTAGCCCCGAGGAGGCTTTGGAACTGGCGCTAGTGGAGAATATCCAACGCGCCGACCTGAGCCCCTTGGAGGAGGCGGCGGCCTACAAGCGCTTGCTGGGCGAGTTCGGCCTGACGCAGGAGCAAGTGGCCCAGCGGGTCGGCCGCGGGCGAGTCAGCGTGGCAAACTCCCTTCGCCTTCTTGGCTTGCCATTGGAGGCCAAGGAGGCGCTGGCGGCGGCGGAGATCAGCGAGGGGCACGCTCGCGCTATCTTGCAGGTGGCGGACGTTCCCGGCCAGTTGCTGATCCTACGGACGATTCGCGAGAGGGCGCTTTCCGTGCGCCAGGCGGAGGAGCTAGCGCGCCGCCTGGTAGAGGACGGGAGAGCCGGCCGCCGCGCGCGGTCGGGAGCGGCGCGCAAGAGCGCCGAGAGCCTGGCCCTGGAACGGAATATGATGACCTCTCTGGGCACGAAGGTTGAGCTATTCCACTCGCGCAAGGGCGGCAAAGTGGTCATCCACTTCTACTCCGAGGAAGAGTTGCAGGCCCTTTACGAAAGGTTAGTAACACGGTTGTGAACTACTGTGTGGAATGCGGCGGCCGGCTGGCAGAACAATGGGTGCCAGCGGAGGAGCGCACCCGGCTCGTCTGTCAGCACTGCGGCTACATACAATATCTGAACCCCAAGGTAGTGGCGGCAACTCTGCCGGTAATCGACGGCAAAGTCGTGCTGATCCGGCGGGGCATCGAGCCCAGACTCGGCACCTGGAGCTACCCGGCGGGCTATGTGGAGCTGGGAGAGACGGTCGAGGAGGCTGCTCGGCGCGAGACGAGCGAGGAAGCTTGCCTGCAGGTTAGCCTGGTTCGCCTATTGGACGTTTACACATCACCCGGGGGACGGGTTGTGGTGATCGCTTACCTGGCCCAATGCCCAGACGGCCAGCCCAGACCGGGGTCAGAGGCGCTGGAAGTCGGCCTGTTTGCCCCCGAGGAAGTGCCCTGGGAGGAGCTCGCTTTCCCCACCACAGTCGCCGCTCTGCGCGACTGGGTGCTTAGCGCCCGGCCGGGCGCGGACCTGGCGCGGGCCGAGGAGGCCGCGGCCAGGTCCCAGCGGCTGATATTTCACTAGATCGCCAGGGCCACGGCGGATTCGCCGCAGCCCTGGCGCCGCGGAGGTCTCTACGACCCTATCCCTGACAGACTCTACCGGAACTGCTTCCCTTCACCACCTACCAAACTGCTAGCGCCCCGCCCGCACCTGGTCGAAACAGGTGCTGCAGTAGACCGGCCGATCGTTCCGCGGCTGGAACGGCACCAGAGTCTCCGAACCGCACTGCGCGCATACTGCTGGGAACATCTCGCGGCGCGGCCGACGCTCCGTCTGTCGACGGCCACGTAATTCACCCAGGGCTCGGCCAAACAATTCACCCACCCTGGCGTGCGGCTTGTCGTTATCCTACTCTGTCGATCCCCCGCTGTGAAGGGCTCTATGGCCGTCCGGTCTTAGCC
>JAMCYS010000091.1 GCA_023473795.1 Chloroflexota bacterium | reverse complement strand
CAACCCAAATCCGAACAAGCGGACTCCAGTAGCAGAAAGACATACGAGGCAGGTCACAACTACCCCAGAGAATGCCAGCCTTCTCGTCAGAGTTGGCGCTCTTCGCCAGGTATCCCAAGGCGGGAAGTACACGATCATGTCCGTGGGGAGCGGTACCCGGCTAAAGAGAATGGGCCAGTAGTTGAGCACTGCTAAGGAGAGGAGAACCAAGGCCGATGGGAGCAAGAACCTTCGCTGTGACATACTTGCCCCCCGGGTCCGAACCAAACCAAATACTTGGTGGACCACCAATTACGGGCATCAGCCGCACAGTCGTCCGCCTTGCTGACTAATGGCTCAATCGGCTACACCGTTCTCAGATCAAGACCTTGTCTACCGACTTCGAGTACGACAGGAGTGAGGAAAGCGAAACGCCTCGGTGCGCTTGTCGATCGCACCTCGAAGCCAGAGACCTAGCTCCGCTGCCTGGCCAATTTGAGTGGCCTGTGACGAGGACGTAACCGCAGGCTCAGATGATTACGTGCTCTCTCGACGCGGTCAGGACGCCCGCCTCTTGCGCGTTGAGCCAGCGATGAGGCAACTCAAGTAGGCCAGATTGCGTAGACTGACCATCGATGGCGAAACGGCAAAGGGCCCGCTCATCCGAGCGCCAACCCTCCTCCACGCCCTCCAACCAGAAACCGGAGTTGAGTTTGTAGAAACCCGGCCCCAACGGCAGCGAGGGGAACTCGACGATCGCCGCCCCCTGCCCGGGGCCAGTCTCACAGACCGCGTCGGCCAGCCGGCACTCACTCCACTGCACGTTGAGACCGTCCGCTCGGGACAATCGGAGCCCGAGCCGCTCGCGGCCGTAATCCCCAACCAACGTGCAATCGATGCGCACGCGGGCGGGCGCCCCCGGTACCACGATGGGCAAGGGGCGGCCGTCGGCATCGACAAGTGCAACCCCGGTTACCGTGCAGCGTGGCGCGCTGGATAGTTCAACAACCGGCGTGGGTACGTCGACCCGGTGCACCGGCGCCGGGTCTCTCGCCGCTCCGCCCGCGTCTACGGACTCTCGGTAGTCGTTGACTACTTGCGCCGCCGCACCCTGCGCTCTCACCCGCCCGGCATCCAACCATACCACGCGGTCGCACATTTCCTGGACGTCGTTCAGATTGTGCGAGACGAAGAGGATTGTCTTGCCCAAACGCTTGAAATCGTGGATACGGGCAAGGCACTTCCGTTGGAAGGCCTCATCGCCAACGGCCAGCACCTCGTCGATGACCAGGATCTCCGGATCGACGCTGGTGGCTACCGAGAAGCCGAGCCGCGCGTACATACCCGAGGAATAGTGCTTCACGGGCGTATCGATGAACCGGTCCAGCTCAGAAAAGGCGACGATCTGGTCCAGTCTCTTATCCATCTCCTTGCGGGTGAAGCCAAGGATGGAGCCGTTGAGGTAGATGTTCTCACGCCCCGTAAGATCCGGATGAAAACCCGTACCCAGTTCGATCAAGGCCGATATTCTGCCGTCGACTCTCACCGTGCCGGCGGTGGGCGAGAGAATGCGAGTCATCAATTTGAGCGCGGTGCTCTTGCCGGAACCATTACGGCCGATCAGGCCAAGCGTCTGGCCGCGCTCGACCCGAAAACTTACGTCACGCAGCGCCCAGAACTCCTCCTTTGTGCCGTTTCGCCGGCGCACCATCTGCACCAGCGTCTCCTGAAACGAGCGAGCCTTCTCGTGGCAAATGATGAAACGCTTGGATACGTTCGTCAGCGCTACAGTCCCCGGCATCACAGTTCCTCCGCAAACCGATCGGCAAACCGGTTGAAGAACAGGTAGCCGGCCACGAACACTACGACGGCTGTGACAGCAGTTCGCGAGAAGAAGTCTAGGGCAGGCCAACTGCCGTAGTAAAGCACGTCTCTGTAGGCGGCAATGACCGAGGCCATTGGGTTGGCGATGTAGAGGATTCGCGCGTACGCGGGGAAGACATCCTCAATGCGATAGAAGATGGGGGTGAGGAAGAACCAGGCCAGCATCAGAGTGTCGGTAATGATCTCAACGTCTCTATAGAAGACCGTGAGGGTCGACAACAAGAACGCCACACCGCTGCAGAAGATTACCTGCACGAGCAAGATCACGGGCAACATTAGGAGGCTGGGACCAAGGTGAACCTGGAATACCAGCACCATGCCAAAGAGCGTAACCAGCGCGAGAACGAAATTGACGGTGTTGGATAGCACTACTGACAGAGGTAGCAGCTCGCGCGGGAAGTAAACCTTCATCACCAACCCGGCGTTACTGACAATGCTCGCTGCCGCACCTGTGAGAGCTGTACTGTTGAGATTCCAGGCGAGTATGCCGATCAGAATAAAGACGGGAAACCTCTCGATGTTGCTCTTCAGAAGAACTGTGAACACAACCGTGTAGACCACCATCATAAGGAGGGGGTTGACGAGGCACCAGAGAAAGCCAAGCACCGAGTTGCGGTAGCGTACTTTCAGATCGCGCGCGACGAAGTTACGGAGGAGTTCACGGTAACTAAGCAACTCCACGAGATGAACGATACGTGGGTTCCGCGCTATGCTCAATTGCATCGAGGTCAAGTCTGCTCCAGTTCAGTTGGCAACCAGGTGTCCCCAGGCTATGCCGTGGAGAGGGCCTGATCATCGGTCAGGCCTGGCTGCCAGGGTTGATCGCCTAGTCAACCGAGCGAGGCCCACAAATGCAACGGGCGCGACCGCCTTGTGGTAACAGCCGACGCCCGGTTGGACGGCGGCAATACTAGCACGGGCTACCTGAACTGTCAACGCGATCGGAAACCTGACGGACACCCGACAGGCCACCGTACCCGCCCGTGGCTTGTCCGCGCGAGACACTCAACGATATACTGGAAAGTAGTATCTTGCTTTATTTCGCCCGTTTTCGGGGAGAGCGCCATGGATTTTAAACTCACCGAGCAACAGCGTGCCATCCGCGCTAGAGCGCGCGATTTCGCGATAGCGGCTGATGGAGATAGGCGAGGGCACGTCGCAGATCCAGCGGCTGGTCATCGCACGCCACCTGCTGCGAATGGAGTAGTCCCTAGGCGGCTCGACCTGCGGCCGGCGGCACCGCCACCAGGTTCTGCGGCTGGCCGGCGAGGAATGCCCGTATGTTGGCGGCGGTCGTATCCTCTATGCGTTCGAGGGCCTCTCTGCTATAGAACGCAATATGCGGTGTGATAACCACCTTGTCACGCTGCAGCAGGATGTGCCGCCTCAACACCATGCGCAGCTTGTCCTCCGCCTGGGGCTGTAGCAGCAGCTCCCTATCTTCCCTGACCACCTCTTCGCCCTCCAGCACATCTAGACCCGCCCCTGCCAGGATGCCCTCGTCCAGAGCCCAGATCAAGGCGTCCGTATCGACCAGACCGCCCCGCGCGGTGTTGATGAGCAGCGCTCCGCGCTTGAACTTAGCCAGCGCCTCCCGGTCGACTAGGTGGTGAGTGGCGGGCAGGTAAGGCGTGTGTAGAGTGACCACGTCGGAGCGAGCGAACAACTCCTCCAGCGGCAGGTACTGAAAAGCGAGCACCTCGGCCAGGAGGTGATTCTCGCGCACGTCATACGCGAGCACCTGCATGCCGAAGCCCTTGGCGATACGTATGACGTGCAGGCCGATACTGCCGGCCCCCACGACGCCGAGCGTCTTGCCCTTGATGTCGAAGCCCTCCAGGCCGGCCAGGTCGAAGTCTCCCCGAGAAGTGCGCACGTATGCCTTGAGCAAATTGCGGGAGAGGGCGAGAATGAGGCCGAAAGTGTGCTCGGCAACCGTGTTTTCCCCGTAGAAGGGCACGTTGGAAACGGCGACGCCTTTCTCGACACAGGCGGGCAGATCGACGTGGTCGTAGCCAGTGGAACGGGTAGCGAGCAGGCGCAAGCGTGGCAGCTGCGCCAGCACCTGGGCATCCACCTGCGAGCGAATGAACACCGAGACAACCTCAGCCGTTGCCGCCAGAGACGCATTGGCCACGGTCAGAGACTCTCGATAGAAGCGAAGGTCGTGCCCCGGCAGCTCGCTCCGCAGTCGCTCTCGCTCCCAGTCCTCGACCTCGTAGAAGGCAATCTCCATCTTGCAGCCCTCCTTGGCAGCCTCGCCCAAACGGCTGCACGAATTGTGCCGGCAATCCGTGGGGGCGGGTGGCCCCGGCAGGCAGAATCCAAGACCGGGCGGTAGGAGTCCCTGGCGCCGGCCCAGAGCGCCCGCCGTCAGGCGAGGCAGGCTTCGTCGCTGCGCGCTGGCAGCGTTCTTGCGCGCCAGGAGTAGCGCGGACGCCCGAGAGGTCCGCGCCAGGCTCATCCACGAGAAAGATACGTAGGAACTGACTTTGATGAAGGTGCAAGATCCGGTCTGCGGCATGCAGTGCGACGACAAAGGCGCGGTAGGTAAGTCGGAGTACCGGGGACGGACTTACTACT
>JAMCYS010000072.1 GCA_023473795.1 Chloroflexota bacterium | reverse complement strand
GCCCGTCTAATCCCCCCGCCGAGCTGGCAACTACGCCGCTACGGCGGCCGCGGCCGCCCCCTTCGCTACGCTTCGGGGACATGGCTGGCGGGCGGGCAGAGACGCCCGCCCCTACGGGATTATGCACGAATGCCAGGTGGCTCGTCCCCGAATCCGCCACCAGGCGAGAAGATGGCCCGGTGGGCAAGCGGGCCCATTGTCGTTCTAAGTCCCGCCGAGGCTGGCCCCGGAACGACAAGGACTAGGCTAGCTCGCTGGCCCACATGGCCCCGCAACTGTGGCCGGTACCGCCCGCGCGGGTTGAACGTAAACGCGGCAACAGCAGCTTGCCGCCGCCGTTTGATGTGCTGTCATTTTCTCCGCGCTCTGCGCCGCCGGAGTCCTGGCTTCGCTGTCGCGGGGCAAGCTGCATGGCCAGACGCCGGCGGGGCCACCGCCTGCCACGAGCAGACCCTGAACCGGCCCGGGACTGCCGGGCCTGCGGCGGGGGGACGACCGGTCGAGCGGGAATATTTCTGGGGGTGTGCGTTGCTAAGAGGCGGCCTCGCGCCCGGGATTGCCGTCGCCAAGGGGGACGAGAGGGCGCGCCGTTACGCTGCCTGCTCGGGCCTGGCGGCGAGGACGGAAGGTGGCCAGGGCAGGCTTTGCCGGTGCCGGCAGCGGGGCACTGGAAGTGACGGTGTTACCGCCGGCCTCCTTGGAGCGGTACAGGTTGGCGTCGGCCCGTTCCAGTAGTGCCTTTGGCTCGCGCGCCTCATCGGGGTAGGTGGCGATGCCGAAACTGAGGCGAATTCTGATCTCCTGCCCCGCATACTCCTCTGGCTGCCCGGAGATCTGAAGGCGCACACGCTCGGCCATCACGGCGGCTCCCGCTGCGGTAGTGTTGGGAGCGAGGATCACGAATTCGTCGCCGCCCAGACGCGCGACGGTGTCGGACTCGCGGCAGCCGTCGGACAACATTCGCGCTACCGCCCGCAGCACGTAGTCGCCGGCCGCGTGTCCCAGCCGATCGTTCACCAGCTTGAAGCCGTCCACGTCGATCAAGGCCAGCGACAGCGGGCTCTCCGCCCGCTCGGCGCGCCGCAACTCGCGCGCCAGAAGCTCGTCCAGTCCCCGGCGGTTGAGCAGGCCGGTGAGCAAGTCCCGGTAGGCCAGCTCTCGCGCGCTCTCGTAGCGGCGGGAATTCTCAAGGGCCACACCTAGCTCGGCGCCTATGGCTTGAACCAAGGCCGCGGGGCTCTCTTCACACCCGCCTTCCGCTCTGCCCGACAGCATTATCGACCCCAGTGCCATCCGCCGCGAGAGGAGCGGTACGACGATCAGACAGGGGCGGGCGCCAAAGTCCCAGGCTACGGCGGCAGGACCAACGAACACACCCTCGGCATGCAGCTTGGCGGGTGTGTCGCTGCTGAGCAAACGCGCCAGAACAGGGGCGTGACGGGGCAGGTCCGACAGAACGCGGTAAGTGGCCTCGTCCACACCCTGGTGAGCCAGCAGCTCGGGTCGGCTCTCGGCGTTCAGGAGCCAGACCGCTCCGGTGCGCACCTGGAGCGCCTCGCAGGCCAGGCGCAGGCCGATGCTCGCGACCTCCTCGGTGGTCAGACAACGGCTCAATTCAGTCGCCATGCGGTTGAGCACCGCCAGCTCGCGCGTGCTCCGGGCCAGCTCCTCGGTACGCTCCTGCACCCGCCGCTCCAGTTCGTGCGAGACGTTGGCCAGCCTGCCGCTTAGCTTGTTGTTCTCCAGCACCGTCAGCAGTTGGCGCACCAGCACTAGAATCACGATTGCCGCGACCACCAGAAGCACCTGTGGCGTGTCCTCGTCGAGCCCGTTGGCCAACTTTAGCCCGATCAGAAGGCCTGCCGCGGGCAGCGCCAGGTAGGGCAGGAGTAGCCGTACCGTGCGCGCCCAGCTCAGATCGAGGGTCGGCTCGCCCTGCACTGCCTGCAGGCGGGAGAGCGCGGCCAGAGCGGTCAGACCATAGGAGGCCGCGTAGAGTGGATCAAGCGGTGCCATGGGGTCCAGACGCCAGTGGACAGTGAGGACGGCGCCCAACCCGTCCGCCACCACCTGGATGGCGAAGGCCGAGAGAACGTAGAGGAGCGACCAGGGCACGCGCGACAGGTCCCAGCGGGTGAAAGAGGCGACGAGGACGAAAGCGACCACGAGGTCGCCCAGGGGCCAGACGACGTTCGCCAGAGCTGCCAACGGGTCGCGGGCGGTCAGTAAGGCCGGTTGCACGACGGCAAACCAGCACAGCCCGGCCGGACCGATCGTGAAGAGCAGAGAGTCGAGTAGTAGCGCCAGGTTGCGGTAGGTGCCTGCCCGGCGCGGCATGAGCAGGGTCAGCGCAGTCAGCGCCAGCGGATAGAAAGCCAGAGAGGCCACGTCGGAAGGAGAAGGGGGCGCAACAGGGCCCGCCGATGCGTAACGCTGCCAGGCGGAGACCGCCTCTCCGCAGCCGCTGATGAAGTACGCGGACGCCAGGAAATGCCAGGCGAGGCCCTGACGTCTAGTGCGAGCAGCGCGAGCCGCGAAGAGAGCCAGCAGTGAGACGCCCCAGGGCAAGAGCAACTGCCCGGCGTCCAAGAGCGAGGGTTGCCCCGAACCCTGTTGCGTGACCCACCAGCGGTAAGCTGAGAAGAAAACGACGTAGGCAATGATGGCCCAACGGGGCAGCAGCGCGCGGCCGTGGCGAAGAGCCAGGGGGAGGCTCCACGTGCTGCCCGATAACCCTGTCAGGACGCGCGACGCCGCGGAGTCTCCCCTAAGCCACCCCAACAACTATCCCTCATCCCCGGTGGTGCCTGAGCGGTGCCCACCCTGCGAGGATCGTCTCTCTAACTCGCGACATAGGCTAACGCAGGGAGCTAAGGGTTGGCAACCGTACTTAAGTGGTTCTGGGGGTTAGGGTCTCTTCACGCCAGCGCCGCCCACCTGGGTCCAGACTGGTGAGGGGCCCGTAGCCTGGGAGTGGGCAGCACCCTAGGCGAAGTGGCAGGCCGCGGAACGCCCACCGCCGAGGTCCCTCAGCGCGGGGTCGAGCGGACCGAGTCGAGCCAGGCCTTTCCGCGGGCGGCCCCTTGCGTGCCGGGCGGTGATGGGTTATGAGTAAGGAGTGACGAGTAGCCACGCGGGCGGATGGCGGGTTATCTTCCGTCCGCTGCCGGTGGTCACCGATCTCTTGCCGGGGGTGTATAGTGGGCGTTTTCGAGCAACTGCGACTGGAAGGGAAAGTCGCCCTGGTGACGGGCGCCAGCAAGGGCATCGGCGCCGAGCTGGCGCGGGCCTACGCCGAGGCGGGGGCCGACCTGGCGCTGGTCGCGCGCAACCGGGACGATCTGGAGAGGGTCGCCGCCAGCGTGCGCGAGCGGGGCCGGCGCGCCCTCGTCCTGCCCGCCGACCTTACCGACCTGGCCGCCATCCCGCCGCTCGTGGCGCAAACCGTCGCCGAGTTCGGCCATCTGGACGTCCTCGTCAACGCTGCCGGCATCAACCGCCGCCTGCCGGTGCTGGAGGTCAGCCCCGCCGACTGGGACTTCGTCGTCAACACCAATCTGAGATCGGTGTTCTTCATGTGCCAGGCGGCCGGACGGCACATGGTAGCGCGGCAGTCGGGCAAGATCGTCAACTTTGCCTCGACGAACACGTTCCGCAGCTTCCCCGACCTCTCGCTCTATGCCCTCACCAAGGCGGCCATTTCCCGCCTCACGGCGACGCTGGCGGTGGAGTGGGCTCCCTACAACATCCAGGTCAACGCCATCGCCCCCGGCTGGGTCGATACACCAATGACGGCCACGATGGCGTCCGAGCGCAAGCGCTGGGTGGACCAGCACGTCCCGGCCGGGCGCTTCGGCACCACGGCCGAGGTCGCCGGCCTGGGCCTCTTCCTGGCCAGCCCCGCCTCCAACTATGCCACCGGCCAGACGTTCGTGGTCGACGGCGGCTTCCTGGCCGGTAGCGGCTGGGTGTAGAGCGACCGGGAAGTGAAGCTGCCTTTCCGGATCTGTCTTTGATATGAGACATGCCCTACTCAAACATTGAACAGGTCCGGGTGCTATCATTACAGCGGGCTGGCAACACCATGATGCAATCTGGAGGCAACCGGTGATACGCACGCAGGTTCAGTTGACCGAGGCTCAGGCCCGCGCCTTGAAGGAAATGGCGGCAGAGCGTGGAGTAGGATAGCACCGCTCAACGCCGTACCCCTGCGTCTCCGTAGCCGGTCATTTCCAGGTAGCCCTGGCCGCTGGCGCTGCCGGCTATCCGCACCGCCCCTTCCCAGTAGCGCACCGAGACGGCCAGCTCCTGGTCGGCCAGGTAGGGCGTGACGGTGAGGTCGAGGTTCGCGCCCGGCACCGCAACGCGCCAGGCGGCGGGGTAACGCACCCCGCCGTTGGGGCTCTGCCATTCCCCCAGGGGTTGCAGGTTGAAATCGGCCGCCGCAAGCGACCGGCTACTGCCGTCCGGCGCCACGAGTGTGCCGGCGCTAAAGGGGTCGGCGGTGCCGTCGCGCCGGCGCAGGCGGTAGAGCATCAGATCCCGCCCGTCGTCCAGTTGCAGGGCGAACCAGTCCCAACCGACCAGGTCGGGACTTAGGGCGCTCGTGCCCCACTCGCGGTCGAGCCAGCTGCTGCCGCTCACCGCGAACGTTTGCCCGCCCACACTCCCCGCGTCCGCCGATTGGTATTGTCGCGGGGACACGGTCAGCGTGCCGGTCGTATCTAGTCGGGTGAGCGAGTAGTAGTAGGAAGCGTTGCCCGGCTCCGGACCCTTACGACTGAAGCCGTTCTCCCCCTCCCAGATGGCCGGCTTGGTTGTCGCTACGGTGAGGTCGAGCGCCAAACCCCCTTCCGCGGCCCGCAGGCGTACGACCGGCTGGCCGGGGAACGGCTCGGCGGCGCCGGGCAGCGCGGTGGCCGACCAGTCCTCCAGCCAAACCTGGAAGGGCGCCGCCTGGGCGCCCGCCAGACTCTCGGCGCCGCGTTGGAAGCGCTCGAAGGCCTGGAACTGCCCGCCGTCCACGTCGCTGAGGGCGAAGTGGGCCATGTAGACCTGGTTCGTGGCCCAGGCCGAGGCGCGGGGCTCCGGGTTGGCCCGCAGCGCGTTGCGGAAGAACGTCAGCTGGTAGCCGAAATGGCGCCCCGTGGCGGTGGTCAGGTTGCCGGTGTAGTACCACCACTCCGTGCGGTATTCCCGGTGCGGCCCGTGGTCGGCGGGAAAGACGAACGGCCGCGGGGCCAGGGCGCGGGCGAAACCGGCGGCGTCCCCGCCCAGTGCCTCACCAACTGCCACCCGCGCCCGCACCCCAGAGTTAGCCTCCGGGCGCGTCAGCGCGTAGGCGCCCGCCACCAGCGCCACCAACATAAGAAGCGCGGCCAGAACGGAGAGCCTGCGCACCGTCCCCCGATCCTCCGACTGATAACTTCGCGGGGACACCGCCCCCGCGTCCGCCGATTGATAACGGCGCGGGGACACCGCCCCCGCGTCCTCCGATTGATAACGGCGCGGGGACACCGTCACTCCTCCCGCAGCGCGGCGGCCGGCGACGTACGCGCCATCTTCCAGGCCGGATACACCCCCGCCAGCAGGGCGGCGGCGACCGCCAGCAGCAGCGCCTGCCCCAACACCTCCGGCGCCACCGCCATTTGCAGCGTCCAGCCGAAGGAGCGGCGATTGATGACGAAGATCAACACGGCGGCCAGGGCCAGGCCCACGGGCAGCGAGAGCAGCCCCGCCGCCAGCCCCATCAGGCCCGTCTGGGCCGACACCAAACCCCACAGCTGGCGGGGCGTGAGCCCGCTGGCTCGCAGCACCCCCAGTTCGCGAGCCCGCTCCAGTTGTAGCGCCAGCAGGGCGCTGAGCACGCCCACGAAGGCCACGAGTGTCGCCAGCAGGCGCAGCACACCGGTAATGGCGAAGGTGCGGTCGAAGACCTCCAGAGAGGCGGCGCGCAGGGCGCGGTTGGAGCGGATGAGCACGTCGCTGTCGCCCGCCAGGGCGCGCAGCGAGCTCACCAGGTCGCCCACTTGCACCCCCGCCGCGGCATAGATGCCGAGCGAGGAGACGCCCCGGTCATCCCACAGTTGGTCGTAGGTACTGCGGCTGAGCATCACCACGCCCTGGTCGCTGCCGTAGTCGTAGAACACCCCGGCAACAGGGAACTCGCGCTCGCCGCGGTCGGTCTGCAGGCGCAGGCGCGAGCCGACGGTCAGGTGGTGCCGGTAGGCGTAGGGCTCGGAGACGATTGCCGCTCCCTCGCTCGTGAAGGCGCGCCAGACGGTCCGCGGATTGCCCTCCTTGAACCGGTAGAGGTTCCCCCGCAGGTCGGGCAGGCCGTCCGGGCCGGTCTGCAGGCGCAGGGCGATCAATTCCACCGGCCCTTCCGGCGAGGTCACCGTCGCCCGGCGGTAGGTGTTGGCCACCGCCACCCCGGGGGCGGAGGAGAGGCGCGCCACGAGGGCAGGGTCGAGCGTTTGGTCGGGACGATTGGAGACGAGGCCCGGCGCCGAGACGTAGACGTCGGCCTGCAGGGCGGTTTCCAGCCAGCTCACCACCGTCGCGCGGAAGCTGTCCACCATCACCCCCACGCCCACGGTGACCGACACCGCCACCGTCAAGGCGGCGATGGCCACGGCGGTGCGGCTCAAGGCCGCCACCACGCCCCGGGCGGCCAGCCGCCCCAGCACGCCCCAGACTCTGCCGAGCGCCGGCCGCAGCAGGGCCAGCAGGCCGACGACTGCCATGGGGGTCAACAGGGCGCAGCCGATGACGATGGCCAGCAGGGCGGCAAAGCTGGGCAGCAGCTCCTGGCTGGGCAGCAATAATAGCCCCAGCCCCAGGGCCAGCGCGACCAGGCCCCCGAGCGCCAGGCGAGGGGCGGCACGGCGAGCGCCGGCCTCCAGGTGAGAGCGACTGAGCACAGCCCGCGGCGGCGCCGTCGTCGCCTCCCAGGCAGGTGGCAGACCGGCCAGAAGGGTCGCGCCCAGGCCGAGGAAGGCACCCTTGCCCAGCGTCAAGGGTGCGATGGCCAGGTCGCGCACCGCCACGGTGAAGTAGAGGTCGTTGATAGTCTGGCTCACCAGGCGCACCATGCCGCGGGCGAGCAGAATGCCGAGAGGCAACCCTAGGGCCGTGCCCACCAAACCCAAGAGCGCCGCCTCGCTCAACACGAGCGCGAACACCTCCCGGCGGGAAACGCCCACGGCTCGCAGTGTGCCGATCAGCGCGCGCCGCTGCACGACGGAGAACGTCATCGTGTTGTAGATCAGGAACATGCCCACCAGCAGTGCCAGCAGGCTAAGGGCGCTCAGGTTGAGGTCGAAGGCGCGCGTCATCTGCTCCAATATCTGCGTGCGCGCGGCGGCGGGCAGCACTGACGCTTCCGGCGGCAGCGCCGCCCGCACCCTGGCGAGGGTTGCCTCGCCCGCCGGGCCTTCCGGCACCAACAGGTCGATGCGGCTGAGGCGCCCGACCTGCCCCAGCAACTCCTGGGCGGTGCTGATGTCGGCCACGGCAAGGTCGGCCAGGGCCCGGCGGCTGAGCTCGTCGCTTGGCAGTAGCGTTCCCGCCAACACCGCCTGCCGTCGCTGGCTGCCCACGCGCAGGGTCAGGGTGTCGCCGGGCTTGAGTCCCAGCTCGGCCGCGGTCTCCGCCGACAGCAGCACCGCCCCCGGGCTCGTCAGCAGCGCCAGCAGGTCGCCCTGAGCCATGTCCCCGCGACCTTGACTATCTATGGGTGCGGGGGCCATGTCCCCGCGACCTTGACTATCTATGGGTGCGGGGGCCATGTCCCCGCGACCTTGACTATCTATGGGCGCGGGGGCCATGTCCCCGCGACCTTGACTATCTATGGGTGCGGGGGCGGTGGCGTTGCCGGTGAAATAGGGCCGGAAATCCCCCTCGGCAAAGGGGTCGATGCCCAGCAGGTGAAAGGTGCGACCGGGGTAGTCGGGCGCGGCGAGGTCAGCCTCCACTACCGGTGCCGACGGTCGCACGCCCAGGTCAAGCCGCAGGTGGCGGTAGAGGTCGTCCGGCAGGCCGCTGGGACCGCCCACCACCTGATGCGTGGCCCGGCCGGCCACTGTCTCGCCGGCCAGGGCAAAGGCCCGCCGGGCGCTGTCGTTGGCCAGGTCGATAGACACGACCACGGCCACGCCCAGGGCGATGCCCAGCGTGGCCAGGGCCACCTGCCAGGCATGCCTGCTGAGGTGGCGCAGGCTGGCCAGCCAGAGGACGCGGCTCACGAGTCCTCCAGCAGCGGCGCCCGTTCCACGAGGTGCCCCCCTTGCACGCTGAACACCCGGTCGGCCAGGCCGGCGGCTTCGACGCTGTGAGTCACCATCACCAGAGTCTTGCCCGCCGCCCGCGAGAGCCGGTCGAGCAGCGCCAGCACCTGGCCACCAGTTTCGGCGTCGAGGTTGCCCGTCGGCTCGTCGGCCAGCACCAGCAGAGGGTCGTGCACGAGCGCCCGGGCCACGGCCACCCGCTGCTGTTCGCCCCCCGAGAGGCGGTCGGGGAAGGAAGCTGCCCTGTCGGCGAGACCCACCTCGGCTAATAGGGCCAGGGCCCGCCCTTTGTCCCGGCGACCGTTGAGCTCCAGGGGCAGCAGCAAGTTCTCTTCAACTGTGAGCGTGGGGATCAAGTTGTAGAACTGAAAGACGAAACCGATGTGGCGGCGCCGGAAGCGGGTGCGCGCCTGTTCGGAGAGGCCGGTGAGGCAGATGCCGTCGACCATGACCTCGCCGCTGGTCGGCAGGTCGATGCCGCTGATGAGGTTGAGCAGCGTGGACTTGCCCGAGCCGCTGCGGCCCAACACCACTGCCAGCTCGCCTCGCCCGATGGTCGCGTTGACGTCGCGCAGCACGCTGCGTTCGCGTTCGGCTTCTCGATAGGACTTGCCCAGGCCGCGCAATACCACCAGGGGCCGGCGGGAGTCACCGTCTGTCAGCAAGGGCTCCCGCCTCCGTTGGAAGTTAGAACAGCCGCGACCCAGAGCGCGAACCGACTGTCCCGCCGGGCCGGGACCTCTCCGCAGCAACGAACTTGGCACCCGCGGGCGCGGGTGGCAGGCCGCGCCACCTTAGGCAGCCGGGGCGCGTCACACCAGCACCCGTCCGCCCGAAACGACTAGCCGGTCGTCTAGATAGAGGTCGGCACCGAGGATTATGCCGTCGGTATGTACGCCCGCTTTGGTTTGGCCGCCGAAGGTGTCGTTGCTGCCGAAGGCGATGTGCACGGTACCGTAGACCTTCTCGTCCTCGAGCACCACGCCGGAGAGCCTGGCTTTGTCGTTGGTGCCAATGCCCAGTTCGCCTAGGTTCCGGGCGGCCGGCGAATCGCCCTGAATAGCCAGCAGCCGGGCCGCCGCCGCGCCCTGGGCATCTACCAGCAGCCCGTTCTCCACCCGAACCAGAATGGGCTCGGACAGTCGCCCGATGCCGCCCACGGAACCGTCGATAATCATCTCCCCGCCGGCCGTGCCCTCGACGGGCGCGATGTAGGCCTCCCCGGAGGGCAGGTTCCCAGACTGGCCCCGCTCCCGCAGCAGGCCTGTGCTGGCGATGCCCCGGCGGCCGGCCAGCGACAGGCGCAGCTCCTTGCCGGCCTTAACGATACGCGCCTCCTGAGCCTGGGTCAAGAGCTCGGTAACGCGCTGAGTGAGGGCCGCGATGGCTTCATAGTCGGCCGCGACCGCCCCGGCGAAGAACATGTCGGTCGTTATCTCGGGCATGGTGGCGATGCGCGCCCCGGCGCGGCTCGCCTCCAACCGGGCCTGCGTGTGGGTGAGCGAGAAGGCGGTGGGACACACCACCACGTCCACCCGCTTCATCGCCTCCGCCACGGAGGGATGGGGCTCGGCGCCATGGCGTCCGGTCGGCGGCATAACCAACAGTACGGACTGGGCGCCTAGCTCGGCCCCGGCCCGGAAGAGGGCCTCCCCGATCTCGCGCGTCGGCGGGTCCGTTACCACGAGCAACGATTCCCCGGGCCGCAGGGCCAGAGACGTCTGGAGCATCCGCGCGGCCACCTGGGTCAACGATTCAGCCATTGGCCTAACCTCCTACCGGCCTCACACCAGCTCGGCCAGGGTGCGCGCCAGAACGGTCCGCGGCAGCACGACCGGCACACCGGCAAGCTCGGCTGCTCGTGCCTTCATCGCTCGCGTGAAGCCGATGCAATCGAGCACTATCAGGTCCGCTTCCCAGCTCTTCAGGCTCGCCACGGCCGCCTCCAGCTGGGATATGTCGGCGTAGGGCGAGCCCGCCTCCACCCGCAGGGCGCCGCCCAGAGTCCCCCAGCGACGGCCGGTCTCTTCCATCTGCTCGCGCGCCGGTATCACCACCCCGAGGCGTTTGCCCTCGGCGATGCCGGCGACGAAATGATAGAGCACGACCTGGGGCTTGATCAACAGGCGGGGGCAGTCTAACGGCGGGAACTCGCCCGTGCACAGCAGCGCTACCGCCTCCGCCCCGGCAGCCACGACGCGGTCGATCTGCGCCTGCATGCGCGGCAGAATGTGATGTTCCGCCACCTGCACCGAGCTGCCGTCGTGCAGGCGGGTAACCAGCACGTAGTCTCCCGGTCGCGGCGCGAGGCCCGCGATTTGCTCCCTGGCCAACTCATCCAGGGCGCCGGCTTGCACGAACTCCACCTCGCCGCCCAGCACTTCCAGCATCTCCGGCACCACGTCGTCGCGCGGTGACTGGCCGATGGTAATGGCGCCTATCCTGCGCTTACTCTTTGCCACCTTCAGGCCTCCTCGAGCGGCTCAGCCGTGGCCGCCCATCGTTTGCAGGTGAGACATGTCGCCGTAGAGCGACTGCAGCCGGGCGAACTCGGCCTCGTCGTGGAACTTGCACTTGCCGGCGCCGTAAGCCTTGGCCACCTCGAGGCAGAAGCGCATCGCGCTGGCCACGTCGTCGAGGTGCGAGGCCCCGGTAGCACAGCCGGGTACCGCCACCTCCGCGGTTATAGCCACGCCAACCACGGGCGCGGACGTAGCCGTCGCCGGCTGCAGGATGCTGTTGACGTGAAACACGTCGTTGCCATAGGGCGTGATGTCCTGGGTCGTGATGGCGAAGACGGCGGGCAATCTACCCGTCACGATCTGCATCAGCTCCAGGAGGTCCTCGCTAACCCGTAGGATATAGCCCTGCCTCACGGTGGGGGAGATGGCGAAACCCCGCAGGTTGATAATGCGGTTTCCTTTGGTGGTGTCCACCGAGAGGATAGCCTCCATCCGCTCGTCGACTTCAAAGCGGTTCATTTGGGCCATGTCCACCGGCGAGCCCATGAACGGCACCGGCTCGTGCGGCTGGGTAGGCGCATTGGGGCAGATGTGGGTCGCGACGAGGACGTCGCCCGGCATCACGTCGCCGTTCTGGCGCATTGCTGCCAGCTTGAGGGCGAAGGAGACCGCGGTCAACGCGCCGTCGCCATCCGACACGAAACCAATGCGCTCCGGCCGCGCTCCCAAGCCGCCCAGTCGGCCCACCACGCCCAGGGTAGGCGCATCGCCCCCGGACGCTCTGCCCCGGCTACCGGGAACGACCGCCTTGATGAAGTCGGTGTGACCCTTCTCCCCCTCGATGCGGGTCACCGTGACGTCGTGCAGCCCTCGCTCCTGCAGGACCTCCGCCACTCGCGCGCCGCTCACATAGGCGCTATCGAGCAACTCGTAGGCGTCGATTACTTGTCGCCAGGCCATGCTTGCCTCCTCTCCAGCAGCCGGCCCACGCTAGATGGCGCGGCCTAGGCAAAGACGTACTTCAGGATCTCTTTCCCAGTCGTGTCCTCGATCGGGCGCATGAGCGCGGGGTCGCGCATGCCGGCGCCCAGAATTAGGTGTTGGCGGCCGACGCGGGTGACGGCGACCTCCTGGCCCACCGCCACCTCCGCCGACGACACCGGCAGGCCGCTGGCCAGATCAAAGGTCGTCACCAAGTCCGGGAAGGTGGCGACCCGTCGCGGCGGTGCCGAGCTATCGCCGCCCACTTCCAGGCACATGTACTCGTTCCAAAACGTGAGGTAGGCCACCTCGCGCCCGGCACGCACGACGATGGTGCCCACGTCGAAGCCGCCCTTCGTCTCCAGGTTGACCTCGCCGACCCTGCCGCGGACGACGACCTCACCGCCCATCACCTGGCAGGCGGCCTCGACCATCGCCAAGGGCCCTGCGCCCTGCTTGGCCGCCATCGCCCGCCCGATGGCGACGCACTGCTTCACGGCCCCGACGGCGGCGTGCTCTTTGGCATAGCCCGCGCCGACCGGGTTGCGGGCCACGGCCACCATGCCGCCTGACTGCACGGCGGCCTGGCGAACCAGCGCCGCCGCCTTCTCCAGCGACCCGCGAGCATACATCTCCACGTAGCGGCCGACCGCGGGGTCGCCGCCGACGGCCGTTTGCTGCGAAACGTAGCCCTCGACCTTGTGCAAGCCCAGCGAGCCCATCACGCCGGTGGGGTGGGCCCGACCGTTGCAGGGCGCGTCGACCACGGGCACGCCCAGGGCGGCCGACTGCAGCCAGCCGTTGACGGCGGCCGTGCCCCCGCACTCGTTGGTGATCAGCCCGTCCACCCGGACCCCACCCTGCCGCGCCAGCAGGTCCACGGCCCGCAGGTAGTGCACCGGCAGGCTGTACGCCGTCTTGGCCGCCGGAGCGCCCACGGCAGAGGCGGTTACCAGCACCGACTCAGCCGGCAAATCGTCGATTTCCACGAGCTCCGGGTCGCCCAGCTCGACCGCCAGCAGGCCGTTACGGCGTCCGGCAGCCATGGAACCCCCGCCGCCGCCTCCCAGAACCGCGCCGCCCAGCACCGCTGCCTCGACCATTTCCTTGTCCAAGCGCAACTTGGCCATAGTACGTTTCTCGCCTCCCGGGTGAAACGGCCGTCGGGGGCGGACGCGGAACAGTGCCACCATCGTCCGCCCCCGACGGCTACGCCGTAAGACCTAGAACTTGAACGTCCACTTGGCCCTGAAGACGGAGTTGAAGAAGCCGTAGAGCGCGTCGCCCGCGATGCAGCCCGCGCCGACGATGGTCAGCGGTATCTCGGACCGCCTGCCGTAGATGCGCAGCGCCGCGACGCGAATGGCGATACCTATCAGAACCGCCCAGCCGGCCAAGGGGTTGAGGATCAGCAGACCCGTGGCGAGCAGGATGCCCATCTGGCGGTCGGGCCCGCCGAGCGCCTGGATCACCGCCCCCGGGATCGCCCAGATAAGCAGGTTCTGGACGATGGCCGGGTTCACGCCCGCCTTGATGGTCGCGGCGTACACTCGGTCCACCGGCGGGAAGAGGTCCTGGGAGAAGTAGGCGCCGTTGAAGAGCACGACCATCACCCAGGCCACGCCCAGGCCGACCACGCCGGCGATGATCTGCTGGAACCGTCCGCTCATTTCGAACTGGCGGCTCATGCCCTGGCGCAGGTAGTGGCCGGCTTTCAGGTCGTAGCCGGCGTCGGCGAAGGCCGGGCCGCCGGAGGCGACAAAGCCTACCAGGATACCCAGGGCGACGGGCGGGAAGCCCATTAGCATGCCGAGCACCAGGAAGATGAGTGCCGTGGCGAAGGCCGGGAACCAGCCAGCGTGCATAGCCGAGAGGCCGACGATGAATTCGGCGGCGATGCAGCCGACGGCGGCGAAGACGATCCACAGCACCAGCAAGCCGATGGACATCTGGTTGGCCAGTCCGGCGATCAGCGCCAGGATGATGGCGGCCGCGAGGTAGAGGCCAAAGCCCTTGCCCAGACCCGTTGCCAGGTCGCGGTCGCTGCGGGTGAATTCGCCACTAGTGCCGATCGCGGCGGAGTGCGCCGGCGCCGCCTCTCGCCGGCGGGTGATGATCACTATCACCTGAACCAAAGCCACGAGACCCGCGCCGATCATCATGCCGTGCGGCACGTAGAGCGTGTTGATGTCGATACCCATCAGCGGCTGGGCGTAACCGCGGATGAGCAGGCCCACGCCGAACATCGACAGCGCGAAAATGTTGCCGATGAAGGCCACGCCGAAGGCGGACATCGAGACCCCGAAGTAGGCCCCAATGATTCCGAGCACAGTGCCGCCCACGAGCATGAGGCCACGCCTGCCGCCCTTATCGCCGGCAATGATCGCCTCGGCGGCGGCGATGCCCGGAGGCCAGGCGTTGCGGCCGGCGAAGATGTGGGTGTCGAACATCCAGTACAGCATCACGAGGTCGATCAGCATCCCCATCGTGGCGCCGATCAACATCGGGGCCAGCAGCTCGGGCATCCCCATTAGCACGGGAATGCCGATCGGCAGCAGCAGGGAGTTCGCGGCGCCAAAGGTGGCGCTCGAGATGTTGGACTGCACGAGGTTCTGCCGGTGGATGGAACGGAAGGCGCCCCAGCCCGGCAAAGGTATGCGGGAAACCACGATCGCGATCAGCACGCCTATGATGGCCGAGTTGGGCGTTATGCCCAGGGTCGTGAGGATTTGCAGACCGATGATCGCCCCAATGATGGACAGCAGAATGGTGATGACTAGAACGCCAGGCTCGAGGGCCCGAGGATGGCGCTGCTCCTCGACTTCAGGCAGCCCGCCCCCGGCAGAGGGTTGTTGCACAGCCACCGTCTACTCCTCCATTAGCCTTCGCTGGCGGCGGTCCTTGCCCGCCGCGGAAGACAGTCCTACCTACCGCGCTCAACGACGTGGCCACACCGGTACCTGTTTTCCGTTTGCCTTTCTCTCTGCTCTCACCCCCTATCCCACTGCCGTCCCGCCGCCCACGGCGTACCAGACTACCAGGCCCTCTGCGTCCACAGGATCCACGGCGACCACCCCAAAGCGACGCCGCAGCTCAGGCGCAAGACCGATAGTCGAGTAGCCAGTGCAGGCCAGGACCAGCGCGCCGGCCCCGGACTCGACCAGGCGGCCGGCCGCCTTGAGTGCGGCCTCCCGGCCCCAGTCCGTCATCAGGTCCGTGGTGTCCTTCACCCCCTCGGGGATGCCCACGCCCACCAGCTTGCCGCCGAGCAACTGCTGGACGAAGGGATCCGCGGTCTCGGTCAACTCCAGGACGCCCACACGCTCTGCTAGAGAGAGGGCCAGATGGGCGACCGCCGAGCCGCCGCCGATGACGGGGATTCGCAGTTCGCGGCGCAGTTCCGGCACGCCTGGATCGGCCGCGCAGCTAACCACGATCGCTGCCGCCCCTTCCTCGGCCAGCTGCTTGGCCAGGGGCACGATCTTGGGAATGGCGAGGCGCTCGCTCTCGGCGTCGTAGATGCCGCGCCGCTGATCCGGAATGCAGCGACTGCGCGTGGCGAGGCCGTACTTGCGTTCGATCTGCCTGCCGTGGGTAGCCACCATCTCCGGATCGTCCAAGGTAAGGACTCTGATCACGCCGACGAAGTTGGTCATTCTCTTCGCCTCCCTTGCCAGAAATCGGCCATGAAGGAACTCAACACCCGACCAGTGCTTGTGCAACCAAGAGGGAAGGGCCTGGTCTGCCGTGCCGAAGAGATAGACAACCCGATGCCGCGACCGGTCGCCGCCTTTGGCCGTTCGCCACGCCGGGCAGAGATGGTGATAGCCGCCACCGTGCCCAGGGGATAGGCTTGCCGCCGGCGACCACGTGAAGCGAACGCACAGACCCTGCGCCCTCCGCCTCACCGCTGATTCTACACCTAACCAACTGACAAATCAACTACCGTCTGCCCCCGACTGCATGTCTTCCCAACAGGCGGCCGGCGAACGTGTCCAGGGCGCGCGTTCCTGGCTTGACTAACGGCAGAGCCAGGGCTATCGTACCACTAGCCGCTTAATTTGGTGGCAAATGGGTTCGGCACGGGACTGTACGACGCCACCGAAGCGCGAGGGCGCGAACAAAGGAGTGAAAGATGAAGGCGCAAGTTACGCTTACTCCCAACGAGGGCAAGCGGCTCATCGCCAAAGCCATCGCGGCGCTGCCCGAGGTGCGGTCCGCCCTGGCCTCCGGGCGCGTGCTTCTCAAAGGCGGCACCACCGTCTCCGCCGTCGCCGAGGAACTGTGCGGCTGTTCCCTGCGCATCTCCGGCCGCGTTTCGCCCCTGGGCACAAAGGCGAGTGGCAGCAAGGCGAAGGAAGCGCCGCACAGCGTCCTCGTCGAGCGCGGACAAGTGCGCAACGTGGACGACCTGCTGGAGGAGACAGTCGAGCGGCTGGCGCCGGGTGACATCGCCGTCGTCGGCGCTAACGCCATCGACGTCCACGGCAACGCCGCGCTGATGGCAGGCGCGCCTCTGGGTGGCCCACCGGGCCGCATACTTTCGGGGCTGCTCGCGCAGGGCGTCGAGGTAATCGTCGCCGCGGGCCTGGAAAAGTTGATACCGGGGCGCATCGAGGATGCCGTTCGCGCCGCCGGCCGAGCTGGCCCGCGGGTGGCGATGGGGATGGCCGTCGGCCTGATGCCCATCTATGGCCGCCTCATCACCGAGCGGGAGGCCATCCACGCCCTGGCGCCGGTGGCCTGCACCGTAATCGGCGCCGGTGGCATCCTGGGCGCCGAGGGCTCCGTGACGATGGTGGTCGAGGGCGAGCCCGCGGCGGTGATGAAAGCGTTCAACCTCGTCCGGGCGCTCAAGGGCGCCGCGCTCAGCGGACTCGAAGACTCCCTGGTTGAGTGCGCAGCGGGAATGAGGGCCTGCCGGGCGCATCTCTCGTGCATTTACCGCTTGCCGACGCTGGCAAGAAGCGACACCTAGACAGCGGGCTATCCATCCGCCGCCAGGCGGGCGAACTGCTGGGGCAACAGGCGCCAGGGCTGCCACTCCAGCAGCGGCGCCGCGCCCAGGCGTTCGTAGAACGCCATCGCCGGGCGGTTCCAGATCAGCACCGACCACTCCAGTCGGCCGCAGTCGCGTTCCACCGCCGCCCGGGCCACCGCCCGCATTAGGGCCAGTCCCGCGCCGTTGCCGCGCTCGCTCGGCTGCACGAAGACGTCTTCGAGGTACAGCGTCGGCCGGGCCAGGAAGGTGGAGTAGGCGAAAAAGTACACGGCGTAGCCCACCGGGCGGCCCTCGCGCTCCGCCAGCAGAGCCCGAAAGAGGGGCGGCTCCACGGCCAGGTCCCGTGTGAGTCGCGCCCGCGCCGCGGCGTCCGGGCGGGGCAGATCCTCGTAGTCGGCCAGGCCGTCGATCAACGCCAGAAGAGCCGGCGCGTCCGCGGCCGCCACCTGCCTGACCGCTATGGTCGGGACGGTACTCTCCCCCAAGGTCCGCAGGCCCCCTCGTTACTCTCCTATGAGAACTGTTCTTGTCATTTTCCTGGTTGCCGGCGGCCGCACTTGACCATCAACTGCCCCGAGAAAAGCTCGGCACGTTGATTGCCCTACCGGCCCTCGCTCTGCGGTCGTCCGCGGGCAACAATAACAGTCGTGGTCGTCTGGCGTCAAGCACGCCCTCTACGGTACGGGACCTGCTCGGATTTGGCCATGGGGCCGGCCCGTGCGCGGCGGCTGGCGAAGACGCGGGTGGAGGGCGAGGCAGATGACGGATAGACACGAAGAGCCGGCGGTCCAACCGGTGCGCGGCGCGACGCGCGAGCCGCGGGGCGAGCGGCACGACTACGATGCCCCGCTGGATCAGGTAGCGGGCGGCCGGGTGGTACTCGTGGACGGCGGGCGAAGAGCCGGAAACGTACCCATTCGCGGTGTAGCAAAAGGATCAGCATCCCGGCCAGTAGGAGGGGAGAGATATGTTTCACAGAACCTTCTCGGCATTGCCCTGGATCGGCCTCGGCGCGGGGCTGATGTTCTTGCTCGACCCGCGGCTGGGTAACCGTCGCCGGGCGTTGTTGCGCGACCAACTGGTACACTACAGCAACAAGCTGGGCGACGTGCTGAGCGGCGAGGGCGAGAACCTGGGCAATAGAATCTACGGCTTGTACGCGGAGTTGCGCTACCGCTCGCAACCCGAGCCCGTCGCCGACGGCACCATAGTCGCCCGGGTGCGCGGCGAGCTGGGCCACGTCGCCAGCGCGCCGGGCGCCATCTTCGTTACCTCGGAGAACGGGCAGGTCACGCTCACCGGTTCGGCCCCGGAGGACGAGATCAACCGGATCCTGTCCGTGGTGGCCAACGTGCCGGGCGTGCAGTCGGTGGACAACCAGCTGGTGTTGAGCCAGGAATCCGGTTTGCAGCCAGAGAGCAGTGACCAGCAGCGCCACCGCGCGGCATAGGCTTTGCAGCTAAGTGGTCGAGAGGAGGTGAGCGACAATGAATCTGCGACTGAGTAGCGATGAGATCGCCCTCATGACGGGCGATCGTAGGAAATCCTTTAGGGCCGGTCGCCCCTACCAAGCTTTCACTGCTTGCATCCGCGTTGGTGGCCCGCTGGGGGCGTTAGACAACATAAGTAGCGTTGCATGCACGGACGTAAGCCCAGAGATTGTCGTCAATGGCGTTTGCACCGCGGGGCCCGGTCTGCTAACCTGGCCTGGTTCACGTCAGCCTAGCAGGTCGGGGGTGTTGCCAGATGCAAGAGAAGCCTAGGGTTGGCGTACTTGGCGCGGGCGCTTTGGGTTTGGTCTCGGCTTATCGTCTCCTGCGGCGCGGCTTGCCGGTCACCGTGATCGAGCGGGAGACGGTGCTGGGCGGCTTGGCCGCGGGCTTCCCCGTCGGCGACACTTACCTCGATCGTTTCTACCATCACCTCTTCCGCAGCGACCGCCAGGCCATCGCGCTTATCGACGAGCTGGGGCTGGGCGCCAACCTGCACTGGCTGCGTCCCAAGACCAGTATCCTGCACAGCGGGCGCACCTACCAGCTTGATTCACCGCTCTCCGTGTTGCGCTTCAGCCCTCTCTCCCTCTGGGAACGCCTGCGCATGGGAATGGTCATCGCCTTGCTCAAGGTGGCTCCCAGTGAGAAGTACTTCGAGGGCGCGACGGCCGACGCCTGGTTGGCGCGCTACATGGGCCGCCGCCCGCACGAGGTCGTCTGGCGGCCGCAGCTGCGGGCCAAATTCGGCGAGCGCTACCCTGAAATCTCCATGGCCTGGATGTGGGCTCGCATCCACGATCGCACGACGCAGCTCGGCTACCCGAGCGGCGGCTTCCAGACCATGTACGATCGCCTGGGGCAGGAGATCGCCCGCCTGGGTGGAGAAATCAGGCTGGGGGAAACGGTCGCCGGCATCGAGGAGGAGCCCGACGGGCGGATCCGCGTGCGCACCAACCGCCACGAGCAGCGCTTCGCCCAGGTGCTCTCCACTCTGCCGACGCGCGTGACGCTGCAACTGACGTCCACTTTGCCCGAGGAGTTCCGGCGCAGCTACGAGTGGGGCGAGGCCTATGGCGCCCACTGCGTCATCCTTTCCCTCGAGCGCCAGCTGCTGCGGGACGGCACCTACTGGCTGAGCGTGGCCGAGCCGGGCTACCCGTTCATGGCGGTGGTCGAGCATACGAACCTGATGCCCGCGGGCGACTACGGCGGCCGGCGATTGGTCTACCTCGGCAACTACCTGCCGATGAACCATCCCCTCTTCCGCACGCCGGACGAGCAGATCGTCGCCGACTACCTGCCGCACCTCAAGCGGCTGAATCCCGACTTCGCTCCCGACTGGCTGCGCGAGAGCTGGGTGTTCAAGGCTCCCTACGCCCAACCCATCGTCACTCGCGAGTTCGCGGCGCACATCGCGCCCCACCGCACGCCGCTGCGCAACCTCTGGCTGGCCTCGATGTTCCACGTCTACCCCCACGACCGTGGTCAGAACTACTCCATCGCCTTGGCCAACAAGGTGGCGGCGCGGATGGCGGCGGAAGCGCCAGCAGGGGAGAGTCGGGCGGCCGCCGGTGCTACGCCGTGAGGCGATCGACTACCATCGCCAGGCAGATCAGACCCAGGTAGGCGATCGAGAAGCGAAAGGTGCGGCGGGTCCAGAGCAAGTCCCGTTCGGATAGTTGCCGCCAGGCGCTGGCCACGAGAACGGCGCCGAGCAGCAGGGCCGTGCCCGCGTAGAGCCGCCCTAGCAGGCCGGCGACCGCTGGCGCCAGCGAGACGGCCACGGTCAGCCCGGCGTAGAGTAGAATCTGCAATTCAGTCGCCCGCGGCCCGAAGGCCACCGGCCACATCGGCACCCCGGCCGCGCGGTACTCGTCCTCCACCAGCAGCGAGAGCGACCAGAAATGGGCCGGCGTCCAGCACAGCACCAGCGCCCCCAGGGAGAGCGGCAGCCAGTCCAGCGGCCGGCCGCCGGCGGTCCAGCCGATGAGCGGCGCCGCCGCGCCCGCCAGCCCGCCGACGACGATGTTCCAGGGCGTGCGGCGTTTCAGCAGCGCCGTATACACGGCCAGATAGAAGGCGTTGGCGGCCAGCGCCAGAGTGGCGGCCAGCCAGTTGGCGCCTAGGCCGAGGACCAAGACTCCCAGCGTCGTCAGCCCGGCGCCGAAGGTCAGCGCCTCACCCGGCCGCAGGCGGCCGCTGGGCAGTGGACGGCGCCGGGTACGGGCCATCAGGGCGTCGATGTCACGGTCGAGGTAGCAGTTGAGCGCGTTGGCGCCCGCGGCCGCCAGGCCGCCCCCCAATAGCGTGACGACCAGCAGCCAGAGCGAGACGCCGCGCGTGGCCAGCAACGCCGCCGCCAGAGCGGTGACCACAACCAGCGCCAGGGCGCGTGGCTTGGCCAGGCTAAGGTAGTCGCGCCAGCGCTGTTCCCGGTCCCCCTGCCACACGACGCGCGCCAACTTTCCCGACCCTCCGGCAGATGCTCGATCCCCTACATAACCAATACTAGCACGGCGCGTCCGGCCGGGCCAACGGCGTGCGGACGACGGTCTCGCCAACGGTCTGGGGGTTTGGCTCCCACGCGCCGGAGCTCCCGCCCCGCCGTGGCGAGATCGGCCTCGTGTCATTCCTACCGAGAACGAAAATGGCGGTGCCCGGTAGGGGCGACCGGCCCTAAAGGACTTCCTACGGTCGCCGGTCGCCCCTACGAGATCACGCTTGGACCGCTCAAGCCATTTTCATTCTCGGTGGTAGCCCGCCAGGACAATGGACGATTCTTATGAAAATGGGCACTTGCTGAGCGACCGCGGGGGCAACGTGGAGTGCGGCGGCTTGCCGCCGCCTTCCAGGGCGCGGGCAAGCCTACGCAGTCCAGGGCCCGGCGCCACCGACCGCCTCTACGAGGAATGCCCATTTTCATCCTCGGTGGTGGCCCATAGGGCTATGGATGATTCCTCGGGCCGCGCTGCGGCCCTCAGAGTCTGTGAACAAATCACCTCGGTTGGTTGTAGTGTCCTGCCAGGCGAGCTAGAATAGGTTAAAGCGCCTGGGAGGTGAGCGGTGACCAAGGAGACCTTGTTTGAGATGCCAGAGCCGGAGG
>JAMCYS010000126.1 GCA_023473795.1 Chloroflexota bacterium | reverse complement strand
CTGCGGGGGCGCGAGTTCTTGCACGCCGGCAATCTGGAGGAGAAGGTGGCCGAGCTGAGCCTGGCTTGGCAGCCGGACCTGATCGTCCTCGACGGTCGCAAGGCTTTCGTGACCAACGGGCCGCGGACGGCACCCTGGTGGAACCCGGACTGCTGCTGGCCTCGGCCGACCAAGTGGCCATCGACAACCGTTCGGGGAGACTCTGGCGACTGTCATTTTGAGATAGTTACTTAGTGCGTCATTCCTCAAATCCGATACATAGACACGCTTGAGAACCCGCCTTGGTTTGGGTTCTCGGCCCCACAGGAAGGGAGTTGGATGCTCGTCCCAGTCCGCTATCCCGCCAGACTATGGCCAAGCTGGGCGTCCTCGACCTGGCCCGGGAGCTCGACTTCCAGATCGTCTGCTTCGACGAGGACGAGTGGGTCGAGGTGGAGCTCGGCGGGCGCTACGTCGAGCGAATCGAATTGCCCCGAGTCGCCTACGAGGCCGACACGCGTATCTACCTACCCTGCCTCAAGACCCACTCCTCGGCTCGCTTCACGTTGGCCCTGAAGGTCGCCTTCGGCTTCAGCAACCTGCGGGGGCGCGAGTTCTTGCACGCCGGCAATCTGGAGGAGAAGGTGGCCGAGCTGAGCCTGGCTTGGCAGCCGGACCTGATCGTCCTCGACGGTCGCAAGGCTTTCGTGACCAACGGGCCGCGGAACGGCACCCTGGTGGAACCCGGACTGCTGCTGGCCTCGGCCGACCAAGTGGCCATCGACGTGGAGGGCGTGCGCATCCTCCAGTCCTACAACGCCGCCAACCGTCTGGATATGGACCCCTGGCAGCTGCCGCAGATCGCCACCGCCGTCGCCCACGGTTTGGGCGCGCGCAACGATGGCGAGTACGAGGTCGTGAGCTGAGACCGTTATCGGGGCAGTTGACGTAGCGCGAGGGCTAGTACCGTCTGACAGTGGAATGTCCCTGCGCCATTTCGCCCCTATGTAGCGCGGGGGCTTGTCCCTTGCCACGCAAATCTAAACAGCCCAGCAACCGGGGGGGGCGACGCTGATCTCGTTCTCTTTACAGCCGGCGGCTACCTGCATCAGCACGATACCCTCCTCGGGCAGATAGGCGCCCAACAAGTGCTCACCCCGGGGATTGGTGGTGTTGATGGTGCCGCGCACCGTCTTGCCGTCGATGGCGATGAGGACGCTCTGGCCCACCCCCGGTAGACTGGCCAGATGCTCGCCCACGGCGCGGTCGAGTTCGTCGGGCGTGAGCGCCTGCTCCAGGATACGCCGATAGGTGTTGTGGTGGGGCATCCGCCGCCAAGGTAGGCGCAGCGCTTCTTGCAGTAGCCGGCCGCGACTGCCAATCCAATCGGCGATGCCGCTGGGCCGATCCTCGCCCGCTAGTTTCGCCAGCACGATCAGCAGCAATAGGAGGGCCAGCGCGTAGCGCCGGCCCTTGGGGCAACGCCAGTCCGTCAGCCTCTCCAGCCGGCGCAAGAGGAGGGCGATGTCGAACATCATCACCTCCGCGCTGCCTGCTGCGGCAAGACTAAGCGTTGTGGTAGACTTCATCCGTAGCCTCCCCTGGTTCAATGTGCTGTCGGTCAACAACACAATAACCAAGAGAGGCCATTCTTGCGCCTGCCCCCGCTCACCCGCAACCACAAGGCTACACCATAGCCCAGCCCACGCCAGAATGGCCGCTAACATGAGAAAGCCCTATCACTCCAGCCGGGCGGCTAGGGGCCACAAGGAGTAGCTGGTACAATTATCTTAGGGCTGGAGGGCCCGCTCAACCGCGTCTGTCGCCCTGCCCAAGGAGGCCAAGTCGTGCGAGCGCGAGCTGCCTTCGTCGGCGCCCTGCTGGGGGCGCTCACCAGTCTGCCGCTGCTGGGGCTGTACGCTCTGGGAGTGCGTGTCGGCCTGCCCTCGGTGCCCTTCGATATCTTCGACTGGCTGGCCCGCGTCACGCCCGGCGCCGTCATCGCCTTCTTCATCGACACGATGATCACCATCATCCACGACTTCTCTCTGGGGCCTACAGCCGACGTGGCCAAAGCCGCCGAGATGGCGGTGGCGCAGTTGCTGCTGGTCGGCGCCGGCATTGTCCTCGGGCTGGTGGTCGCCTGGCGCCTCTCCCTGGGCCCGGGCTCCGGTTGGGCCTGGGGACGCTCGGGCGGCATCATTCTCGCCCTGGCCGCGCTGGCCGTGGAGGCGCTGCGTGGCTCGCTCCTGAGCCTGCCGTTGGGCCAGCTGCTGCTGGCGGTGCTCTGGGTGGCCGCGCCGCCCATCGTCTGGGGTACGCTGCTAGGCGGCGCCGTCCAGGGCGTCTTGGCCCGGGCAGGGGCCGCCGCTCCGAGCGCCGGCGAGGCAGTCAGCCGCCGCAACCTGCTGCTCAAGGTCGCCGTGGGTTCGGCCGGCACAGCGCTCGCCCTCTGGGGCCTGAGCAACTGGCCCCAGCCACAGCAGGAGCCGACCGTGGCCCAGCAGCCTCAGCCGGCCAACCTGCCCACGCCGCCCCCGGCGCCGGCCGGCCGGATCGAACCCGCCCCCGGCACCCGCCCCGAGGTGACGGCCAACGACAAGTTCTACCGGGTGGACATCAATCTGATCCCGCCCCGGGTCGACGGCAACTCGTGGCGCCTGGTTGCCACCGGTCTCTTCACCAAGCCGCGGCAATTCTCTCTGGCGGACCTGGCCGCCTATCCTGCGGTGACGATGCCCGTCACACTCAGCTGCATTTCCAACCTGATCGGCGGCGACTTGATCAGCAACGGCTACTGGACCGGCCTGCGCCTGCGCGACCTGCTGGCCGACCTAGGTCTGCAGCCTACAGCCAGGGAGTTGCACCTCAGATCGGCCGACAACTTCTACGAATCGGTCGTGATGTCCGATATGATGGACGAGCGCACGCTGCTGGTCTATGGAATGAACGGCCAGACGCTCCCCGTCGAGCACGGCTACCCCCTGCGCATCATCATTCCGGACCGCTATGGCATGAAGCAGCCCAAGTGGATCGTGAGCATAGAGGCCGCGGGGCAGGCATCGCTGGGCTACTGGCCGGAGCGGGGTTGGAGTGAGGAGGCGATGCCGCAGATCATGTCGCAGATCGACCCGGTGGACGTGGCGGCGACCCAGAATGGCAAGGTGCCCATCGGCGGTATCGCCTGGTCGGGCGCGCAGGGCATCAGCAAGGTCGAGGTGCAGATCGACAGCGGTGCCTGGCAGGAAGCCACCCTGCGCACGCCGCCCCTGGGTCCGTTGACTTGGGTGCAGTGGCGCTACGACTGGCCCGCCACCGGCCCCGGCCAGCATGCGGCGCGGGTGCGCGCGACCGACGGCAGGGGCAACAAGCAGATCGAGCGGAGCACCGACGCCTACCCCGACGGCGCCACCGGCTACGACTCGCTGACGTTCGTCACCTAGGGTCTGCCGCCGCGGCCGACCATCGATTCGGCCACCGAGAGGAGACAGGCAGCCTAGCCGCCTTGGCCAGGCCCCGGCAGCAACAGATAGTCGGCTGGTTGCTGCCCGGAAGGGATGTCCACAGGCAGACGGCGACCGGTGGCCTGGTCGTACCAGCCAAAGCGCAGCCGGTAGGGGCCGGGCGCTGCCGCTGCGCCAGGAGTAATCTCGAAGGCGTCGGCCACCCACTCGTCAGGCCGCCAGCGCGAGGTGGGCAGGTTGCCCGCCTGGGGTTGGTGGTCGTTTTGCGCTACCAGGGAGCCGTTGGCGTCGACCAGCTGGGCGAAGAGGGTGTAGTCCCGGTCAACGGAGCGGAGAGGTCGCCAGTAGAGCACCACCCTGCCCGGCTCGCCGGGGCGCAGTTGCGGCGTGGCCCAGTGGAAGCCTTGCAGCTCGAAGGCGTTGTCGAAGTTGGCGACCAGGGCCGTGGCCCCGTCGGGCAGACGTGCCGGCAGGGGAATCGTGACCTTGGCCAGCGGCTGTCCGTCTGCCGGACGGCCGGCGCCGTCGGTCACGGGCGGACGGCTATCGTCTGCCGTGTCGTACAGGCCAACCAGAATCTGCCCTGCCAGACCGTTTTCCGGCGCCCGCTGCACCGTCAGCAGGTGGGGGTCGGCGATGACCTCGCCCGGCTGCAGCTGGCGAAAGCTGCGCCGGCCGCCATCCGGGAAGGAATCGTGCTGGCTCAGCTTCTCCTCTGGACGACCGTCCACCAGATGAACGTAAACGCTGTAGTCGCGGTCGACGGGAGCCAACGAGCGCCAGTAGAGGGTGAGGCTGACGGTCTCGCCCGCCGCCGCCTGGGTGCGGTCGAGGTCGAAGCCAATCAGGGCCAGGCTCCCGGCGAAGACGAAGTCGGCGCGGTTGGGGATGGCGCCCACCGCCGCGGTGGAGAGGGGTGGGGCCGGTTCGTAGACCGGATGGATGTCGACCACCGCCACCGCCAGGGCCGCGGCGGCCAGGACGGGGACCAGAACAGGGCCGACGAAGTCCTCGACCCGCCGGCGAGCGGCGCCATCGCCCTGGAGGAGGGGCAGGATCAGGGCGTTGCCGAGCGTGGCGAGCCCCAGGGCCAGCAGGATGGCGTAGGCCGTGATGGCCGGGAAGAGCAGTCGTCCCAGCGAGGCAGGCGTCAGCATCGTCCAGCGCAGCAAGGCGGCCAGCTGCAGTGCCGCCCAGAGCAACAACAGCGCCACCGGCCAGCCCGGCCCCAGCCGTCGCCGGAGGCGCCCGGCCAGCCAGAGGGCCAGGCCCAGGGCGCCCGCCGCCAGCAGGGCGTCGCCCGCCAGCCAGAGCCAGGGCGCGGGGGCGACGTTGGTGGCGCCGAAGTTGCCCCAGAAGGTGCGACGCACGAACTGCCCCTCCCCGAGCGCCTCTGCCAGGCCGAAGCCCGGCGGGCGGGCTCCTTCCGGGCCAACCATCAGTGCCATGCCGGTCGGATCGCCGTACAGCTGCCAGTTGCGGGCGTACCACCAGCCGGCGAACGCCAGCACGGGCACGCCGCAGGCCACGACCGCGCGACCCAGGGATCTCCAGTCTCCGCGAGGCCAAGCAGCCAGAAGCAAGGCCAGTCCCGCCACCGGCAGCACCGTCAGGGCGCTGATCTTGGCCAGGGCCACCGCCGCCAGAACGACACCCAGGGTGAGCAACGCTCGCCAGGTCACCTTGCCGGTCTGGAGCAGCAGACGGAGTGCCAGATAAAAGGCGAGGGAGGCGCTGGCCGTGGCCAGGGTGTCGTTGCTCACGGAAGCGCTGGTGGCCAGAAACATGGGGTTGAAGGCGTGCAGAGCGCCGGCGGCCAGGGCCAGGCGGGCGCGCCCCGGGAAGACCAGCAGGCAGGTGAAGTAGGTGCAGGCCACGCTCAGGGCCGCCAGCAGCAACGAGAGCAGACGCACGATTTGCACGGCGAGCACCGTGCCGCGCCAGGGAAACGACTCATGGGCGGCGTCGTGGATCACCAGATTGGCGTTGTCAGACGAGCCGAGGACGAGTTTGGCGTGGGGATTGAGCTGGCGGACGGCGTCGAAATCGCCGGTGTCTATCCAACTCGTGGCCGCGGCCATGAGGGCGTAGTAGAGCGGCGGCTGGCTGCCCTCCTGATGCCAGGGGCGGGGCTCGCGTGGCTGCTGCACGGGCAAGCCGCCGCCGTCGGCCAGCAGTCTGACGAAGGGATAGTGGGAGATCTCGTCGCCGCTCTCGAAAATCGGCGTGGCCCAATCGTAGACAAGACCCAGGACCAGGAAGGCCAGCAGCAGGAGAGACAGTCCGCTATGTCGTCGCCAGGGGGCCAAGCCGTTTCTCCCAGTGGGCGCACGCGCGATTGCCACCGGGATAGGCCGTGGCCGGGCTTCTCGGCGACGGCCTGAGCCTACAATCCCCTTCCCGCGCTGTCAAGGCCGGGGGCGGCTCCCAAATCCGGCTTGCGCCTTCGTTCCTCCTGATTGGCGAGCCAGAGGCCAAGGGCGACGCCGGACAGACCAAGTAGAGAGAAAGCCGTGATCGTCTCGCCCAACAGCAGCGCGCCCAGCGCGGTGGCGGTGATGGGGCTTAGCGCCAGAAAGACGGTGACCCGGGTGGCCGGGGCGTGGCCCAGGGCCCACAGCCAGAGATAGTAGCCGACGCCGCTGTTGATGCCGATGAAGAGAACAGCCAACCAGCCAATACTGCTGAAGTGAGGCAGGGCGCTGAAGTAGCCCTCCCCGGCCGAGAGCACGGCCAGGAAGCCGACCGCCGCCAGCATGGCGAAGGAACTGACCTGCAGAGTCGGGTATCTCTTCAAGTACGGCCGATAGAGCACGCTGCAGGTGGCGCCGGCCAGGGCGCTGCCCACAACCGCCAGCTCGCCCAGCCAGGCCTCGGCCCCGCCGCCGCGCTGCAGCGCCTTTTCACCCAGGGCCAGACCAACCCCGGCGATGGTCAGCAGCACGCCCAGCGTCTTGTTGAGCGTGATTCGCTCCTGGCCCAGCGCCGTGGCCAGCAGCATCGTCAGCAGGGGCATGGTGGTGAAAAGAAGGGCGCCGCGAGCAGAGGTGATGTACTGCAGGGCGTAGTTCAGCAGCCAGATTAGGATGCCGAACTGGGTGATGCCCAGCACCGCGATGGGCAGGATGTCGCGCCGGGCGAACGGCACCCGCCGCGACAGTAGGACGAACGGCAGCAGGCAGCAGAAGCCGATGAAATAGCGCCAGAGCGCCAGCGAGGCAGGCGTGGCCTCGGCGATGACGTAGCGGGTGGCCACCATGGCCGAGCCGATTAGGATGCCGTTGACCGCCGCCACGGCGGCCGGCAGCCAGCCTTTCACAGGGCCAGTTCCCAGGTCTCGGCCACGAGATCCTTGCCGAAGCTGTGATGCGGCTCCTCCTCGATCAGGCGAAACCCGGCCCTGTCGTAAATGTGGCGGGCGGCCAGAAGCTCGCTCTGCGTCCAGAGCCTGATGGTATCGTAGCCGGCGGAGCGGGCGAAGCTGATACATTCCTCCACCAGTCGCTTGCCGATTCCCAGGCCCCGCGCCCGCGGCTCCACGAGGAAGAGCCGCAACTTGGCCACTGTCGCCGAGAGACTGACCAGGAACACGGAGCCGACCGGCTCCCCCTCCCGCTCGGCGATCCAACAGCGCTCCCGCTTGGGGTTGTAGTTCTCCGCGAAGTGGGCGACGATGCCGGCTACCAGCCCCTCGAACTCCTCGTCGTAGCCGTACTCCGCGGCATAGACGGCGCCGTGCCTCTGCACGACCCACCCCAGCTCGCCGGCTCGCGGTGGGCGCAGCAGATAGGGGGCCTGGGACAAAGGCGCGTCGCCCAGCAAGCGCCCGATGGTGGCCATCGCCGCCAGGAGGCGCTCTTGCTCGTCCGGCAGCAGGCGCCCAAGAAGGACGCTTATCTGCTCGCTGGAGCGCGCGTGCAAAGGGGCGAAGACGGTCCGTCCCTGATCGCTGAGCCGCAGGAGGGTCTGGCGCCCGTCGGTGGTGGATGGTAGCCGGTCGACGTAGCCACGCCTGACGAAACCGCGCAGCAAGCGGCTCAGGTAGCCGGCGTCGAGCCCCAGTTCCCGCTTCAGCTCGCTGGCCGTGGCCTGCTCGCGGTGGGCCAGCTCGTAGAGCACCCGGACCTCGGTGAGCGAGAACGGGCTTTGCAGGTACTGGTCATTCAGCACACCGATCAGCTGGGTGTAGAAGCGGTTGAAATGCCGGACGGCGAGAATTCGTTGCTCCTCGATTGCCTCAGTCATCGTCGCCTCCCCGGGAGAGAGTGCCAGATAGCTGCTAGTATCAACTAATTACTTGCCTTTGTCAAGTATTGTCCTTCGGCCAAGCCGGGCCGAGGTAGGCAATCGATGCTCTGGCGAATCTGGGGATGCCGTGATAGTGCCCGCAAAGACGCAGGGCTATCGGCTATCCGGGGCCAAGCCTGAGGACTCGCGGATGACCAGCTGCATAGGGATGATGGCCGCCTCGTGAGCGACAACCTGGTCTCCCGAGGCGAGACGTAGCAGAGTATCCACAGCCATTTGCCCCAATTCGCGAATCAGCTGGCGGATGGCCGTGAGAGCGGGATGGGCCTGCTGCGCCGTCGGGGCGTCCTGGAAGGCCACGAAGGACATGTCACGGGGGAGCCTAACGCCCTGCGTTGCCAACGCCAGGAGAGCCGGTATGGTTAGCCATTCTCCCCCGCTGATGATCGCCGTCGGACGGGGGGATAGACTGAGAAGGTAGTTTACGGCCGACCACACCTCAGGCCCTGTCGGCCGCTGAATCGACGGGCGCGGGAAGGTTAGTATGGTGTCGGGTCCGGGGAGAAGGTTCGCCTGGGAGAAGGCGCTCTGCAGCCCAATGGCTCTGAGCCTGTCTCGTCCGTAGTCGAATGGCCCGTTCAGCAACGTGATGTGCCGGTGTCCGAGCCGCACCAAGTGCTCGACGGCCTGGACGATCCCGCCGCCAATGTCGGTACCCACGGCCACGGCGTTCTGAGGCGGGAAGGCGCGATCCACGACGACGCAGGGCACGCCGCTGGCCAAAGAGCAGTCCAGCAGGGATTCCTCTACCTCGCCAACGAAAAGGACGCCCACAAGGCGCCGGTCACGGCAGAGGGCATCGAGTCCCCCGACGGTGCGGCTTAGCTCTCGCTCCGGCAGGAGTACTAGCGTGCATCCTCGCGTCGAGATAGCCTGCGCGATCCCGTCGAAAACCTCCGCTTCATAGAACGACCGCAGAACCCTGGTTTCAGCCAGGCATACCGCAACGCCGTCGTACGCCAGGCGGCCGAATCCTGGACGGTAGTCATGTTCCCGCAGCGAGGCCAGCACCCGCGCTCGGGTTTGCGCACTGACATCGGGTCTGCCGTTTATCACCCGGCTGACGGTGGCAGTCGAGGTGCCGGTCGCCCGGGCGATGTCGGAGATGGTCACGCTGCTCACGCCGGCTCTAACCACTGATCGCTAGTCCCTTCAGAAACTAGGATAGCGCCGAGCCAGTGGCTTCTCCTGGCTAGCGCGGTACTGCCCATTTGCCGCCTACTTGAACCCACTCGTCACCATTCCCTTGATGAAGAAGCGCTGGGCGAGCAGGAACAACACGAAGATCGGCAGGAAGAGGAGCATCGAGGCGGCAGCCATCAGGTTCCAGCGGGTGTAGCCTTCCTGGTAGAAGAACGTTAGCCCCAGGGTCAGTGTTCGCATATCCATGCTGGAAGTTATGAGCAGCGGCCACAGAAAGTTGTTCCATTGGTAGACGAAAGTGAAGAGGCCAACCGAGGCCAGGGCCGGTCCAAGTTGGGGGACGACGATCCAGGTGAAGATGCGCAGCTCCGAGGCACCATCGATCCGCCCCGCGTCCATGAGCTCGGAGGGCAGGGGCAGGATGAACTGGCGCATGAGAAAGATGCCGTAGGCGCTGGAGGCGAAGGGGATGATCAACCCCTGGAAAGTGTTGAGCCAGCCGATCTGCACCACCAGCCAGTAGAGCGGGATCATGCGCAGGAAGAAAGGAATCATCAACGTACCCAGAACCACTAGGAACAGCGGCTCGCGGCCTGGGAAACGGAACTTGGCGAAGACGTAGCCCGCCAGCGGGTCGAACACCAGGTGCAAGAAGGTGATGCACCCAGCCACGAGCAGGCTGTTAAGGAAGAAGCGACCAAATGGCGCCACGTCCCAGATGCGGGCGTAGTTTTCCCAGGCGATCTGCCGCGGCACCACGGGTATGGGGAACCAGTGGATCTGAGCGTCGGTGGCGAAGGACACGGCCAACATGTAGTAGAATGGAAACCCCATTACTACTACGGCAACCGCAAGTATCGGGTAGCGCACTGCCTTCCAGACCACCGCCAGTTCCCCCTAGATAGCGGCGAACGCCCGCGTTCTCAATACTCGACCTCCGTCCGCCAACCCCGAAACAGGAAGACGGTGATCACGAACAGACCCAGGAACATGAGGAAGGCCATTGCCGCCGCGTAGCCGAAGCTGGCGTTGTTGAAGGCGGTCTCCCACACCCGGTAGGAGAACAGCTCGGTCGCCTTGGCTGGTCCCCCGCGCGTCATTATGAAGACTTGCGTGAAGGCCTCGCTCGAGAGAATGATCGACATCAGGGTGCAGAAGAAGGTCGTCGGCGCCAACAACGGCAAGGTGACATGTCGGAAGACGTTCCAGCTGCCGGCGCCGTCCACCTTGGCCGCGTCATAGAACTCGCCTGGGATGCCCTGTAACCCCGCCAGGAAAAGCACCATGTTGTAGCCTATCTCCGCCCAGGCGGTCATGAAGATCAACGAGAAGAGGGCGAGGTCGGGGTTTGTCATCCAGCCCACCTTCGGCAGACCGACTGCCTCCAGCAGGACGTTGAGCAGGCCAGCTTCTGTCTGGTACAGGACGCTCCAGACCAGCGAGATGATGACCATCGACGTCATATAAGGGAAGAACATTATCGCCCGGAAGAGCGCGCGGAAGCGGACGTCGGCGTTGAGGGTCAGCGCCAGCCCCAGACCGCAGGGCACGCTGATGGCGACGATGCCGGCGCTGAAGACAAGCGTCCGCACGATTGAGGCGACGGCGTCTCCGTCCTGGAAAAGGATCTCGTAGTTCAGCAGACCGACGAAACGGCCTCCCCGCCCCAGGAAGGCCGTTCCAGAGTATAGGCTCATCGCCAGGTCCATCAGAATCGGCAGGCCGTAGAAGACGGCGAAGTAGACGAGCGTTGGTGCCAGGAAGGCGAACGCCGTCCGTGCCATCCGGCGCTCCAGCGAGTAGGCGGGGCGAACACGAGAGGCGGGTGCGCTGACTGTATCCATCTCTCTGGACCTGCCCTCTGCATCTACCTACTAGTTGTGGCTCCGCCTTGAAGAACAGGAGTAGGTGATCGCGGGCCCAATATCGCCACGAAGCTCTGGCCCGCGACCCTGTTGCTATGTTTACGGGGCACCAACAACCAGACTAGTCAGGACTGAATTCGGGCTAGCCGCCCTCTACGGGTTCTGCTTCAGCTTCAGGTTGCCGTCCTTGACGTACTTGTCCAGGGCCTCCTGAGCCGTCATCTTGCCGAACATGGCGTTGTCGTAGGCCGTCTGGTACATCGTCTCGTAGACTTCGCCTAGCAGAATTTCGAACTGGTAGTAGGGCTTAAGCGGCACGGAGGTCATGATCTCGGCCCATTTCTTGACGATGGGTTCGGCGGCGAGCTCGGGCCGTGCCGCCCAGGTCTTGCGCGGGAAGAGCATTCCGGCTTCTTTGGTGGCCTGCAGCATCACTTCTATGGGCAGCATCCGCTTGATGATTTCCCAGGCCCCCTGCTTGTTCTTGGCATCTTTGCTGATGCTAAAGTTGACGCCCGCGCGGTAAGTGGCCTGGACCTTGCCCTTGAGCGGCGGGGCGATGTCCCACACCAGGTTGGGGGCACCCTTGCGGATGGGGGCAATGTTCCAGGGACCGGTGGTGATCATCGCCACTTTCTCGGCGATGAACAGATTGGCCGGGCCCTCATAGCCCACGCTCGGCTGGGGCTCGGGCGCCACCTTGTACTTGCGCACCAGGTCGGCCTGGAACTGTAACGCCTCCACGCCTGCCGGCGAGTTGATGGTGAGCTCCCGCTTCTTGGGATCCCACCACTGCACGTCGTTCTGCCAGAACCAGACACTGGGAGCCTGGCTCACCTGGTACTCCGGAGCGTAGCCCCAGGCACCGGTCTTGTCCTTCACGGCCTGGCAGGCGGCAAGGAACTCTGCCCAGGTAGTGGGCACCTTGGCCACACCGGCTCTCTCCAGCAGCTTCGGATTGTATACGAGGGTGTTGCAGGTGAGGTGCAGCTGGATGCCGTAGAGCTTGCCCTCGAAGTCGCTCTGCTCGGGGTAGTTGTTGATCCAGTCATCGGGGAAGCCGATTGCCTTGCCGTCCTTGGCCACGTAGGCGTCGAGCGGCTCAAGGTAGCCGGCCTTGGCGAACTCCTGCGTCCAGAGGCCTCCCTCCATCAGGTCGGGCACCGCCCCCGCTGTGAAGCCCGCCAGCAGTTTGGTGCGCATGTCCGGCCACTGGAATTGCTCGACGCTGATCTTGAGGTTGAGGTCTTTTTCCGCCTTCGCCCAGACGGCCTTGTAGGCCTCGTAGTAGTGGCCCGGGTGCCAGTAAATCTTGAGGTCCTTCGCCGGCCCGGCGGCGGCTGGCGCCTGCGTGGCGGCCGGCGCTGTGGTAGCGGCGGGGGCGGCGCTCGCTGCTGGTGCCGCCGGCTTGGCGGTCTCGGCCGGCTTAGGCGCGGCCGTGGGCGAGGGCGCGGCCGCCGGCGCGCAGGCGGCGAGCGAGCCTACGGCCAGAGTCAAGCCGGCGGCTAGAGAATCGCGAAGGAACTGCCTACGACTGATCATCGAGATTCCTCCTTGCACCTACTAAGCTGCTATCCAGCAGCCGTAATCACCCCGTAGCAAGCTAATGCCCGACAGTAGGCCCAGAGATGATTCCGTAAGCCTACCGGACACTTTACACGGGGGCCAAGCCCATGTCAATAGCCTGTAAGCGAGGATTTGTCCGGAGGTTACGCTCTCTAGTTGCCAGAACGAGAGGCAGCAGGCGCAGGGGGCCGTAACGGTGTCAGACTGTCAACGCTGGCGGGCAGGCGATTCCGCTGCTGTCGGGGAGCAGGTCGCTCCTCAGAGGGGCACAGCAGAATGCCGGACCTAGGCGGAGAGGCTGAGGGACGGATGCTTGGCGTGGGAGTACTCTTCGGCGAGGTAGGGTGGGGGCTCGCCGTGGTTGAGGGCGGCCAGCAGGGAGTGGGCCATCTCGTCCCCCGCCCGCGGTTGGGCGGCCCGCTCGTAGGCCAGGCGGGCCTCGGCAGCTCGGCCGCGGCTATGCAGGGCGACGCCCAGCAGCTGGGCCAGGTAAAGGTCGGGGAAGAGAGCACGAGCCCGGTCGAGGGCGAAGATGGCCTCGTCCGTTCTCCGCAACTGCAGGTAGGAGAAGCCTACCTCCAGGTGGGCCTGGGCGTTGCGCGGGGCCTGCCGGCGGCGTTTCTCCCGCTGCTCCAGCAGCCGGATCTCCCGGCGCAGGGCCAAGGCCGCGGGGTGGCCAAGCTCCTGGTGGAGCGACTCCTCGACGCTGCGCAGGGCCTTGTGCAACTGGCCGCGCGCCGCCTGCGCCCGCGCTCGTTCGAGGAACAGCCGCGCCATCGCCAGGCGATTGTGCCGGCCAACGTCGTCCGACGGCATGGACGGCACCGGCTCGGCGGGCGGCGCCGCGACCGCGAATTCAGTCGGCAGCGGGCCGGCAGGGGCAGCAGGTCGCCGCAGTCCAGTCGGGGCAGTTCCCGCACCAGCGCGGACAAGATGGCCTCGGTCCGCTCGCGCCAGGGACGGGACCTCGCCTGCTCGTCGCCGCTGTAGTCCACGAGGAGGCTGAGCACGGCCGGCTCGCCGCGGTGCCAGCGCACGTCCAGTTCGCCGCCCGCGACCTGGCGGGGCAAGTGGGAACCCACGTCGGCCAGACCGTCGTCGGCCAGGCACCACGCCGGCAGCTCGATTTCCAGGTAATCGTCCCACTGGCCGCTGCTGACAAACAGCTTGGCCGTTTGGCCCGCATAACGAACGGGCCGCGGAAACTCCCTTCGCTCTCCCATCGCCTGCCCTCTACCAAGTGGACCGGCCTGCCGTCCTCTCGGGGCACGCCGTTTGAAGGAACCGTTATGAGCATGCTATCATAACGCTAGTCGGCAGTAAAGCCCCCGGGTGCGCCAAAGCGCTGCCCGCCGGGCTTGGCGTTAGCAAAGGCCAGGCCCCGCTGCCCCGGCGAGGAACGGAACCTGCCACGGTTAGTGACCGAAAGGGCACGTTCGCTGCGCGCCGAGACTGTATGTGAGGAAGAGAAGACTATGGAAATCAGCGCCCGCAATCAGCTCAAGGGTCGGGTCACCAGGATCAACCAGGACAACGTCGTCTCCGAGGTCACCGTGCAGGTAGGGGACAACGAGGTCGTGGCCGTCATTACCCGTAGCTCGGTGGAGCGGTTGAAGATCGTGGAAGGTGCAGACGTGACTGTGATCATCAAGGCCACCGAGGTGATGCTGGCCCGCTAGGAGCCTCCCGGGAAACGATTGGCGCCACGGTCCCGCGCGGGACCGTGGCGCCAATCGCCGTAGGAGAAGAGAACCTCAGCCGGAGAGCGGTGGCCCTCCTACTGCCCAGCCCCGAGGAAGACGAGCCCCGGACCGGAGGGGTCGTTGCGCGCGTCGCCGTCGGCCTCGCTGCTGTTTGCCGCTACCATCCTCAGGTTGAGAGTGATCCCTCTCCCTAGCCAGAGCCCGAGTGGACCCTGCTTACATGCCTACTTCCTCGTCCTTCTTGCCCGCGTCGGGGAAGAAGAGTTGGCCGCCGTACTTGTCGACGCCGAAGGTCTTGATCAAGGCCTGGGTCTCGGCGGAAACCATGTACTGGGCAAAGGCCTCGCCGCCCGGGCCGTTGATCTTGTCGTTCTTCTTGGGATTGACGGGGATGACGTGGTAGATGTTGAGCAGGATCCCGTCTCCTTCCACCAGCAGCGCGAGAGACAGGGTCTTCTGCTGGGCCAGCCAGGTGGCGCGGTCGGTGACGGTGTAGCCCTCTTTTTCCGAGGCCACGCGCAGGGTCTCTCCCATGCCCTGGCCTGTTTCTTGGTACCACTTCTGGCCCTTGGCGGTGATGTTGGCCGCTTTCCAGATGTTCTTCTCGGCCACGTCGGTGCCGGACGCATCGCCGCGAGAGATGAAGAGGCTACCTTTGTTGGCGATGGCGGCAAGAGCCTCCGTCGCCTTCTTCATGCCCTTGATGCCGGCAGGGTCCGACTTGGGGCCGACGATGACGAAGTCGTTGTGCATCACCAACAGCCGCTTGGTGCCGTTGCCGTTATCCATGAAGGTCTTCTCGGCAGTCGGCGAGTGCACCAGCAGTACGTCCGCCTCGCCTCGCTCGCCGAGCTGAATGGCGGCGCCGGAGCCCACGGCGACCATCTTGACCTTGTAACCCGTTTTCTTCTCGAAGTCGGGGATCAGCACGTCCAGCAGGCCGCTGTCGCGGGTGCTGGTCGTGGTGGCCAGGATCACCTCGACGATTGCCGGCTTGGGCGGGGTTGTGGCGGCCGCCGGCGCCACGGTCGGGGCCGCCGTGGGCGCGGCGGCGGGGGTCTGGCAGGCGCTCATGAGCATGGCCAGCGCCATTACCAGAGAGAAAAGGAGCCAGAGACGCTTGTTCAACTTCTTGCCTCCAGAGCTGCAGTCTAGCCGACGGCCGGCAGAGCGGTCGCGGCGTTGTGCGCAGAATATCATAACGCTGCCCGGCTGTCTAGCCCCCTGGTTAGGCAGCTGAGCGACTACTTGTACCAGGTTGTCGGGGGTCGCCGGCCGGTGGTGGCGGGCGCGAGCCGTCTCGAAGGATGGGAGGCGGGGGGCAGTGGGGAGACAGGCGTGTCCAACCCTTGACAGGCTAGTCGGCTGATCATACAATGAGAAGCAGGGAGCGAAAGAGCAGCGCTCGTCACCGAAGTCCTGACCACCCCCTGGGACCGCCATTCAGCGCGGGCCCGGTTTACCTTCATAGCCATTCGGCATCCGTCGCCGCAGCACAGAAGGCGGTAGGAGGGGCGAAGCTAGCGGTCTTCGCGCCTACGTTCGCGTCATAGAATCAGCGACCCTGTCTCTTTGTCCTCGATCCCGACTATTCGCTGCCCCGCGGGGCAAGCTGGCCGCAGGGGAGGACCATGAGAGAGTATCTGCTCCAGCGCTTGCTGCAGCTCGTGCCGGTCCTCTTCTTCCTCTCCATCATCGTCTTCACGATCGTGCGCCTGATTCCCGGGGACCCCGCCGCCATCCGCCTGGGCATGGAGGCTACTCCCGAGGGCATTGCCGCCGTGCAGAAGGAGATGGGCCTGGACAAGCCCATCTTCGTGCAGTACGGCATCTGGCTGGGCGACGTTCTGCGGGGTGATTTCGGCACCTCCTGGGTGAGCAAGCAACCGGTTCTGCAGTTGATAATGCTGAAGTTGCCGGCCAGCCTGCTGCTGGCCTGCACCGCCCTCTTGATCGCCCTCCTCATCGCCATACCGGCGGGCATCATCTCCGGGGTCAAGCAGCACTCGCTCACCGACAATATTGCCACCACCCTGGCCCTGCTGGGCGTGGCGATGCCGCAGTTTTGGCTGGGGTTGATGCTGATGCTCGTCGTGGCCGTGCAGCTGCGCTGGTTGCCTCCGTCCGGCTACGTCGACCTCAACCAGAACCCCACGGAGGCCATCAGGCGGCTCATCCTGCCCGCCAGCACCCTGGGGCTCACGTTGGCGGCGCCGCTCGCCCGGTTCATGCGCTCCGGTATGCTGGACGTGATGAACGCGGACTACATTCGCACGGCCAGGGCCAAGGGTCTGACGGAGCGCATGGTGGTTACGGGGCACGCCGTACGCAACGCTCTGCTCACGGTAATCACCGTCTTCGGTATGCAGTTTGGCGCCCTGCTCGGTGGCACGATCGTCATCGAGCAAGTGTTCAGCTGGCCGGGGGTCGGTCTGCTCGCTTTCACCGCCATCAACCAACGAGACTACGGCATAATTCAGGGTGTGGTGCTATTCGTGGCGCTGGGCTTCATCCTGGTGAACCTGGCGGTGGACGTGATCTATGTCTACGTCGACCCGCGCATCCGCTATTGACCGGCGGGAGAGGGGGACAAGTGTGACGGAGGCGGTCTCGCCGGTTAGTCTGGCCGAGGCCCGTGACGCCAGCGCGCGGGGGCGGCTGCTCGAGCTGTGGCGCCGCTACCGGCGCAATCGCACCTCGGTGGTCGGCCTGGCCCTGTTGCTGGTCGTCGTCCTGGCGGCGTTGCTGGCAGGCGCCATAGCGCCCTATGATCCCTACGCTAGCTTTCCGAGCGATGCCCTGCTGCCCCCTTCCGCCAAGTACTGGCTGGGGACGGACGACATCGGCCGGGACATCTTCAGCCGCATCATCTTTGGCTCCCGCGTCTCGCTCTACGTCGGCCTGGTCTCGATGACAATCGCGGGGTTTTACGGGGTGGTGTTGGGCATGGTGTCGGGTTTCTACGGGCGCCTGGCCGATGGGATCATCATGCGGTTGATGGACTCCCTGCAGGCTTTCCCAGCGATTCTGCTTGCCATCTTCATCCTAGCCGTTCTCGGCCCCTCTCTGCAGAATACCGTCCTGGCCATCGGCGTCATCTACATCCCGGCGTTCGCCCGCATCACGCGCGCCAACGTCCTCTCCATCAAACAGAAGGAGTACGTGGAAGCGGCGCGGGCCCTGGGCGCGCGCGACCTGCGCATAATGATCAGGACGATACTGCCCAACTGCTCGTCGCCGCTGATCGTGCAGGCCTCCCTTGGCTTCGCCTACGCCGTGCTGGTGGAGGCGGCGCTCAGCTTCCTCGGTCTGGGAGTGCAGCCGCCCGAGCCCTCCTGGGGGTCGATGCTGGGCGCCGGCCGGGGGCTGATCAGCATCGCGCCCTGGTTCGCCACTTTCCCGGGTATTGCGATCTTCCTGACCGTGCTGGCTTTGAACTTCATCGGCGACGGGCTGCGGGAGGCCCTGGACCCGCACATGAGTCAGATCGGCTAGCAGGACTGACGCCCTGCCGTCCTGGCGTGAGGCCAGGTGGTGGGCGGTCGTGCATAGTTGGTGGCCGGGACGTGAGTCGGAAGCTAGCTAACAAAGGTGCTATTTGACGTTTGCTCATCACGACAGGAGAAGCGCCCGGCCAGGTTGAGTTCGCCGGGAGCCACAGAAGGAGGGAGTAGAAGGGGCTGAAAATGCGAGCCCGGGGCGTCCCGACCGGCGGGCGCCCGGTACCGGTCAACGGCACTCACTAATATGGAGGATGCTCGATGGCACAGAGGCTCGTCACTCGTCGTCGCTTCTTAATCCTCAGCGGTGGCTTAGCGGCCGTGGGACTAGCGGCCTGCTCTCAGCCAGCCGCGCCGGCCGCCACGACGGCCCCGGCGCCGGCAAAGACGTCGGCTCCTGCTCCCGCCGCGACCACTGCCCCCGCGCCGGCCGCCACGACGGCCCCGGGGCCCGCGGCCACGCAGGCCCCGGCGGCGGCCGCCGCCAAGAAAAGCCTCACCGCAGGCTTCATCGCCGAGCAGATGCAGCTGGACCCGCATCTGCTCACCGCCCAGACCGATCAGTACACCCAGCACGCCGTCTTCAACGGCCTCACGGCCTGGGACAAGGAGATCAAGGCCCAGCCCGACCTGGCCGAGTCCTGGACCAATCCCGATCCCAAGACCTGGCTCTTCAACCTACGCCAGGGCGTGAAATTCCACAACGGCCGGGAGATGGTGGCCGACGACGTCAAGTTCTCGATCGACCGCATCATCCAGACCGGCTCAAAGGGCAAATACGCCGCCTACATCGTGGACGTCGCCTCCGTCGACGTGGTGAGCAAGTACCAGGTCAAGATCAATCTCAAGGCGTCCAGCGCGCCGCTGCTGGATAACCTGACCTACTGCTCCATCATGCCGCCCGAGGCGTCGGACGGCGATAAGCAGTCCAAGCAGCCCATCGGCGCTGGCCCCTACAAGTTCGTCGAGCGCGTGCCCAACCGCTACATCAAATTCGTCAAGAACCCCGATTACTGGCGCAAACCCCAGAACTATCCCGACGAGCTGACCTTTGTGCCGGCGTTGGAGGAGGCGACGGCGCTCGCCAACCTGAAGGCGGGCACCATAGACTATCTCGACCAGATCGCTCTCAAGTACGCCACCGAGCTGGAAAGCTCGCCCGACATCAAGCTGATCGATCCCTACCCGGGCAGTGCCAGCTACACCTGGACGCTGATGAAGAACACGGCCAAGCCGTTCGACAACGTCAACATGCGCATGGCCGTGTCGTACGCCATCGACCGGGCCGCCATCCTGCGCGCAGTGTACTATGGGCATGGTGAGGCGCATTGGAACGTCTTCCCGATGAAGCACTGGGCCTACGCCGCCGACATCAAAGGGCCGGAGTTCAACGTCGACCAGGCGAAGAAGTACCTGGACGCGGCCAAGTACGGCGGCGAGGAGATTCCGTACGACATCTTCACCATCCAGGAGTACCCGCAGATGGCCCAGCTGATCCAGGCCATGTTCAAGAACGTCGGCCTGAACGTGAAGATCGTGCAGCACGAGTTCGCCGTCTGGATCCAGAAGGTTTACCAGCAGCACGACTTCCAGCTCGCCCAGACCTCGGTGGCCCGCGAATGGGACGCCGACGGACTCTGTGTTTCCTGCCTCTACACCAAGGGCAGCAACAACCCGGGCGAGTACAGCAGCAAGGACATGGACGCGGCCTTTGACAAGGGCCGGCAGGCGACGAGCCTGGACGAGCGCAAGGCCGCCTACAAAGAGGTGCAGCGCCTGTACGCCCAGGACCAGCCCCACGTCAAGGCGGTGCACCGCAACATCCCAGGCGCCTACCAGGCGAAGAAGATCAAGACCATCAACCGCAGCCCGAGCTACATGGTCTACTGGCGCGATCTGGAGATGAGCTAGCGGCGCACAAGCAGGCCATCTCCCTCTCCCCGCTGGGAGAGGGGACAGGAACCGGGCGGGCGGCGCAGGCGCCGTCCTTACCGTTTGTTCTGGAGGTTTCAATGGCACCTGAACTCAAGGCCGGCGTGGCCCGGAGCGACATCACGCCGCCGGTCGGCATACCCCACGCCAACTGGGGGGCGCAGACGCATACGCGCGCGGCTGGGGTGGATCTCGACCTCTGGGCCACGGCGCTGGTTCTGCAGAACGGCGACGAGAAGGTCGCCATCGTCGACGCCGACCTCGGCGGTTTCTCCACCGATCTCGTCACCGCCTGCCGGCACGCCATCACCGAGCTGGCCGGCATTCCCGGGCCCAACGTGCGCCTTTCCGCCGTGCACACACACTCCGGGCCGAGCCTGGACTTCAACTTCTACGCCGAGGGTGGGGAGCTGCTAGGCCCCTACGTGGCCAGCCTGCCCGGACGCATAGCCGGGGCCGTCTGGGAGGCCAACAACAACCTGCGTTCCGCGCGCCTGGCCGCCGGGCGCGGCCATTCGGATATCAACGTCAACCGGCGCCTGAAGCAGGAAGGGCTGTACGACGGCAAGGTGTTCCTGGGTCGCAACTGGCAGGGCTTCGCCGATCACGAAGTTGTGGTGGCTCGGCTGGACGACGAGGACGAGCATCCCATCGCCACCATCGTGAACTTCGGCTGCCACCCCACGATTATGGGCCACCTGAACAAGTACATCACGCCCGATTACCCAGGCGTGGTTAAGCGCGTGGTGGAGCAGATGGTGGGTGGCAAGTGCCTCTTTCTGCAGGGTGCCACCGGCAACGTGCACGCCATCCGGGACTACACCGGCGACCTGGCCGTTTACCGCCGGCTGGGCACACTCCTCGGCCTGGAGGCGGCGAAGGTCGCGCTGGGGCTGAGCCCTCTGCCGCGCCAGGAACGGTTTCTCTACGTGCTGGAGTCGGGCGCCGAGCTGGGCATCTACGCCGACGAGCCGGCGGGGGAGCCGGACGGCACCCTGCGGGTGCTCTCGCGGGAGATTGCCTTGCCCTTGCTGCCGGTGGCCGACGCGGCGCAGATCGAGGCGGAATTGGCCGAGCGCCAGCGGGAGCTGGAGGGGCTGCGGGCCAGCGGCGCGCCGGACGAGGACGTGCGCCAGGCCATGATGCGGGCGAAGCGGGCGATGCTCAGGCTGCGCCTGGCCAAGCCGCACCAGGGGCAGACCGAGACAATGGTCGAATTGCACGCCATCAGGGTTGGGGGCCTGGGGATGGTCGCCATCCAGGGCGAGCCCTTCGCCGAGATCGGGGCGGCGGTGAAACAGGGCTCTCCGTTCGCCCACACGATGTTCTCGGGCTACCTGGGCAACTGGGCCGGCTACATACCGAACGCGGCCGACTACCCGGACGGCGGCTACGGGGTAACCACGACGCCGTTCGCCCCGGAGGCGGCGGGGAGAGTGATCGAGGAGAGCCTGGCGAGCCTGAGGCAGCTGGTGGAGTAGGAAAGATAGTGGCAGGGAAGGCGGACTGAAGTCCGCACTACGAACGACGAGAAGCCTGGGTTCGTAGTGAGGGCTTCAGCCCTAAGTACCTGTCCCAACAACCAACGGAAGCCGACACCGTGGGGGACAAGCCCTCCCGGCTATGTAGTGCGCAGGCAAGCCTGCGCTTCGTGTCACGTAGGGGCGAGGCTTGCCTTGCCCGTCTGGGTAGAACGTGCGGGCGAGGCAAGCCTCGCCCCTACAAGGAAATGCAGTCCGCGCCCACCCGCACCACAAGGAGGTTAGTCCAGTGCCAATGCCAGAGCAACCGGAGCAACAGCGCAAGATCCTCGAGCACTACGTGCTCGACTTTCAGCAATCGCGCGCCTTCGCCAGGGAGCCCTTCATCATCGCCAGCGCCGACGGGGTGCGCATCACCGACACCAAGGGCAAGACCTACCTGGACGGGCTATCGGGAATCTTCGTGGTAGCCGCCGGCCACAACAACCAGGCCATCATCGAGGCCATGGTCGAGCAGGTGCGCTCGCTGAATTTCGCCCCGCCCCTGCACGGCACCAATAGCCGGGCCGTAGAGTTGACCGAGCTGCTGCGCCAGATCACGCCCCCGGGGATCGGCTCGGTGAAGCTGCTCAGCGGCGGCTCGGAGGCTACCGAGGCGGCGATGAAGCTGTGCCGGCAGTACCACCAGCAAACGGGGAAGCCGCGGAAATACAAGGTCGTGGCGACCTACCGCTCATTCCATGGCTCGACCCTGGGGGCGATGTCGGCGAGCGGCGGCTGGATCAACAAGACCCTCTTCGAACCGCTGGGCGTGGGCTACTTGCACGTGCAGCCGCCGTACTGCTATCGCTGCCCCTACGGGCAGACCTACCCCAGCTGCGGTATCACCTGCGCCAGAATAATCGAGGAGACGATCCGCTGGGAGGATCCCGAGACGGTCTCGGCGGTGATCCTCAACCCGGTGGCGGTCGGCTTCGCCGGTTTCATCGTGCCGCCGCGCGAGTTCCACAGCCAGGTGCGGCAGATCTGTGACCGACAAG
>JAMCYS010000115.1 GCA_023473795.1 Chloroflexota bacterium | reverse complement strand
CGTGTCATATACCACCCCTGCGACTAGGATGAAAGTACTATTGCCGGTCTTCTCCGGTGATTGTATCCTTTGCCAATATAAGCAGAGTGAAAGGCAATCAGCCTAGAATCCAGGGTGTGGCCGAGATGTTAGAGGGCAGGCTACCGCCCCCGGTCCGTCTTTTGGCAAAAAAAGACCGACCACCAATGACTATTGATGGTCGGTTTCGCTACTAGCTCCCCGAGGCTCAAGCGACCAGGTACGAACCACTTCCTCGCCGGTCTCTACCCCACCCGCCTCGGATCACAGCTCCCATCAGCAAACGCGAAGGAATCGTGGACTGAACAACGTCTTAATGTAAGGTAGCACACGAACGCCACAAAGTCAATAGCCAATTCGCATTGCCGGCTACAGGTTGTTTTCAGGCGATGGCAAGGGCCGAGGGATTGCTGCGGCGAGGGAACCGCGACCCTAAGAGTAGAGCCACGCTTTGGCACTCCGGCCGCGAGTCTGCCATCTTCTACTGTTCGCTGCCGACTACCTGAGAGAAAAGGCCCCTCACCGCTCGGCTATCACCTGAGAAGTGGGCTCCACCCGCAATCAGCCAGTTGACGTCTACGCATTGAAATCATCGCCATTGGAAACGGCTGATATCCAAAGTCCGCGCGCTCTCGGTCGCGTGAGATGGCCGACTATTGCCCACGGCCCTTCTCGATTTCCACTACCTGACCTTGCCTGTAGGCGTACACACCCTCTCCGGTGACGAAGAAGACACTGTTCGTCGCCTTGTACCAGAGCAACACGCCCTTCGTCGTGCTCTGATGGGCGTTCCCTGCCGTGTCGTAAAGCACGTTCTCGATCGGCTCGCCCACCAGCTTAGCATTCGCGCCGTACATCTCCTTAAAGCCGGCCAGGAACACCAGCTGCCCCGGCGCGGCTGTCGCCGTCGCGGCAGCCGGGCTGGGCAGCGAGGGAGAGGGAATCCCCTGGCCCGTGAGCTGCCCGAAAAGCCGGGCCAGGCCTAGCTGCGCGCCGGTGGGGCCACCCGCCAGATTCAGGGCGTAGACCGATCCGGTAGCGAGCAGAGCCAGCACGACCACCGTGCGCAGCAGGCCAGTGAGCGGCCGCCATGAGGCCAGGAACGGCCTATGCACGAAAGTACCGTTGACCGTCCTGACGTCGCCCCTGGCTCCCTGGGGAGAGACCGTCACCGTGAAGTCGTAACCTTTGACCGGGCCGACTAGCCAGCCGCGGTGGGGGGCGATGTGCAGGCCGGCTGTCTTCTTTTCACCGGGCCCCACCAACACCGTCTCGGGACTATACGAGAAAGAACACGTTCCTTCCCGGTCGGCCGCCTTCAGGTCCAGCGTCAGGTCCACCGTGCCCGAGTTGCTCAGCATCAGCCGGTAGGAGCCGCCACGCCGACCCGTCACCCGCTGGGGCGCCATCTCGGCCTTGAAGACGGCGAAGGGTTGGATCTTGAGGGTACCTCGAGCCGAACCTACCCGGTCCCTGCTTGCTTGCGAGGTCGCCTTCACCAGGAACGGGTAGTCGCCGGCGCGAATGTCGCTGCGCTTGGGCGGGTGGAGAGAAACGCGCACTTCGCTGTGATCGCCTGGGAAGAGGCCGACGCTGGGCGTGTGCACGGTGTACCAGGCGTGCTCTAGACCCTCAATCGCCACATCGTACTGGTCCAGAACCTCGCCGGTATTGTGGACGCTGGCGACCAGTTCGGCGGTTTCGCCGCCCGCTTGCAGGTTCACCTCGGCTGGCTGCAGGCTGATACGTATGGCCTCAGGCATTCTCTCTCTCCCAATTCCCGCTAGTAGATGCAGTTGGCCCAGAAGGCGGTCGCCGGCTGGGTAGTGTTTTCGACGGCTCCCCCGGCCACGCTTACGCGCAGCGTGTAGTTGGTCAGCGTGCCCGCCGGCGGTCTGTCGGTAAACGAGCCTTTAAGGCTGGTCGAGGCGTTGACTAGCGTGGTCTGCGCGGTCGGGGCGTTGGTCTTGTTGCGGATCAGGGTCACCCGCGTATCCGGCCCTCCGGTCACTTGCCAGTTGATCGTCACCGTGGGGGACGGGCCGCTGACGCAGCGGACGTCGACCGTGAAGGAGATGGTGTCGGCTATCCAAAGCGTAGTGTTGACCGGCCCCACGCACTGGACGGGCACCACGCGGGCGCCACCAACATAGCCGTAGAGGCTGAAAGTGATGGAGCCGGGGCCGGACAGGTATACGAACTGCTGGGTGGAGCCGGCATCCAGAGTGGAGTTGAAGGTGTGCGCTCCATTGCTGTCGGTCCATCTGATGGCGATGCTGTCCACGTTGGCGGCGCTCCAGTTCAAGGTCACGTTGCCCCGCCAGCCCTTGCCAATCACACTAACCGGCGAGACAGAGAACCCTTTGATGCTGCAGGCCGGCCGCGGCGTAGACGTCGCGGTGGGCGTGGCCGTGGGGAGGGTCAGCGTGGCGGTCGAGGTGACCGTGGCCCCTGGCGTGCTTGTGACGATGGGCCCGGTGGTCCCGGTGACGGTCGGGTTGGGCGTCGAGGTGGCCGTCAGTGTCGGGACGGGCGTCGCCGGGGCTACGTCGAGGCGCGTGATGGCGCTTACCTCGCCGATGGCGTTGCGGACTTTGAGAATGTACCAGCCGGACTGCTCGGGGCGCGCGCCTGGCAGCTCCCAGACTTTGAGGGCGGGGTCAATCCGCTGGCCCTCTATGTCAGCCTCGTCCGCGCTGACCAGATCGACGACGAACCGCGCCGTTTCGCCCGCGGCTACGGTGGCGGGTTTGGCATAGAACTGGCGGATGATGGGCGGGCCTAGCGTCACCACCTGCACCGCGGTAGTGATACTGCCCCCGGGTCCGCTCGCGTCAACCTGGTAGGCGCCCTTCCAGCTGGGGTCGCCGAGTGGCCCGGTGCCGGCGTCGCGCAGAACGCCCTGCGCGGTTTCGCCGCCCTGCGCCTCCCACACCACCAGCAACGAGCGCGGCGCCTCCGCCTCGGTCCTGTTGGCCGCCAGCAAGACGCTGGGCGCCGCCCCGCCGGCCGGGCCGCCGACAGCGGCCGCTCCCGCCGCCGTGGCCTGGCAAAGTGGGGTCGGCGTGGCGGCCGCGAAGGGGGCGCTGCTGCCGTCGCCCAGCAGCGAGCGCAGCAGCAGCGCCAGTGCGAGGAGCGGCACCAACGCCAGCAGCCAACGCCAGCGGCCGACAGGCAGGCTTGCCGGTCCGATCAGCGGCCGGTACTCCAGTTCGCCCTCGGCCTCCGCCGCCGTCTCCTCCTCGCCCGCGGCCGTGGCTCGCACAGAGAAGGCACGCGTGCGCGAGGTTCCCCAGACGGGCGCCGTGAGGGGGCGAACCTCGAGCTCGGCCGTGGCCTCAGAAAAGGGCGCTACGGTCAGGTTGGGCGGGACGAACGCGAACCGCAACGCCTCCTCCGCGTCCACCCCGGCGAGCTCCAGGCGCAGCTCGGCGTTGGAGCGGTTGCTGAGCGTGACCAGGTGCTTGCCCACGCGACCGGCGCTCGCCTTCGGCTCCAGCGATAGCCCCAACCCACCGGCTGCCACGACGCTCAGGCTGAATGGGGCGGTGGCAATGCGGGCTGGGTCGTCGGCGGAAACGGCGCGAAGGGTGGCGGCATAGTTGCCGGCGACGGCGCCCGGAGGCAGGTGCACAGCCAGCGTCACGGTCGCCTGCTCGCCGGGGAAGAGGGACACCGTGGGTGGGGTGATCTCCCACCACGCCGGCTCCAGCCCCTCCACTGCCAGCGCGTACTGGTCCACAACGCTGGCACGGTTGCGCACGACGAACGTGGCGGTCACCGGCGGCGCGTCAAGCGCCGCGTGCAGCGAGCCCGATCCCAGTTCAAGCTCGATATCGCCAGCCATGTCGTTACTCCCTCTGGATTAGCCCAGCGTCTCCCGCGCGCGACTAGGGTCGCGGCGCCCGGGCGTGGGCGGCGGGCTCGGTGCCAAAACTGACCTCTACGTCGTCCACGTAGACCGCCGCCGGGCCGGTCGCTTCGAAACCGATGGTGCCTGCCGGCAGCAGGTTGGCGTCGTCAACGCCGACCACCGGCTGGCCGTCCACAAACAAGTCGAGTGAGCCGCCCCCCACCAGAATGGCGGCGTCGTGAAAGACCTTCGGGTCGATCGTCGTCACCCGCTCGCCCAGTAGCTTGCTGTTGCCGCCCTCCACGCGGGCGATCGCCACCCGGTCGCCGCGCAAGGTCACGGTGTACCGGCGCTTCGCCTCTGCTGGGCCATCGCGGACCACGGCCACCAGGGCATCCTCGCCCGTCACGCGAAAGCGAAAGCGCAGGGAGAAGACCTCGCCACTACGTGCCAGCAGCTGGGCGGATCCCTTCGCGGTCGAGCGCAGACGCTGGCTGCCCTCGAAGCTCTCCAGCTGCCACGCGCCGGTCTGCAGCTCCCACTCGGCTGAGGCCTTCTCGAAATCGTATTTGAAGACCTCGTTCCGCGGCGCCTCTACCTTGACGAACACCCGGGACACTACCCAGCCGACGCCGTTCTCGGCGTAGAGCACGTAGTCTTTGCTTTCGTCGGGCTGGACGACTAGCTCGTTGGCGGTGGGATTGATCTCCTGGTTGCCGACGCGCACGCGTACCTGCTCAGCGCGCTCCGCCTTCCAGCGAAGGGTGGAAGACCCGCCCGGGCCGACGACTTCTGGATTAGCGGTGAAGAACGAGATCACGGGCGGTGGGAAGACGAGCGCGCTGAGGCGCTTCGTTGTCGTGCCACCCGCGTTGCTGGCCTTGAGCTCGAAGACCGTGTCTCCAGACAGCTGAACCTTGTCCTGCCCCTCGGGCGCGACCTTCTTTCCGTTCACTTCGATCTTGTCGGCGTCGGCGTCCTTAACCTTCCAGGCGAGGGCAAAGCCTGGCTTCGCGTCGACAACCTCAAAGCGCTCGATCACGGGCGGGGGTACTTTCGCGGCGGCCGGCGGCGGTGCCACGGTGGGCTTAGCCGAACTGGCCTGAGTAGCAGCGGCGGCGACTGTGGGGGTGGGCGTGGCCGGCGTCTCGGCGGGCGGCCGGAGAAGCCAGGCCAGCGCGAACAGCGGGATGAGCAGCGCCAGCAAGCGCCACCGCCCGGTGGGGATAGCGACCTGACCCACGAAGGGTTTGTACTGCAGCTCGCCCTCGGCCTCAGCAGCTGGCTCGTCGGCACCCTCCAGCAGCGCGCGCACCGCGAAGGGATAGGCGCGAACTATGCCCCACAGCGGGCGGGAGCGGGGGCGTACAACAAGTCCCGCCTCGCTGCTGCCATAGGCGGGCACCGAAATCGCCGGCGGCTCGAAGGAGTACTCCAGGCCCTCCTCGGCGTCCGTCCCCGCCAGCGTCAGGCGAGCCTCGGAGTTGGCTTTATTGGTGAGCTGCACGGCGTAGTGCCCGCTGCGGCCGGTCACGAGGGATGGGTTAAGGGCCAGCAGCAGCCCGCCCGCGACACCCACCTCCAGCGTCCCCGGACAGCTGCTAGAGCGCGCGGCGTCGTCCACAGAGGTGGCGCGCAGCTGCCAGGAGTGCGCGCCCGCCAGTGCCTCCGCGGGTGGATGAAGGTTGAGCGTAACAGTCGCTTCGTCGCCCGGAAAGAGCGAGACGGTAGCTGGCACCACGTCCCACCACGCGGCGTCCAACCCCTCGACCGTCACCCGGTACTGGTCCACGATCGTGCCCTGGTTGCGCACGGTCGCCATGGCGGTCGCCGTGCTGCCCACGGCGACCGTGAACTCGCTCTGGCCCAGCGCCAGCGCCACCGCCTCCGCCATAGTCACCCCCTCCTTTACGCCTGAGCGCCTACAGCGATGGCTGCTTCAGAGCCACGAGCCTGCGCCGCGCTTCCCCGTAGGCCACTACGTTGATGCCGAACTCGACTGCCTCCCGTATGGCGCCACGGCCAAGGGGTTGGGCACTGGTGCCCCCTGCCCAGGCGGAGCCGTAGTCGAGCCCGCTCAGGATGACCCCGCCGCCTTCCAGCACCTCGCCACCCGACGCCGCCCCGGGCGGTGGCAGGGAGAAAGGGTAACGGGCGTCGAGCAAGGGGTGACCCCGGTCAACCGCGGCAAGTTTGGCACCCAGCCGCTCGGCCAGAACCTTGATGCCGGTGGCGAAGCCACCGCCCCCCTGCCCGCCCTCCAACGACTCGGCGAAGAGCACGCCACCCGACTGCAAGTAGACGCCGATCGTCGCCAACTCGTTCTGGTCGAGCGCCAGCGAGCCACTGCCCGCCAGATAGAGCACGGTGCAATCGCCCGCGTCGCGACCCAACTGGACGACACCGCGATAGGCGGCGCGATAGGTCTCGCCCAGGGTCAGCTCGCGTGCCAGGTTACGTAGGCCGCGCAGCGCTAGTTCCGGCGGCTGAGTTGCCCTCGCCGCGATGGCGCCCAGCGCCACCTCGTCGCGCAGCCGCACCGCCACCATCTGGCGGAAGCGGCCGTCGATAGCGTCGGGGCCGGGGTTATGCGGGTCCCCGGCATCGGCCACCGGGCCACTAGCCGACTCGAGGCGAATGCGCGCCAGCTCCAGGTGCGGCGTGTCGGGCAGGGAATCGCGCTGCTGGATGCGGTAGGCCTCGACCAGGCGGGTCGGCTGCTCGCCAGAGTACGCTGCCCGGTCTGTAGGGATTTCTCGGAACTCGATGATAAGGTAAATGAGCCCGCGTTCCTTCGGCTGTAGGTAGTAGCGTTGAGCGCGAGTGACGAGGATGACGTTGCCCTCGGGGTCGACGCCCAGGCCGGGGTGAATGATGACCGACAGGTCCGGGGTGGTGTTGGCCGTGACCTCCAGCCCGGTGACGATGCCGGCTCCGTGGAAGGCGAGCGCGTGCACGCGCTGGTGCTCCTGGTGGTAGAGGTGGGCATCCGTCCAGGCTTGGGCGTCGATCATCAATCCTTCGAACGGGCTCAGCCTCTTCATCTGTTGGCGGTTCAGGTAACGTGGCGGCATCTACACCTCCTCCTGTCCTGGTCTAGCCTGCCGGGGTACCGTGCGCAGCACGTAGACGGTGTGGGCCGGTTTCTCCGCCTGGACTAGTTCCGCAAGTTCGGCCTCGTCGACGGTCTGGCCCGGCTCGACCGGCACCGTGACGGTGACACAGTGGGGAACCTCTCGCCCCAGGCGGGTGCTCCAGCCGAGTCGGTTATCTTCCCCCAGCCTACTGCCGTCGGTGTTCTCGACGACGAGCGGGGCGATGCCTGTGATCGCCTGCACGTAAGCCCGCAGGCCGCGGCGGGTGCCCCGCCAACGGTGGAGTTCGGCCGCGGCGCGGATCATCCTTCGCCGCTGCGCCTCCGGCCAGCGCTCATCCAAGCCGAGCGCCACCCAGTGGGCGAGGTAGGGCAGCATGTCCTCCGGACTGACGGACGGGTCGCAGTAGTAGGGTAGCTCCGCCACCACCCCCTCGAGCGGCCCGAGCACGCTTTCAAAGACGAGTAGGAAGCGGCCCATGAACTCGTCCTGGCGGAAGATGGCCGGTAAATAGTCCAGGTAGCGGCTCGGCTCCAGTTCCGGCGCCTCGACCGGGGGCGACACTCCCTCCTCGACTCTCATAGCAGTTCCACCTGGTGGCGGTAAGAACAGATCAGACCATCGGGCGGCGCGGCCACCTGTTGCGACGGCCCCTCCCGCGCGCTCGACTCAGGGTCGACGCTGAACAGCCGCGCCTCGCCGACGTACTCGACGCCCGGCACCGCTTGCAGCAGCGAGTAGATTTCGGAAACGAACAGGTCGCGCCCGAAGGGCCAGCCGTCGCCCTCCGGCCCGCCTATAATGGGATTGATAAAGGCATAAAGCCGCTCTTCGGCCTCCGCGCGCACCCGCGCTGGGTCGGCCTTGCGCCGCGTCTTGAGCTTGGCCTCCACTACGACCCAACGGTAGCGGGGCGGTCCAACGTCTACCTCGACGGTCAGTAGCCGGCGTTCGTCAAGGTAGCGACGGATCTCCTCGCGCAGGCGTTCACTCAGGGCCAGGTCGCGGGGCGGGATGGGGCCGGAAGCCACATTCACCGCGGGCACGACCTGCAGCGAGACTCGACCGGGGGCGACGGCGCCCGGCGCCTCGGCCTTCCCCGGCGCGATGCCCCTGACTCTCGCCACTCCCGACGAGGCCTGGCGAGTGAGATGCTCATAGTCCTCGATCGTGACGGCGCGGTGGCGCGCGCGCAGCACCTGTGGCCCGCGCATCTTGGCCGCTTCCAGGTCCTCGGCATCCACCCCGCCGACCGCGGCGCAGGGGTTGTTCACCCACGCTACGTAGGGGATCGAATCGTCCAGAACTTTGATCGTGCCCTGGCCGACGTTGCCCAACGAGCCGCCGCCGGTACGGTAGGCGGCCATACGCACCGTGGCCCCTTTAGGCGGCACCCGCCCGTACTGGCGCAGGGCGCCATTTGGCTGGCGAATAATGGGGCCGAAGCGCACGACGCCAGCGGTTGAGTCGAGCGTGTAGTGGGGGTCGTGCGGGCTGGAACCGCCGAAGTCCTCTACCTCCTGCCAGAGCTCGAAACCCTCGCCGTCCTCCCTCTCCATCTCAATGGCCTCGCCCGCGGTGCGCGGTAGCACGGGTAGCGCCTGCAGGCGAAATGACTGCCCGGGTGCGCCGTCGCTGCGTCCCAGCACCTCCCGCTCGCGGCGTGAGGCGTGCAGCGCCGGCACCATTCCCCCGATGCACTGGCTCTCCAGCCCATTGACGTGCGGCGAGGCGGAGTAGCCGGGCTGGCCGGGGCGAGGCTTGATGGCACGGCAGCGTATCCAGCAGGCCTCCTTGCCGTCGATCAGGCGACGGTTGTAGCCGTAGGGCAGTTGAAGAATCGTTTCGCCGTCGCGATTCAGGCCGCCGGTGCCGTCCGCTTCCACGGCCACCACCTCCCAGGTCGCGTCGGCCGCGTTCCAACACTCCCAGACGAGGGGTGGGTTGCGCGGGTTGACGCCGATGCCCTCGATGTGGCAGCGCACGGTCAACGCAAGCGTCAGCCCCGCCAGTTCCTCGCGGTAGCCGAGGTACATGGCGTCGTTCTCCTGGGGCACGTCCTGGAAGATAGGCAGGTCGTAGTCAGGGTTGCGCAGCGCCGGCAAGTAGTCGAAATAGGTACCCTCGCCGCGACTGACAATACACCGTTCCAGGTGGGGCACGACCACGCGCAAGTCACGCTCGGTGCTGAAGACCACCGCCTCCTGGCTGCTAGTGCGCTCGGTCGAGACCTGGGTTCTAGTGGGAATAACCACCGTTTCGGGCTGAGGGCCGGAGAGGCGAAAGAGCACGTCGGCCTTGGCCGGACGAGCGGGCTCGAGCTTGACGCCCATCAACTCCAGGAACTTGATGTAGTTGCGGTCCGGCACCCGGTTGAGCCTGTAGATCAAGAGCTCTGTCATCCAGGCAAAGAGCTCGATCAGCGTCACGCCCGGGTCGCTGACGTTGTGATCGGTCCACTCTGGGCAGTAGCGCGGAATGCGCCGCTTCGCCTCGTCTACGATGTCCTGGAACTTGCGGTCGTCCAAGTTGGGAGCGATCAGAGTCATCCCACTCACCCCTCTCCGGGAATGCGGTAGAACGGGTACACAAGGTTGCGCGAGTCGTTGGTAGCCCTGATGCGGTACTTGATTTCGATAAGCAACCGCGACGGCTCCTGCGGGTCTGGCTCCACCAGCACCTGTTGCACCTCGATGCGTGGCTCCCACCACCCCAGCGACTCTTGCACGTACTCGGTAACCAGCGCTGGAACCGCCGAAGTCCTCTACCTCCTGCCAGAGCTCGAAACCCTCGCCGTCCTCCCTCTCCATCTCAATGGCCTCGCCCGCGGTGCGCGGTAGCACGGGTAGCGCCTGCAGGCGAAATGACTGCCCGGGTGCGCCGTCGCTGCGTCCCAGCACCTCCCGCTCGCGGCGTGAGGCGTGCAGCGCCGGCACCATTCCCCCGATGCACTGGCTCTCCAGCCCATTGACGTGCGGCGAGGCGGAGTAGCCGGGCTGGCCGGGGCGAGGCTTGATGGCACGGCAGCGTATCCAGCAGGCCTCCTTGCCGTCGATCAGGCGACGGTTGTAGCCGTAGGGCAGTTGAAGAATCGTTTCGCCGTCGCGATTCAGGCCGCCGGTGCCGTCCGCTTCCACGGCCACCACCTCCCAGGTCGCGTCGGCCGCGTTCCAACACTCCCAGACGAGGGGTGGGTTGCGCGGGTTGACGCCGATGCCCTCGATGTGGCAGCGCACGGTCAACGCAAGCGTCAGCCCCGCCAGTTCCTCGCGGTAGCCGAGGTACATGGCGTCGTTCTCCTGGGGCACGTCCTGGAAGATAGGCAGGTCGTAGTCAGGGTTGCGCAGCGCCGGCAAGTAGTCGAAATAGGTACCCTCGCCGCGACTGACAATACACCGTTCCAGGTGGGGCACGACCACGCGCAAGTCACGCTCGGTGCTGAAGACCACCGCCTCCTGGCTGCTAGTGCGCTCGGTCGAGACCTGGGTTCTAGTGGGAATAACCACCGTTTCGGGCTGAGGGCCGGAGAGGCGAAAGAGCACGTCGGCCTTGGCCGGACGAGCGGGCTCGAGCTTGACGCCCATCAACTCCAGGAACTTGATGTAGTTGCGGTCCGGCACCCGGTTGAGCCTGTAGATCAAGAGCTCTGTCATCCAGGCAAAGAGCTCGATCAGCGTCACGCCCGGGTCGCTGACGTTGTGATCGGTCCACTCTGGGCAGTAGCGCGGAATGCGCCGCTTCGCCTCGTCTACGATGTCCTGGAACTTGCGGTCGTCCAAGTTGGGAGCGATCAGAGTCATCCCACTCACCCCTCTCCGGGAATGCGGTAGAACGGGTACACAAGGTTGCGCGAGTCGTTGGTAGCCCTGATGCGGTACTTGATTTCGATAAGCAACCGCGACGGCTCCTGCGGGTCTGGCTCCACCAGCACCTGTTGCACCTCGATGCGTGGCTCCCACCACCCCAGCGACTCTTGCACGTACTCGGTAACCAGCCCGAAGGTAGTGGCGTTGTTGGGCGCGAACACGAGATCGTGAATGCCGCATCCGAACTCGGGGCGCATTCGCCGTTCGCCCTTGGCGGTCATGAGGATGATGCAGATGGATTCCTCTATGTCCTGCTCGTGGCTGGAAAGCTCGATGCCACCGCGGGGCCCGACGCTCAGAGGGAAGCCCCAGCCCCGGCCGAGTATTGCCTTTTTCGGATCCGCGTTCAACACTTGCGCTACCTCATGTGCCTGCTACGGCCCAATGAACACCGTGCTGGTGGCAATGACCTGCCCCACCGGCAGGTCAACCGGGTCATTGCAGGTCTGCGCCTGGTCCGCGTTGCGAGCGGCCGGCTTGCCGTTGATGAACACAGTCGCGCTGCCCATCAGTATCTTGCCCTGATTGCTGGGCGGCTTCTGAAATGAGCCCCCTTGCGGGATATGGGGCGGAGTGTTCGTGGCCACGCTATCCTTCGTCGCCGCCTGCCGCTTCTCGATGTAGACGTCGCTGCTCAAGCCGCTTGTGAGGATACCGCTGAAGGGATGTGGCAGCGGCGTGGGCGTCGTGCCGCCAGGCGAGGGCACGAGGATGATGTGCGTGTCGGTCGCCGTAATCTGGTCGCCTTGCTTGGCCGCCGGTTGGCCCACCCCGCTCCCCTCGCTGCTCGCTAGTTCAGATCTATGCGCGCGCCCTTGACAGTGACGCCCGTGGCTCCGTCGATTGTCACTTTGCCCGCGCTGGACTTGATTTCCACATCACCTTGGGCCTCGATGATCAGTTTGTTGCGCTGGGCGTCGATCACGATCTTGTTGCTGCCGGTCTTGTCGACGACGGTGATGCCACCGACGTCGTTGGTGTCGTCGAGTATCACCTGGTGGCCGGCGCGCGACTTAATGATTCGCTTGTTCACCCTGCCCTGGCCGTCAAGTACGCCGTTGCTGGGCTCGGGTGGCGCGTCCACGCCGTTCCAGAGCGCTCCCAGCACGTAGGGGCGGTGCATGTCGCCGTGCTCGAAGGCGACGAGCACCTCGTCGTTGATCTCCGGCAGGAACTCGAAGCCGCGCCCCGCCCCCGCCATGGGGCTGACCAAGCGCGCCCAGTCACTCTCGATCTTGTCGTCCTGCCAAGGGTACCTTACCTTGACCCGCCCCCAACCTTTGGGGTCTCGGTTGTTGGTGACGACGCCGATCACCACCCCCGGGCGCGAAGTGGCATCGCACCGGCCGCGCAGCAGCTGCGTCAGACTGGTGCCGCGCAGGCCGCTGACGGAGAAGCTCGTGGTGTAACGCTCGGCGTCATAGCGGTGGGTGCTGTGGGTAACCAGGTATTGGCCGGAGAACTTGGTACCCAGCCCGCTGAGCTCTACGGTGGCGCCGGCTAGCACTTTAGGGTTGCCCAGGCACGTGCCTTCGGCCTGCAGGTAGGCGCCCCCCACCTCGTCACACAGGGCTTGGGCCAGCGCAGCCGCCTCGGACGGCGTCGCCACGAAGCGATCCACCACCACCAACTCGCCCGCGTTGCCGTAGGCCTGCTGCGCCGCCTTGCCGCCCTGAGTGTCCTGGCCCAGTCGCGGCAGGTTCTGGGGCGTAGCGGCGTCCCCTACAATCTCCTTCTTGCGCTCCGGATCCCAGCCGCGCACGACGACCCGCTTGACCTGTTCGGTAGTGACTAGCCGCGCTCGGAAGTCGAGCAGCTGCACCCCCCACTCCAACGGCACCGGCTGCGGCGCCTCTTCGGGCGCGCGCACGAAATGCAGCTTGTTGTCCTCCACGAAGAAGCGGTAGCCCAGCCGCCGCGCCCGCTCCTGCACGAGCTCGTAGTCGGTCTGGTTGTTCTGCAGCACCCACTCGTGGACCTGGCTAGTCGGGTCGACCTTCGTACCCATGCCCGAATATTCGCGCGCGATGGCCTTGACGACATCGCTATCGCACTTGCCAGTGAACGAACGCGTCTTGCGCCCGTGATGGAGGCGGTGAGATTGGTCGTAGCCACGCACGACAAGGTATGGCGCCGCGTCGCGGGGGAAGTTGGGTTCCAGCCCGGTTATCTCGCCCGACATCAACTTGGCCGAGCCGCCAGGCGTCTTGACGGCGACTTCCAGCGCGCTCCCCAGGGCGAAGAGGCTTCCGTCTACCCAACGCAGTTTGGGGTCGCGCACTTGCAGGGTGAACATATCTGGCAGGTCCAGGCTGTCGTCCACCTCCCCGCTGATCAAGGCATCGGACAGTTCCTCGGAGAGGTCGCTGCCGCCAACCTTGATGTACCAGTGGGTAATCATATCCCGTCCTGCGGGCACCCCTTGTCCTCCTGCACGCTCAGTTTATCTCGAACATGTGCCGGGCGAGCGCAGCGCACTCATAGCGGCGGCACTAGCAGCACCTGGCCGGGCTCGAGGTTTAGTGGGTCGGCCAGGTCGTTGGCGTCCGCCAGGCGGCGCCACGTGGTGGCATCGCCGTATTCCTCGTACGCGATCCAGTCGAGTCGGTCCCCCTCGCGCACCACTCGCAGTTTGTGGCCGGCGAGGGCGTGCGACGTAGGATTCTGGAAGGGGTACTTGCCCTCATCCTCCGCCTGCTGGAAGACCACGCTCACCGTCGCCCGCACGGGCGTGCCGTTGGGCAGGAACAGGGTGAATCGCTGGGTCATCTGGGTGATCACTGCTTTGAACGACCAGGCTGCGCCCCAGCGAAAGATCACGCGGGGAGGCTCGCTCTTCTTCGTCTTGGCGTTGACGTTGCTCTCGTTGATCTTCATCATGTTCCAGAGCTTGTTCGTGTATTGCACGCGCACGTCGTCGCCCTTCTCGTAAGTATCGAAGAAGAGGTCCATGGTCATGCTGGCGGCGTTGCCGCCACCGAACTCCAGCTCCGGCACGTTCTTGCCTTTGACCTTGCCCCTGGCCCAGTCGTTCTGTTTGCTGAACGCATACTCCTTAGGCCGGAACAAGCACTTTACCTCGTCGCCGCTCACGGTATCCGTGATCGTCGCCGGCGCCAGCTCTCCACCCGCGCCCGCCATCGCCTCGCCTCCTCTAGCCTGGGCCGCCCAGCCGCTCGCGTTCCACGGCTAAACGTGTTTTGAGGATGCCATATACCTTTCGCGCCATTTCCTCCAGCTCGGCCTCAGCGTCGTCCCGCTCCGCCTCACCCTCGCCGGCCGCGGACGGCGCCTCCGCAGCCTCGTCCGCCGCGGGCCGCCCGAGTGGCGCCAGCGCCAGCTCGGGAGCGATTGCGTCAGCTCGAGCGATGCTCCCGAAGAGGGCGTTTAGGTACTGCCGGTCGCTCTCCTCGGCGACCGCCACTACCGTGTCCACCGCTCGCCCGGCCCCGCCGCGCCCGGCGTCCCTCAACCCGGCCTTGCGCCAGTCCGGTCGCCCCGCCGCATAGGCCTCTAGCGCGGACGGAGCCGGCGGTTGTCCGGCGGCAAAGAGCTCTCGCTGCACAGGGCGGCGTTCCGCGACCGGCGGGGCCGCATTGGCAGGGCGATCCAGCGGCTCGCCCGCCGGCCAGGTCGGGGCAAGTTCCGCGGGGATCGAGCCAAGCGACTCGTCCCTTTCCTGTTCTTGGTAGGCTGCTACCTCGGCGATTGCCGCTTCGGCAGGGCCAGCCTCGTCGAGCAGCAGCGCGTCGGCCAGCTCGTGCACCTCTAGCGGCAGACGGGCCGAGGGGGAGCTGAAGGTGGGCGTCGCCGTGCGCGGCGCCTCCACCTGGCCGGGGACCGCCAGGCTTGCCTCTGGAACAGCGTCGGACTCCTCTCGCGGGGCGAGCGCCGGCGAAGGTTCGGACTTCGTGCCCGCCTCCCCGGGCCGTGGTGTCACCTCCTCCACCACGCTGATCCGCGGACGCCTGGCAGGACGAGCCTCAACCGGCGGAGCGGGGACGGGCATCTCGCCTCCCTGCTGGCCGTGCGGGGGCTGGAGGGGGAGCGGGGTGCCGGGCGATTCCCGCCTGGGGGTAGGCAGATCGACCGATTCTTCCGGGCCGGCCGACTCTTGCTTGCGCTGGCTCAGTTGCCAGTCCCGGGGCTCGGCCAGACGAAAAGGCCCGGCCATCTGGCCCGAGGGTTGCGCGTGCGGCAGCCTGGCCTCGCTGGCACGACGCTGCCTCTCTCTGCCTTCGGAAACGATCAACTTCGCTAATAGGGGCGGCAGGTGAGCCAACTCGGGGGGAATCTCCAGCCGCCCGCCCGCCCCGCCATCCTGGACGGTGGCCGTCTCGGCTAGGGGCGGTGCTGCGAAGCCGGAGAGTCCTTCCGGCTCCATCGTAGGACCGCCGCCTTCACCCGCGCCTTGAGGCAAGGTGGTGTCGCCGGCACGCGGGGCGACGAAGCGCTCCACGGTCGGCAGCCCCTCGGTGCTCAAGAACGGCATACGATACGGCGCCGCCACCAGGCGTGGCCAGATTGGCTCGACGAAGCGGGACGTTTCAGGCGAGGGGGATTCCTGTGGTGCGGCAGCTGTCCCCTCTCCGGCCGTCGGCTGCTGCGCGTCGCCCGCCGCGAAGGCAAGGCCGCCGTCCCGGTCGAATCCCGGTTCGAAGTCGCGGGTTAGTTTCCGCTCTGGTTCGAGGGCAACTGCCGGCGCTCGATATACAGCGTCCGCCGCCTCCGCGCTGACGGGCGCGCGCGGCTCCACCACATAGCCGCTGCCGCCAACCTCCGTGGCAACGCCAGGCTCTGGCTCAGGAACCAAGCTGCCGAAGCCACGCCCCACACCCCCCGCGGCGTCCAGGGCGACGCGCTCGGCTGTACCAGGCACCTGACCATAGCGCGCGTATATCTGTTCCGCCAAACGCTGCCGTGGCATAGCGGCCGGCCAGATGGGACCGGCTGCACGACGCGAGGCCTGAGGCCTACCTGCCGGGGACGGCCTCGTGGCCCGGGGTAGGCGCAGCAGCACTAGGTCAGCGGTGCCCCAGTGGCCGCTGGCGGCGATGCCAGCACGGGCCTCACTCCGTGTGGGGAGGGGGTCCTCTCGGGCAGGGGCAGCAGCCTCACGCCACAAGCGCGCCACGAGCATCTGTTGAGGCGGGCGTGCCCGCGTCATTGCCGCCAGAGGTCGCCCAGGCCCGTCGGGAGCCGCCAGGGCGAGCAACCGCTGCCAGTGCGGCGAGGCCAGCAGGGTAGGGGCAAACGAACCCAGCGGCGCCCGGCCGCGCCGTTGCCTTTTCACCTTGCCGTGGCCAAGCTGGCGTGGTGGCATGTCATCCCTACTCGTAACGGATGCCCTGGAAGGCGAGCTCCAGGGTCTCGACGGCTACCGCACTCTCGCTCGCGCGCAGCGTGGGCGCCACCCACTTCACGGGCAGCGCGTCGGTTAGCGTCCAGCGCATTACTTCCTCGCCTTTGAGACTGTACAGGATGATCGTCACGTCCTTGCGCGTGAACTGGCCCCGCAGGGTGTCTTTCCACCACTTCAGCAGGGTGTCCGACGTGAAGATGCCGCGGGCCAGCCTAACGTTGCCGAAGCGGGCTCGCCCCGGCAACTTGTGCACCCCGTCGTTCAAGCCGCCCTCGAAGTACTCCTCGACCTGTATCTCCGCCTGCAGCCCGGAGCACTCGCTAAACACCGCCTCGCTGATGTCGCCAACGACGACATGGAAGCGAAAACTCGTTAGCGGATCGCGGTCTTTTCCCGCCATCCCCGCACCTCGCTACACTTCCTGGCCCAGGCGCTCGCGTTCGAGCCGCAGATCGCGCCGCAGCAACTCGTAGACGCGCTCGGCCACCTTCTCGGGGTCGAGGCTGCGGCGCGCGCTCTGGCTCGCGCCGCGCCGCGCGCGCCGCTCCACCTGCCTCGCCTTGGCCTCGCCCACGCTGCTGCTGGCGCGCTGCACCGTCCCACCGCCGGGGGCGCTCTGCTGGGCCACGTGCGCCAGCTCGTGGGCCAGCAACCCCCTTCCCTGCGCCGTCGCCTGGTCGAGGGTGCCCGGCTGCGCGAAGACGTGGCTACCGATAGTGAATGCTTCCGCACCCGCCAGCGGCCAGCGCTGCGGGCGCCCACCATGCGGGCTGACGTGCACCAAAGCCTCGCCCGGGTCGCGGCCGAGCAAATCCGCCGTGCGCCCGCGGCTCGCCTCGTCCACCGGCTCGCCCGGACCGGCCAGCGCCCCGGCCAGGCGTGCCCATTCGCCGCCCTCTTCGATTTCGGCGAGGTCCCCTAGCAGGGCCAGCTTGCGTCGCGCCAGGCGCCGCGCGCCCTCTCCGGCCGCGCCAATCCTCATGCCAGTTGCAACCTATGCCTGCGCCATTTCGCCCAGCCGGCGGTTGATCCTCCCAATCTCGTCCACCCAGCGCTGGCGCTCGCCGTGCTCCAACTCGAGCAACTGTTCCATCGGCCAGTGGAAGTAGTAGGCGACGTAGGCTACCTCCTCGTAGAGGCGGTCGAGGGGGTAGCCAACTACCCCCCCAGGCGACCGAAATCGACCTCAAACTTGTGGCCGCACTCCGGGCAGGCGACTCCAGCCAGAGTGTGGCCATTCTCGTTGATACGCCTGTAGAGATCTTGTAAGTAGGCCAGGTCGGCCGAGAACAGGCCCTCCACGACGCGCGTATTGACGTCCGGCAGGTCGCCCAGCTTGGTGATCACCCGTGCCAGGAGGATGATCACCAGGTACGCCTGGTTGCTCTTGACCCGCGGGTCGCGCAACGGCGTGATTTCGTCCGCCGCGGTGGAGAGCCGCATCACGCCGTGACGGTGGAGGTTTCCCTCCCCGTCGACGTAGCCGCGTGGTAGAGTGAACTCGAATTCCGTCTGTAGCTTCATGGCCTACCCCTGCTAGCTTTCGCGGCGTATGCCCTCGTGCGCGATGGTCAACGTCTCTACGGCCACCTCGTTGGCGCCGGCGTTCAGCGCCGGTCCCGAGAGCCCCGAGGGCCAGCCCCGGTCGAAGTGCCAGGACGCTACCATGGCACCCGACTGGTCATACATGACGATGCTACCGCCCTTGCGTGCCCCCTTGACGTCGCCCTCCTCCACTTGTTTGCGCCACCGCCAAAGGGCGAGATCCTTGGTGATGCCGCGCTTGAGGACGATATTCTCCCACTTCAGCGCGCCCGGCTGCTTGATGATCACCTCGACGCCGTTCTTGTCCGCGGCTTTGTATTCGACGACCTGGCTCTCCGAGCCCAGCCCGGAGCACTCACGGAAGGCCGCCTGGATGTCGCCAATAGTCACGTAGAAGTGAAATGAGACTAGGGGATCCTGTTGCTCACCGGTTGGCACGGTTGGCTACCTCCTTACTCGGCAACACCTGAGAACTGGCTGATGCGGAAGATCACGAACTCGGCCGGCTTTACTGGGGCGAGGCCGACTTCGATAATCACCTGGCCCACGTCGCGGGTCTCCGGCGGGTTCAACTCGCGGTCGCACTTGACGTAGAAGGCCTCCTCCGCCACTGAGCCGAAGAGCGCCCCGTCACGCCAGATTCGCGTCAGGAAGGCCGTCACGTCACGGCGAATTCGCATCCACAGGTCCTCGTCGTTGGGCTCGAAGACTACCCACTGCGTGCCCCGCTCGATGGACTTCTCCACGAAGTTGAACAGCCGCCGCACGTTGACGTAGCGCCAGGCGGGGTCGCTGGTGAGCGTCCGGGCGCCCCAGACGCGCACGCCGCGGCCCGGGAAGGCGCGGATGCAGTTGACGCCGTCCGGGTTGAGCGTGTCCTGCTCGTTCTTGGACACCTGGAAGTCGAGCCCAAGCGCGCCGCGCACCACCTCGTTCGCCGGGGCCTTGTGCACCCCGCGGTCGCTATCCGTGCGGGCCCAGACGCCGGCTACGTGGCCGCAGGGCGGGATGGCAATGGCCTCACCCTTACCAAGTGGGTTAGACACCTTGATCCAGGGGTAATAGAGGGCCGCATACTTCGAGTCGTAGCCCGCCTCGGTCAAGCGCCACTCTCGCACTTTCTGCGGAGTCAGGCTGGCCGGGGCGTCCAGTATGGCCACGCGGTCCTTCATACTCTCGCAGTGAGCGATCAGCGCCAGCTGCACGGCGCGTGCGCCCTCCGCCGTGATCAAGCCCGCTTGCATCGCCGGCATCAGGTCCGGCACGCACACCATTGTCGCGTCCTCGGCGATTTCCAGGCCGTTGATGCCGGAACGCTGGGCAGCGTCGCCAACGAACACAGTCGGGGAGATCTCCTGGGCTTTGGCGACAGCCGTGGTACTCTGGGCCGCTATGGTATAGGTGCCGGGAACCGGCGTGCGCTCCGCCAACGTGCCCGTGGCCTGTTTCTCAGCCAGCTTGATGAGCTTGGACTCCTTGGTGACGACGTCGACGGCGTTGCGCTTGCCCCTGGCGAGCGTTAGGCCGGGGAAACTCTCGACCGTGTCGCCTCGCCGCACCGTGAGCGAGAACTGATCGTCGGGCGCCCCCTCGGCCGGGCCGACGACTTCGACCGTGATCTCGCCCCGCCCGGGCTCAAGCGCGGTGGCTATGACGGCCTCCAGCGAACCGGTGGCACCGCGACCCGGCAGCACCGCACTGGCCACGGCTCCACCATCTGATTTCGCGAGCGAGCCCGGCAGCCTGGTAACGTAGCAGATGGTACCGCCATTGGCGAAGTACCCGTAGACGGCAGGGGCGAGGTACCCCCCCGGCATGAAGCCACCAAAAGCGTTGACGAACTGCGTCCAGTTCGTTACTAGGGTCGGCTTGTTGACCTCGCCCTGGGGGGCGAAGCCGACGAACGCGGCCACGGCCGTGCCCACACCCTCAATAGGCTTGCTGCCGCGGTCGACCTCCTCGACGTACACACCTGGCGAGAAGTACTGAGGTGACACGCCACACTCCTTTCATATCTGATCTACTGCCGCGACCCAGCTGGTCACGATCACAGTGTGATCCTTCTTCGCGCCCGGGCGACCATACCTCCTTCCGGCTCCTCGCCGGCTACCCTCGCGCCCTCCCGCGCCGGACAACGTCAGGCGGTGAGGCACGCTGCACTTCCTCCACTTGCACGCCGGTCTGCTGGCGTGCCGCCGGCAATTCCTCCACTTCGCGCTGCTGGCGCCCACGCACCTGCCTCGTCCCCAAGACCACGGTCTTGACCGGGGGCGCCACGGTAAGGAGACTGAGGTCGAGTTCTACCGTGGCCAGCAGGTGAACCGAGGGTTTGAGCTGGTTATCGAGCGCCGCCCAGAAGTCCCCGGGCTCCTTGAGCACTCCGTCAGGCTGGGCGGTGACCAGGCGCACGGGACGCTCCTGGCTTCGTAACGTGCCTTGCAGCAACTCGGGCGGCAGTTCGGGGTTGCGGAACAGAGCCGCCATAACCTGCCAGAGGAGGCGATGTTCGTCCTCCACCTCACGAGTCCAGGCGGTCACGAGATAGGAGAGGTCGATACGTACGGGCGCGCGCCGGCGCGTCACCTCGTTCTCCGCACGGCGCTCGGTGACCCAGTTGGTCTCGCGCAGTTCGCGGTTCTCGCGGATGTCGTACAGGTAGAGGTTGACGGCGGGTTTGGCCAGCCCCGCCGACCACTCGCGATCGGGCACGTCGAAGTTTACGTCCACCTGCCCGGGGTCCAGCGGGCCGTGCTGAATCAGCAGCTGTCTGAGCGCCTCGTCCAGATCGCTGATCAAGACCGCATCCCCCTCCCCGGCGCAGTCCGCGCCCCCCAAGTCCGATTCTTGTGTGCTGACCCGGCTAGCGAATAGATCCCATAGCTCGAACGCGCGACTACTAGGTGAAGTAGTCCCAGATGTCGGAGGCAGCGCTACCTATCTCGCCGGCCGCTCCTTGCGCGCCCCCCCAGAGGTTGCTGGCAACATCCTGTGTGCCACCCCACAACTCCGACGCCGCTCCGATCACACCGCTGCCCCACTGAGAGGCGGCGCCGCCGATGCCCCCACCCAGCGCCGAGCCCGCGGCGCCAAGCCTGGCCAGCACATCCTCTTCGAGCCCGCCTTCGCTGCCCGGCACCCCGTTCCACAGCGCGCTGCCCGCCTCGCCCAACCCACCCACCAGGCTGCCGAAGGCGCCGCGTACCCCTCCGCCGTATTGCGAGGCGGCGTCGCCCAAGGCGGACACCCCTGCCTTGAGGGCACCCCGCGTCCCGCCGCGCCACTCCGACTGGGCGCCGGTGACGCCACTCCAGATTCGTGCCAGCGGGTTGGAGTTGGTGGACCCAGAGGCACCGGCCCCTCCGCCCCAGTAATCCTCCTCAGGCAGGGCGAAGCCGATGGGCCCGCTGGCGCCGCCACCGTCCATCATCACCTCTTCCTCTTCCATGAACTGTCGCTGTGCGGCCAGCAGGCGCTGCACATAGACGTTGCCACGGGAGCGTTGCAGGCCGGACAGCAGCTCGGCGCGCGCCGACGGGCTTGCCGCCTCGAGCGCGACCCCCAGATCGAACGCACCGCCGCCGGTCGAGCGCAACGCCGCCGCGAAGGCGCTGGCGCGCGTTTCCTCCCGTGCCGGTCTGGCCTGCCCGGCTCGCGCCCTCGAGTCCTGATCGTGGCTGGCCTTGAGACCAGCAGTTCTCTCCCCCATCGCCCTCACCTCCGCGCGGGCTCGCTAGAACACATACTGCGCCCCTGCCATCAGCGACCACTTCTCGGGGTCGTAGCCGAACTGTACGCCGGCCCCGAAGCCCTCCTGGGCGCCGGCCACGCCGCTAAGCATGCCGGCGGTCCCCGCGATGCTGCTGATGTTACCACTCTGCTCGCTGATGGCGCCGAGCGGGTCCTGGAACATGCCCGGCAACCCCGCCAGCACGCCGCGCGCGCCGGCCTCGGCACCGTACACCGAACTCGACAGACCGGCCGGCATGGGCAGCAGCGGGTTGCCGTAGGCCAGGCTGGCGTTCACCGACCCCGCCCCCGGGTTCGCCGAGAGGCCGCCGGAAAAGTCGCCGTAGGCGGCGCGCGCGAATATGTCCCCGCCGTAGCCAAAACCGAGCTGGCTCGAAAGCGGGCCCTGCTGGTAGCCCAGCGTCGCCGCGCTGGTGGTGGCCGAAAGATCCAGTGGGCCGAGGGGCACGCGCAGCTCTGGCGGCAGTAGGCTCAGATCGAACCCCTCGTCCTCGTCCTCTCGCTGCACGGCCAGCAGGCGCTGTACGAAGACGTTGCCGCGTGAGCGCTGCAGCTCCGCGACCGCCCGTGACCTGGTGGTGGGGCCGCTGGCGGCCAGCGCCTCCACCAGAGCGGTGGGGCTGGCGGCGCCGCGGCCGAGCCAGGCTCCCGTTGCTCGCCCGCTCCGCTCCTCGGCGCGGCCCTGCGTCGTCTGGCGCGCGCGCGTGCACATATCGTGGCGCGCTTCACCGCCGTCGTGCTCCCGTTGCCAGAGGAGG
>JAMCYS010000009.1 GCA_023473795.1 Chloroflexota bacterium | reverse complement strand
GCCTTCGGCCGCTGCCCCGGGATAGCTACCCGGCACGGCCACGACGATTGTTTCTGCCGCTTTCTCCGCTCGCGGTGACCGGCAGAGCCGGCCACCGGCGCTGACACTAAGATCCCGCTGGCGCTGGCAGGCGCCAGCGGGCAGCAGAGGAACCTATCGGCCGTACGCCAGCCGACGGCTTTCTGGCTCACCTGCCGCGCCTGGCAGCCCCAGGAGGCGCAGCCAAGCCCGATTGCTGTTCAGGCCAGCGCCCTTCGTTTCGAAACGAAGGGCGCTGGCTGAACAGCAATCGGGCTTGGTGCGCCTCCTCGCCTTCGCCCGTAGCCGGGCGCGCCTTATCGTCGCCGACCGGCCGGCGACGACCTTTGCCGACGTGGCCGGCGTGGACGAGGCGAAGGAGGAGTTGGCCGAGGTCGTGGATTTCCTGAAGCGGCCCCAGAAGTACTCAGCCCTGGGGGCGCGCATGCCCAAGGGACTGCTGATGGTGGGCCCACCGGGCACCGGCAAGACGCTACTGGCCCGGGCGGTGGCGGGAGAGGCGGGCGTGCCGTTCCTCTCGATCAGCGGCTCGGAATTCGTGGAGATGTTCGTGGGCGTGGGCGCGGCCCGCGTGCGCGACCTCTTCGAACAAGCCAAGCGCAACTCGCCCTGCATCGTCTTCGTGGACGAGATCGACGCCGTGGGGCGGCACCGCGGTGGTAGCCTGGGTTCGGGCAACGACGAGCGCGAGCAAACGCTCAACCAGATTCTGGTGGAGATGGACGGTTTCGATACGCACACCAACGTCATCGTGATCGCGGCCACCAACCGCCCCGACGTGCTGGACAAAGCTCTGCTGCGCCCCGGCCGCTTCGACCGCCAGGTCATGCTCGGCCTACCCGATCAAAAAGGCCGGCTGGCCATTCTGCAAGTCCACGCGCGCGGCAAGCCGCTGGCCGAGGAGGTCGATCTCGATACGGTGGCCCGCCAGACGCCGGGCTTCTCCGGCGCCGACCTTGAGAACCTGCTAAATGAGGCGGCCCTGCTGGCCGCCCGGCGCGACGCCTTCACCGTCGGCCGCCAGGATCTTGCCGAGGCCATCGACCGGGTCATCGCCGGCCCGAGGCGCAAGAGCCACATCATCAGCGTGCGCGAACGGACCATCACCGCCTACCACGAGGCCGGCCACGCCCTCGTCGCCCACGCCCTGCCGCACGTCGACCCCGTGGCTAAGATATCCATCGTCTCGCGCGGTGCCACCGGTGGCTACACCCGGGTATTGCCCACCGAGGACCGCAACCTGTTCACCCGCTCGGAGTTCAAGGACAATCTGGCCTGGGCCCTGGGCGGGCACGCCGCCGAGCAGCGCGTCTTTGGCGAGATGAGCACCGGCGCCAGCAACGACATCCAGCGAGCTACTCAGCTGGCGCGGCGAATGGTGACGGTCTACGGCATGAGCGAGCGCTTAGGTCCCGTGGCCCTGGCAGGGTCAGAGGAATCGCCCTACCCGGCAGAGTACGGCGAGCAGCGCGAGTACAGCAACGAGATCGCCTATCTAGTCGACCAGGAGGTGCGGGCGCTGCTGGAAGAAGCCAGCCAGCGGGCGCAGGCCGTGTTGTCGGAGCGTCAGGCAGCGCTCACGCAGATAGCCGAGCTGCTGATCGCGCAAGAGACCCTCGAGGGCGGGCAACTACAGGCGCTACTCGGCGACAAGGGCCGCCCGCTGCCGCTGGCCGAGGCCGGCTAGGCCAACGGCGGCACGGGGACTACCACCGACAGCACCGAGACTAGAAACCGGAAGGCAAGTTAGGACCGGGTAATTTGACCACCGAGACACCGAGAGCAGAGCGAAGATAAAGGGGAAGTTAGACAAACCTCTTGTGTTCCAGTCTCGGTGCTATCTGTGTCTCGGTGGTTCAGTGTCCAGTCCGGTCTCGGGTCCTCGGTGGTGGTACTCGCTCTCAGCGAGCCACTAGCACGTCGCAGGTGGCTTGGTCGACAACCCGAGCAGCGGTGGAGCCCAGAAGCGTGCCCCAGACCCCGGTGCGGCCGCTGTGGCCAATGGCGATCAGGTCGCACTGGCTTTCGGCGGCGAAGCGCAGAATCGCGTGCGCCGCGTGCCCCTCCACGCCCTCGGTCTTGATCGCGACCCCCGCCACGGCCGCCATCCCCCGCGCCTGTCCCCACAGTTCCTCGAAGTAGGCCCGCTCGGCTGACTCATCCTGGTCCACCTGGCCTACGCCAGGGGCGTAGCGCGGCAGGGCTTCATCCACGCTGAGGCAAATGAGTTCCGCGCCCTGCTCCTTGGCAATGGCCAGGCCGCGTCGCAGAGCGCTTATCGACCCCGACGAGCCGTCGAACGGCACGACGATCTTGCGGTAGAGCGGTACCTGCTGGGTGTCCGCCATCTCTGCCTCCTTCCCGACCGCCCGGGCTGGCGGCCCATCTGACCCATATGGTAGCACAAGACAGGCCGGGCCTGCCCGACCCTGACATACGGGCACAACCCGTAGGGGCCGGGCTCCGTACCGGCCCGCAAGCGGCCGCACCCGCAGGGGCGCTGCCTAGAGCACCGCAGTGGGCCCTACGGGGCCCAGGCGGGCGGGTACAGAGCCCCGCCCCTACGGCACCGGGGGGACACGTCGCGCCCGCCCCTACGGCACCGGGGGGAGACATCGCGCGATGGGCGCCACCCTGGAGACCCAGACCCCAGCAGAAGGGAGGTTCTCCTGCATGGAACCCACACCCCCGCCACCTACTCCCGGATGGGCACCAGAAGCAGCGGGCAGGGGGCGGAGCCGACGACCCGCGGGCCCACGCTGCCGGCCCAGAAGCCATCCAACCCGGTTCGGGCGTGGGTCGACATCACCACCAGATCGGCGGCGAAGGCGATGATCGCCTGCAGCAGCTCGCGCGCCGGGTCTCCCCGGCGCACATCCACCACCACCTGCGTTCCCGCGTCGGCCAACTCACCGGCCAGGCGCTCGAGCACGGCGCGGGCCTCATCCTCGGCGAAGGCCAGCAGCGATTCCGCGGTGTGCGGTAGGAAGACCGAGGCCGCGCCGGCATCGCCGGGCATGGTGCCGGCGGTTGGCACCACCGTTACCAGAAACACCTCGGCGCGAGTGGCTTCGGCCAGGCGCCGGGCCAGGGGTAGAGCCGCCTGCGCGTCGCCATACTGGTCCACCGGGAAGAGCAGGTGCCGGTAGTTGCCCAGGTCGCCCTTGGCGTGCAGCGGCACCACCAGCACCGGCCGATTCGCCAGGGCGATCACTCGCTGAGCGGTGCGCCCCACCAGCCAGTCTTGCAGGCCGCCTCCCCTGCCGTGGACACAGATCGCGATCAGGTCGGCGTTCAGCTCGGCCGCGTGCAGGACGATGCCCGCCGCCACGTCGCGCTGGGGGTCGTCGTGCACGTGGGTAGACACGTCTACGCCTTCGTCGGCCAGGCGCTGGGAGACTCGCTGCAAATAGGTTTGCGCCGCGGCAGCGGAAGTCAGGTGAGGCTCGCCGTGCACCGTGGCGGGCGGTTGCGTCTCCAGCACGTGGACCAGCGTCACCCGCGCCTGCAGAGCCTTGGCCAGGTCGCGCACCGCCGGCAGCACGCTCTCCGCCAGACGGGAGCCGTCGAGCCCGACGATGAAGTGGGCGGGAGCGGGAAGGTTATTGTCCATTACAGCCCTCCGGCGAACGTCTGCCACAGTAGGTAGCCGTTCAGACTCACGATGATCGCGGCCACGAGCCAGCCTGCCGCCGTCGTGAGGGGGCGGTTGACCATTTCGCCCATCACCTGGCGCCGGGAGGTGAACATCACCAGCGGCACTAGCGCAACGGGGATGCCGAAGCTGAGCACGACCTGGCTGAACACCAGCACCTGGGTCGGGTCGAACGCCAGCCCGATGACGATCAAGGCCGGGGCCATCGTTACGCCGCGACGAACCCAGAGCGGGATCTGCCGGCGCAGATAGCCTTGCATCACCACCTGTCCGGCCATCGTGCCGACGGCCGAGGAGGAGAGCCCCGCGGCCAGCAGCGAGAGCGCGAAGAGCGAGCTGGAGAGGTCGCCCAGAAGCGGTCGCAGCGTCTCGTGCGCCGTCCGCAGGTCGGCCACGTCGGAGCGGCCACTGGCGTGGAAAGTGGCCGCCGCCATCACCAGCATCGCGGCGTTGATCAGACCGGCAACGCCCATGGCCAGAACGACGTCGATCACTTCCAGGTTAAAGAGCCGCTTGGCCAGCGCCGGCGTGGGCGACGGGATGCGATTTTGCACGAGGGCCGAGTGCAGAAAGATGACGTGCGGCATCACCGTCGCCCCCAGAATGCCCACGGCCAGCACCACGCTCTGCGGCCCGGCGAAACTGGGCCGCACGGCCGCCGCCGCCAGCTGGCCCCAGTCCGGGCGACCCAGCACCGTCTCGATAAGGTAGGTTACGGCGATGACGCCGATGAGGGCGGTGATGACTGCCTCCAAGGGCCGGTAGCCGTAGCGCTGCAGTCCCAGGATGAGGAACGTAATCACGCCGGTGAGAATGCCGGCCACCAGTAAGGGCATGCCGAAGAGCAGTTGAAAGCCGACCGCCGCCCCCAGGAACTCCGCCAGGTCGGTGGCCATGGCCACGACCTCCGAAATGGCCCACATGGCGTAGACCACCGGCTTGGGGAACTGCTCCCGGCACATCTCGGCGAGGTTCTGTCGCGTGGCGATGCCCAACTTGGCGGAGAGCGACTGGATGAGCATGGCCATTAGGTTGCTGGCGAAGACCACCCAGAGCAACGTGTAGCCGAACTTGGCGCCGCCCTGGATGTTGGTGGCGAAGTTGCCGGGGTCCATGTAGGCCACCGAGGCGACGAACGATGGCCCCAGGTAGGGCAGGAGCCAGCCCAGCCCCC
>JAMCYS010000082.1 GCA_023473795.1 Chloroflexota bacterium | reverse complement strand
GGTTGGCGTAGACCCGGGCGCCCTCAGGCCGTAGGTGGATGCCGTCGTCCCAGAAGAGCTCCGGCTGAGCGCCGCCGACCGAGTGCCAGTCTACCATGGTCGCGTTGGCGTAGCGCTGCCCGCCCTCTGCCAGAGTGGCGTTCACCGAGGCCTCCCACGGCCTGGGGACCTTGACGTTGACGAAGACCACGCGCCGGGAGTCGCCGGCGAGGCTCATTATCTCGTCGAACTGGCGGGCGCTGAAGGTGCCGTTGTTGCCCAGATGGATTATCACTACGTCACCCAACTGGCCGTTGGCCGCGAGCGCACGCAGGATGTCGACGGCCGTGTAGACCTGACGGCCGATGGCGGCGTCTATCTCCACCCGACCGAGCGCGCCCCGCAGGGCCTCGTTAGCGCCCAGCAGCACCGAGTCGCCGATGGCGGTGACCCTGCCCCCGCGACTTTCACCGTCCAAGGACGCGGGCAGCGTGCCCGGCCGGGGAGCGGGCGGTGCCGGCTGAGCCGGGGTCGGGCTGGCGGTAGCAGCTGCAGTCGCCGTGGGCCCGGCCGGCATGCCCGTCGGCAACGGCGTGGCAGTGGCCTCCTCTTCAGTAGTCGTGGGAGCTGCGGGCGTCGCCATCGGCACGGCAGGCGCCAGGGCGGTCGGCGTGGCTTGGGGCGTCGCCGTCGGTGCGGCGAGGATAACGGTCGCCTCCGGCCGGGGGGCCAGTTCGATGGTGTTGATCGACGAGGCGGCCAGGTAGGAGGGCGCAGCCGGGGGCTGGGCGTTGGCCACGGAGACACTCAGGGTGACGGTGAGCGCGGCGACCGTGGCGGCGCTGGCGGCCCAGCGCAGGCCCTGCCAGAGGTGACGCCTGCCGCTCGTCCGGCGGTAGGCACGCCAGCTCCGCACCAGGGCACCGGTACGGATCGGGGTCTCAACCAGGCGATAAGACAGCTCGGAGAGAAGGAGCGTCGCCCCCAGGCGCAGGGCCAAGAGCGGCAAGCCATCCAGGGGCAGGTCCAGCTGCGGTCGGGTGAGGCTGAAGATTGGCCAGTGCCAGAGGTAAAGCCCGTAGGAACGCGTCCCGAGCCAGCGCAAGGGCTTCCAGGAGAGCACGGCCCCGAAGAGCCGGGCGCGTGGGTGCACAACCGCGGCGATGGCGGCGGCGGTGGCAAGGGCGACCAGGGCGAAGCCGCCGTGGTAGAGGAAGGGGTCGTACTCCGCCAGGCGCAGACCGCAGACGACCAGGGCGCCGAAGGCGGCGAGTCCGACGAGGTCGAAGGGCAGGCGCTGCCAGCGGACGGGCGTGTGGCCGGGCACCCAGACGAAGGCCAGAGCGACGCCGACCAGCAGACCGGCGGCGCGGGTATCGGTGCCGTAGTAAAGGCGCGAGGGGTCGACGTCGGGCTGATACAGCAGGCCCATCAAGAGGCTGGAGCCCAGGGCGCCGGCCAGCACAGCGCCGAGCAGCAGGCGCGGGCCCCAGCGGCGCAGACCGAGGACGAAGAGGAGTGGCCAGAGCAGGTAGAATTGCTCCTCCACGGCCAGCGACCAGAGGTGGCGGAGCAGCGAGGGCCGGCCCACCGCCTGGAAGTAGGACTGGTGGTCGAAAACCAGGTACCAGTTGGTCACGTAGGCGAAGGCGGCCAGGGCGTCGTCGCGCAGGCCGGAGAGCTCCCAGGGCAGGAAGACCGCGGCATAGGCCAGGGTCGCGATCACGAGGAAAACGGCCGCCGGCAGCAGGCGGCGGGCGCGGCGCAGCCAGAACCCCACCAGGTCGATGCGACCGTTCTGGTGCCACTCGGCCAGGAGCAGCGAGGTGATCAGGTAGCCGCTGATGACGAAGAAGACTTCGACGCCCAGGAAGCCGCCCGGCAGCCAGCTGACGGCGGCGTGGTAAAGCAGCACGACGATGACGGCCAAGGCGCGCAGGCCATCGAGACCGGGCAGATAGGGCAGCCTGGGCCCGCCCATCGACCTTGGCGCCTGCGCCGCATAGTGCTTGTCTGGCATCCTTCTGACCCCCTGTTCCAGTCGAGAGACCACGATCTCGGTGCTCCTGCTAGATTGAAGGGTAGCCGGCGGGGCGCTGCCGCACATTACAGAAGAGGGGCATCCTGCGGTACAGGTAGTGGTATTCCGGGCTAAGGGATCGCAGGGGTGGAAGTAACTGAAAACAGTTAGGCCCGCGCCGGCCAAGATAGATGGTTTCGCGGATGCGCCAGGCGGCAACCTGAACTACAAATAGCGTGTGGCATCAGCGGACGCGGGAAAGACCGCCGAGTAGTACGGCGGCAATGGCAGATAACGAGGCTGAAGATGGGAGACATGAAGAGACTTCTGGCGATGACGATCGTACTGGTGCTGGCATTGACTGGCTGCGCGGCCACGGCCGGCGCCGTCACGCCCGCCAGTCTCAAGCTGCCGGACAGCGTGGAGCCGACGGCGGGCGCCTGCGCCGAGACCCAGGGCGCCTACGCCGTGGTGCAGGTCAACCCCGACGTCCCCTCCCCTCGCTGCCAGAAGGTCGGCGAGGAGCAGAAGCTGCAGGTGGTCAACAACACCGAGCAGACCGTCAAGGCCCATCTGGGGCAGGTCGACCTCACCGTCGGGCCCCACCAGGAGGCGACGGCCAGTCTAGCGTTCGGGCAGTATCTGGTGCCCGGCGTCCACCGCCTGGCGATCGTAGGGCAGCTGGAAACGGCCGTGGAACTCTGGCTGCGGAGCTGATATGCTGCTCTGGTCGGCAAGGACGGGCAGAGCAGGCACGGCGGGGTGAGGCGAGAGCAGGTGACAAGGGGTAAGGGGCCGTTTGCCACCGGCCCGGCATGGCTGTTGCTAGCCTTGGCCGGGGCGCTGCTGGCGGCCTGTGTCGCCACCGGCGACGGCCGGCTGACGCCAACGCCGGCGACGACGAGGACCCTCCCTGCCACCAGCCAGGCCGCGCTGCCGACGGCCGTTCCGACCGAGCCCCCCACCACCCCCCGGTCGACCGTGCCGCCGAGCGCGAGCGCCCTTAGCGCCACGAAGGTAGTCGACTACGTGCCAGAGCGCCCCGCCGGAGAGGCCATCGTCGCCGCCTGCTGGACCAACTCGCTGGTCGTGCCCAGCCGGGCCGCCTGGCGTTGCGAGGCGGAGGGCCGCAGCCTCGAGCCATGTTTCGTGCTCGAACCGGGTTCGCTCGTCTGCAACCCCAACCCGCTGACCGGCGAGCGGGGCGTGCTGGTTCAACTCAGCCAGCCTCTGCCCCGCCCGGACCTGATTGCCGAGAAGATGGACAGCGCCTGGCTTCTGCAGCTGGAGGACGAGACCGTCTGCAACCTGCTGCCGGGGGCAACCGGCCTGGTGGAGGGCAAGCGCATCAGCTATTCCTGCGCCTCGGGCGCAGCCAACGACGCCAACAAGGTGATGCTGCTGGGCGACCCCAAACAGGGGGCGACCTGGACCGTGGAGAGGGCCACGGTGGCCGCCAAGGACGGCAAGTACGTCGCTACGGCTTCGGCGACGCTTGCCGTGCGCACGGCCGTGCGGGCCCCCTCGATCTACACCCCCTACGCCTGCGGCCGCCTGGCAGGGGCCGTGGGAGCGGTGCTGGGGGTGGACCTCAAGGCGAGCGAGGGACCGTTTCTGGATCCAAGCAGCGGCGAAAAGGGCAGCGGCTGCCAGCTGGCGGCCAGCTGGCCGGGCAGCGTCCCCACGGTAAGACCGGCGGAGGCGGTGGGCAAGCTGCTCGGCGGACAGGAGTGGCAGGAGGACGCCCGCTACCGCAACGCCCAACCCGGGCGCAGCGCCAGCGCCTACCGCAAGGGCGGGGTGCTGTGCCTGCTCGACGCCAGCTGGCCCGCGGAAGGTGCCACCCCCGCGCGCAATGACTCGCCGGGCTACAATCTCAAGCTGGCCTGCGCCCGCGACCGCGCCGCGGGCGTGGCGGGACTTCTCTTCAGCGCTCCCGAGCGGATCACCTTCCCCTACATGGGCACGGCCGGTTCGGCGAGCGGCCAGATCGCCGCCGGGCAGATCAGAGAATACGTGCTCACCGTCTTTGCCAGGCAGACGATGATCCTCGATCTGCAGGCCTCCGCGCCGGACGTGTACCTGAGCGCATCCGGCTGGGACGACGACACCTCGCTGCTGCGGCCGGCGGCCGGTGCCACAAGCTGGTACGGCGTGCTGCCCACTCGCCAGGACTACCTGATCACAGTCGCGGCCCGCGGCCAGGCGACTCAATTCGGACTCGACGTAATCATCCCGGAGGACATAGCCCTGACCCCCGGCGGGGGAGCTAGCACTCTGCAGCGACAATTGCCGGCAGGGCAACCCGCCCACTACCTCCTGGCCGGGGAGGCGAGCCAGAAACTTACCGTGAGCCTGGAGGCGAGCGAGGGCCGGGCGACATTGGCGCTGCGCGGACTGGACGACGGGCAGGAGATAGTACCGGCGAGCGCCGGCGCCGCCAGCTGGTCGGGCACATTGTCGCGCCGCCAGCCCTACCTGCTGGAAGTGACCCCGGTCGGCGGGCCGACCGACTACACGCTGCGGGTCGGCGCCAAGTAGAGGGGCCGAGCCTACTTCGTGACGGGGCTGCGCCTTCTTGCCTTGCCGGCTGAGACGCTTGGCGTGAGTTGGCACTTTGCGGGCAGGAATGAGGGTGGAGGGGGTTCCGAACGTAGCGCCGGGGCCATGTCCCCCGCCAGGGGGGCTCGTCCCCGGCGGCGCTGCTCCAGAGACCGACCAGAGCCGGGCACACCCTGGGTCCTGCGGCCCTGGGGCCGCAGGGAGGCCCGGCGCTACGACTTCTGGCCCAGGGTACAGGCGTCAAACAGTAGCCTTTTCCTTGTTTCACACCAAACGGTCAAGCCTCGACCTCCCAGAAGGCGCCCGACGCCTGGCATAGTCAAGAGAGCAGCCATGTGCTAGGCTAGTTTCTGGTGCGAAATGGTGCAGTGGACGATGGTTGCCGCCTGCTGTGCCGATTAGTCGCCGTTATGTTGGGAGGGACCATTCTCGTGCCGCCATTAGGCGGCCACTTTGCGG
>JAMCYS010000026.1 GCA_023473795.1 Chloroflexota bacterium | reverse complement strand
TCGCCGATCCGGCCGGTAGAGGGGGCAGCTACCTGCCAAGAGCGCTGTGTCCATTGTCGTATGCCCCTTGCCCCCGCGGTTCCATCCTCCTAGCCGGCCGCGGGGCAGGGGGCTTTCGGCCGCCGCTTTTGCCGGTTGGAGAGGTGAGACTTTGGACTCAATTATCGACTTGAGCGATTGGCTAGAAGACGGCCTAGACGACGAGCCGGACATGACTTTCCTCCCCCTTGCGATAACTCGCGTCCACGTTCCGCGCGGGCCGCATGCTTCTGCCATCCCGCAACTCTAGCCCTACTGAGTAGCACATGCGCCCTGGCCAGTGGGCATAGTTATGACTAGTGAACACAATGAGAGAATTGTTAACTAATTGGGCCATTCTCCGCGCCACGGTGGTACACTCGAAGTATGCGAACGGTAGCCGAGCGCGAGACCGAGCAAGCAGCAAAGCGGCAGGAGAATGTACTTGACTGGCGGGGCATACGGCTAGCGTTGGGGCTGCGACAACAAGAGCTGGCACAACTGCTGTACGTTAGCCGGCAGGTCGTAAGCGCCTACGAACGTGGGCGGTGTCAACCCAGCGGACAGACCGTGATGATACTTCGCTCTTGGCTGGCAACCCCGGTTTACAGGCGGCGCCTACAAGTTGCGGGAATGGCGCATCCCTTCCCCGGTGATGTGGCCGCGACGGTTGCCGAAGGCGAAGCGGCAGGCTCATTCTAGGGCGATTCTAGGCCCTCGAAATGAGCGAAAGGTCTTTCTCATTACCCCTGTGCCGCTACACAGGCCGCTGTCAGGCCACGCGCAGGCAAGGGCGGTGTTTCTTGCTTCTGCCGAGGCAACCTTTCGGCCTATTGCAGGCGTGCTATACTGCTCGCTAGCTAACATAGCAGGCGGTGGCAAGGATGGGCGATGGTAATCTGACCATGCGCGAGATGGGCCGGCGTGGTGGTAACAAGACTGCCGAGCGGCACGGCCACGAGTTCTACTGCGCGAACGGCAAGAAAGGCGCCGATGTGTTGACGGCCAAGTACGGCCATGAGCACTTCGTGGCCATAGGCCGCAAGGGCGGCCAGCGTAGGAGCGAGCTGCTAGCCAAGGGCAAGGCAGCGGAGGCGGCGGAGACGCGGCTTTCTGAATCTTACTAACCTTGCTTTGACGCTCGCGGCAGGCGTTCTCATCCCTGCACCGCCAATCGCTGACGTGGGCAACGTCGCCGCTGATTAGGTACGTTGCCACGAGGCCGACGGTTGCCCCGCAACGAGTACAGCGGGGCCAGGGTTGTGCGCTGGGCTGCTCTTGGGGTAGCATGCTCTTGCCCTCCTTCGGGTGGGTTTTGGGCGTCCGGCGTCTTGCTGACAGGCGGGAACCGGGCGCCCTTCCCTATTATTGACATACCGCAATACTAGTACACTATACTAGTATACAGTCAATAGGGTATTGTCCTTGGGCTAGGAATCTGATAATATGGCGCCAGCGTGGAGGTGATACGTTGGCTACATTGCGAGAGTTGCGCGAGCGAAAGCTCTTGACGCAAGAGGAACTAGCCCGGCAGATTGGCCTGTCGTCTGGCGCCATCTACAAGATGGAGAGCGGCAAGACGAAGCGGCCACGGTATTCAGTGCTTCGCAAGCTGGGCGAGGTGCTGGAGGTGGACCCGCTGAGCATTGAGTTTACCGGCCAGGGTGTCAGAGAGTGAGGGCAATCATGAACGACAGCCAATCGAAGCGAGCGGCCATCTATTGCCGCGTTTCTACGTCGGGCCAGGAGCAAGAGGGCACGAGCCTGCAGACACAGGAAGAGGCCTGCCGCAAGTACGCGGCTGAGCATGGCTACACAGTCGATGAGCCGCAGGTCTACCGTGAAGTCTTTACCGGCAGCGAACTATGGGACCGGCCGCAGCTTTCTTTACTTCGCGAAGCGGCGCGGCGCCGGGCCGTTGACATGATCGTAGCCTATGCGATTGACCGACTCTCCCGTGATCCCGTCCACCTGGGCGTTGTGCTCTCTGAGGCCGACCATGCGGGCGTAGGCGTTGACTTTGTAAGTGAGGTGCTAGACGACTCGCCAGAGGGCCAGCTGATTCGCTTTGTGCGCGGCTACGCTGCCAAGGTAGAGCATACTAAGATTCAGGAACGCACGCGGCGGGGCAAGGTCGCAAGAGCACAGGGCGGGCGCCCTCTGCCTGGGCCGAGGCCTCGCTACGGCTACTGCTGGGATGACCCGCGACCGCATCAGAAGAACCGGCTGCTGGTAGACGAACAGACGGCGCCAATTGTGCGGCGACTATTCTCGGACGTGGCTGCAGGGGTGCCTGTCAGGCGCATAGTCGATTGTCTCTCTGCCGAGGGCGTACCGTCTCCGGGCGGCAAGCAGTTATGGCGGCGCGCCACAATCATAGAGATTGTCCGCGACCCGATCTATTCCACTGGCAAAACGGGCAGTTTCCGCCACAAGTGGGCGCCTTTTGACAACGGGCAGGACGGACGCCATGTTGTCGTGCGGCCAGCAGAGGAATGGGTAACGCTGCCGGACGTTCCGATGCTAGTGGATGCTACCTTGCAGGAAGCGGCAATAGCTCGCCTGGCCTACAACAAGGAAACGGCCGCGCGGCGCTGTCTGCAGCCTGAGAACTACCTACTGCGTGCTGGCTTTGTCTTCTGTGCCACTTGCGGCAGGCCGATGCGTCTCAACACGCGCCGGGACTGTGACAACCGTTACCTTTGCCCTGGCGGCGAGCCGGGGGAGGAAAAGTGCCCGCACCGCCCGTCAATCTCCACCAAGCGGCTAGACAACAGCGTCTGGCAAGACGTTATGGCCTACCTGTTGCACCCCGAGCTAATAGAGGCCGAGCTTGCCAAGAAGATGCATGACGATGCCACTATCGAGGGCGACCTAGCCGCAGTCGAGCGAGTCCTGGCTGCCGTCGCCAGAGAGGAACGGAACCTAGTCACTAACCTTGCCCAGCTAGACGCCGATTCCACCGGGGCCATGGCTATCCGTGAGTTGCTAGCGGCGAAAGGGAAGCAGCATAAGTCGTTGCAGGGCGAGCGGGAGAACGTACTGCGACGGCGTGCTGCCTGGGAGGTCGCGCAAGCCCGCCTGGCGGACCTGCAGGTATGGTGCCGGCAGGTGGCAGCCAATCTAGCGAATGCGGATTACGAACACAAACGGATGGCGCTGTTGGCCCTGGGCGTGCGGGTGACGGTCTGGCCCGCAGGGCGCGAACCACGCTATGACATAGATGCTAGCATACGACTTGACGCCTTTAGTGTACGCAACCTGAGTACGTAGAAGCCGGCGCAGGTCGCCAGCGAGGCTAGAAACAGCTCGAACGGCGACGCCGCGGTGTTGTCGCCGCCGCCCTGCAACGGCTGATCGGTTTCGATGGTGAAGCCGCGATAGTTGGCGGCCACCTTCTTGCCGCCCGGAAAGAAGACCTCGAATTCGTCCACGGTGGAGCCCCTCCAGACTTGTTCCTCGTGTCCGGCTGATCACCCGGCCTGCTATTGGCCGGCAGGCAGTAGCGGCGCCGAACGACTTTATTATACCCCCCGGGGGTATGTCGCGCAAGCTTCATTGTCCGGCGGGTCGCATCCGTTTCCGTGCGGGGACGCCACCGAACCGTTGAGGCCAGGCGGGCGAGTTGTGAAGTCACGCGGGCCGCATCTCCACACAACATCTACCTCCTTGCGGCAGATCCTCCAAACCTGGGCCCTATTCTTACAAGCGAGGACGGGAAGAGATCCCGCCAGAAGATAAAGCGGAGGTAGATACGATGACTCGCAGGAAGTTCTTGGTTAGTGGGGCGGCTGGCTTGCTGTTGCTTCTCGGTGGGGCCGTTTCGGTCGGCGCGGCGCCCGTGGCTCAGGTCGGCACTCTCGGCGCGGGGCAGGCGGCCAACGTGGCTCAGGGCGGCCCGCGCTGGGGCGGCTCCAAGTCCGTGGCCCAGATACTGGGGATTGACCAGGCGCAGCTGCGGGCCGAGCGCCAAGCCGGCAAGAGCCTGGCGCAGATTGCCCAGGAGAAGAATGTGGACGAGGCCACTTTGATCGACAAGATCATCGCCCAGCGCCAGGCTCAGCTCGATCAGCTCGTCACGGATGGCAAGCTGACGCAGGAGCAGCAGAACCTGATGCTGGAGCGCATGCAGACCCAGGTCAAGACCGCCGTCGAGCGCACCGAGGTCGGCCCGATGGGTCCGGCCGATGGCACTGGTCTCGGGCTAGGCCTGGGCCGGCAAGGCGCCGGCTATCGCTTCCAGGCGCAACCCGAAAGCGCCACGCCCGGCCAGGGCCTGGGTGCGCGGACCGGCGGTTTCGGACCCGCCTTCAACCGCTAGTCTGGCGCTAGCCCCGTGACCTTCAACCCGCCGGCAGCACGCGTGCTGCCGGCGGGTTCGCCTCTTCTCCTGCTACTCCATCCGCGGTAGCACTTCGCCGATGCCGGTGACCGGCGCCCCGGCGAAGAGTGGCGCCAGGTCTTCGCCGTAGACTCGCGCCCTCTCCGCGCTCTCGCGCCAGGCCTGGTAGTCGGCGGGCGAGTCCCACTCCGACAGTACCACGAAGGCCCCCTCACCCTGCACCACGCGGATCAACTCGCGGGCGCGGAAGCCCTTGTGCGTCTTCAGCACTGGCAGCTCCTTCTGCCAGTGCGCGATGAACTCCTCTTCCTTGCCCGGCTGCACCCGGATCAAGAACATCGCCTTTCCTGCCACCAGACGCGCCTCCTGACAGTGCCCTCGCTGAGCGGGGAGGCTCAGCTGGACCTAACTCCTTCTTTCATCCTATCACAACCCTCCGTAAGCCCGATTGCCGCCCGGCCCCGCGGGCGCTATGCTATAAGTACGGCGGGTCCCTGCCCGCCCCAAACACGACAAGGAGCTTCCTGCCAATGGAACAGCGACGCCTCGGCGACAGCAGCCTCACCGTTTCCGCCGTCGGCTTCGGCACCTGGGAGATGGGTGGCACCCAGTACGGCGAGATCGACATGACGGAGGCCACCAACGCCGTCCAGTACGCCCTCGACCACGGCATCACCCTCTACGACACGGCCCTGGGCTACGGCCCCCATACCTCCGAGGTGATCCTGGGGAAAGCCCTCGGCGCCCGCCGCGAGGACGCGGTCGTCGTCACCAAGCTGGGCCTGGCCTTCGAGGGCAACAAGCTGGTGGGCCTCGACGCCAGCCGCGAGCACATCCTGCGCGAGGCCGAGGGCTGCCTCTCCCGCCTCGGCACCGACTACGTCGACCTGCTCCTCATCCACTGGCCCGACCACCGCACCCCTGCCGCCGAGACGGTCGGCGCGCTTGAGGAATTGAAGAAGGCGGGCAAGATTCGCGAGTACGGCGTCTCCAACTATTCGGTCGAGATGCTGGCCGAATGCGAGCAAGCCGGCCGTCTGGCCGCCCAGCAGGTGGGCTACCACATGTTCGACCGCCGCATGGAGGCCAAGGTCCTGCCCTACTGCCTGGAGCACGGCATCGGCTACATGTCCTACGGCACGCTCGGCTTCGGCTTGCTCGCCGGCGCCCTCAAGCCCGACACCAAGTTCGTGAACTGGGACTGGCGCTCCAACGGCATGGCCTTCGGCCTGCCGCTCTTTACCGGCGAGCACTATCTCAAGGAACTGGCGGTCGTGGAGCGGCTGCGGGCGCTGGCTGCCCGCCACGGCAAGTCGGTGGCGCAGCTGGCCATCGCCTGGGTGCTGAGCCACCCGGCGGTCTCCGTGGCCCTGGTGGGCATTCGCCGGCCGGTCGAGGTGGAGGAGAACGTCGTCGCCGCCGGCTGGCGCCTGGACGACGAAACCAAGGGCGAGATCGACAGTATCTTCGCCGCGGAGGGCGTCCCCACCTACCGGGAGGCCGAGCAGATTACCCTGCCGCCGGCCCTCTCCAACTGGGGCAAGAAGTAAGAACGAGGCTGAAACGGCGGGCCCCCGCGTCGGCCTTCAGTAGCCCTAGACTTTGCCCACCGGCGCCAGGTAGATGGCGAACTCGTCCTTGCCATCCAGCCCCAGCAGGCGGTCCAGCCTGTCCTGGTGGTAGGCGGCGACGGCGCAGGTCCCCGCGCCCACCGCCGCGCAGGCCAGGTACAGGTTCTGGCAGACGTGCCCGGCGTCGACGGCGATCACTTTGTGCGCCGCCAGGCCGTAGCGCCACTCCATCCGGTAGGGCAGGCACGACCAGACGAAGGTTGCCGCCCCCCGGCCGACGAACGTCTGCCCCAGCGCGGCGGCGCCCAGGCGGTCCCCCAGATACTCCACCTGCTGCTCGCGCACCAGCTCGTGCTCCAGCGGCAGGTAGCGGTAGACGGCCTCCTCCAGCCCCGCCACGTTCAGCGCGCAAACGTAGGTTTCGAAGGCGTGGCGGCAGCCGGCCGAGGGCACGGTGCGAAAGGTGGTCCAGACGTTGGGGTGCGAGCGCACGCCTTGCGTCGCCCAGAGCAGGTAGGCCAGCTCGTCCAGACTGAGCGGCTCGGCCCGAAAGCGGCGCAGGCTCTGGCGGGCGGCGATGGCCTCGCTGAGGTCGACCTTGCCGATGCCCTGCCACTCCCCGGGCTTGGGCAAAGCCACTCGCGGCGCGCCGGGGGCGGGCGGCTTCTCCACCGGCGGCGCCGGCAGGCCGCGGCTCTGCGCCGTTTGCGAGAAATCAATCGCCAGGCGAATGCTGTCCTTGAGGAAGTAGCGGTAGCGCTCGCGTTCGCCGTCCTGCAAATCTCCCTCCTTACGTCCCTCTGCCGTGCGGTCGGGCCAATTCTGGCAGATGCTGGCAGGCCTGTAAACAAATGAGCATTAGGGGTAATATTCTCGGTTCACGAGGCCTTTACCTCTTGCTATTACCAATGGTTGGGGGTATTCTCAATCCAGATACCAATCCCGTTGTCCTGGGCCGTTCTTGCCGAGCAACGGCCGCGCTGCCGCGGAGGCAGTCAAGACGGCTCCGGCGCTCTCAATGTTGCCCCACGGAGGTTGGTCTATGTCTCGTTATTTACACGCGCCCCTTCGCTTCTCCCTCGCCATCGTGCTCGTTCTGGCCTCGCTTGTCGCCTCGGTCGGCCCCGCCGGCGCCAGTACAGCGCCCCAGGACCCGGCGGCCCAGTACGCCTCGGATTCCCTGCTGGTCAAGTTCAAGGCCGACACCCCGGCGGCCGACAAGGCCAACGCCCGCGCCGCCGTGCAGGGCCAGCTGGCGCGCGAGTATTCTATCGTGCCCGGCCTGGAGAACCTGCGCCTGCCCGTCGGCGCCATCGGCGTCGAGAAGGCCATCGACATCCTCTCCCATCTGCCCTCCGTCGAGTACGCCGAGCCGGACTATATCGTCCAGTCGTTGGTCACGCCCAACGACCCGTCCTACGGTAGCCTTTGGGGCATGACGAACATCAAGGCCCCCCTGGCTTGGGACACCTTTACTGGCGACCCTAACTTCGTGGTCGCCGACATCGACACGGGCATCGACTACAAACATCTCGACCTGGCGGCCAATGTCTGGACCGACAAGGGCTGGAACTTTATCACTAACTCTTCTGACCCCTACGACGACAACGGCCATGGGACGCATACTGCGGGCACCATCGGCGCGGTGGGGAATAACGGTATCGGCGTCGTCGGGGTCAACTGGCACGTCAAGATAATGGCGCTCAAGTTCCTGGACAGCGGCGGTTCTGGCTCCACGAGCAATGCGATCGCGGCGCTCAACTGGGCCGTGGATCGAGGGGTCAAGGTCTCAAACAACAGCTGGGGCTACGCCAGCATCTTCTATCCCACCGCGCTTTGTGACGCAGTAGCCAATGCTGGCACCAAGGGGCACATCTTCGTGGCCGCTGCCGGCAATAGCAGCAGTAACAACGACTCGCGACCGTTCTATCCGGCTGGCTGCCGCGCCGACAACGTAATTGCCGTAGCGGCCATCAACAGCACTGACGGACTGGCAAGTTTCTCCAACTTCGGTCTCACCAGCGTGGACATTGGAGCGCCGGGCGAAAACATTCTGAGCACAACCCCTGGCAACACCTACGGATACTACTCCGGCACGTCGATGGCCACGCCGCACGTCGCGGGCGCCGCGGCCCTCATCTGGGGCAAGTACCCGACCTGGACCATGGCGGAAGTGCGCGACCGCATTCTCTCCACCGCGCGCCCACTACCGGCCCTCTCCGGCAAGGTTGCCACAGGTGGCACGCTCGACCTGGCCGCGGCCATCTCCGGGTCGGCGCCTGAACCGGTCGCTCTCCATCTCGCCGCGCTCAGCGCCACCGGCAGCGCCGTGGCCAGAAACAAGTGGACGGCCACCGTGACCATCACGGTGAAGGATGCCAATGGTGCCTTGGTAGACGGGGCAGAGGTCAGTGGCAGCTGGAGCGGCGGCGTGACCGGAACGGCGTCATGCACCACAGGCACCAATGGCACCTGCCAGGTGAAGAAGACCAACATCTCGACCAAGGTAACGAGCGTGACCTTCATGGTGACCAACATCGCTAAGACCGGGGCTAAGTACGCGTCCTCGGATAACGAGGTCAATCCTCCCTCCATTACGGTCGCACAGAACCCTACTGCGAGCAGACCCTAGGTCTCGGTATTCGCCTTCCAACTAGCGAGGCCCGGGGTGCCAACCGGCACCCCGGGCCTCGTCTTGGCACGGTCGCGCGAACCCCTTGGCCGCAGGGGCAAGTGAGCGCCCTATTGCGAGCTCGGGGCCTCCCCCCTGTTTGTCGTGCGGACTGATGATCGCTAGCGCCTTGATGGGGTAACGGCATGCCGCGCCATTACCCGATTATGATATTGACTTTCGTAAGTCCGCCGATCCCGGTTCCCTCTCTAGCCGGCCAGCGCCCCATCTGGGCCTCGACCGCCGTGAGAACGCCTCGCCCTGTGCCTGCTGTCGAGGCAGGAACGCCCAAGTCCCATCTCCTGGTGCCAGGGTACTTGGGAGACTACCCCCACTTCAGTTACAGTCAAGTAGAGCGCGGATTGCTGATCTGGAGGTAGGCATCGTGATCGGCAACATCATCGGCCTGACGGATTGCCGGGGCTGCCACGGTGAGTACCTCGACGGCAAGGTCAGCCCGTCCTACCCCGAGGGGCCCAATCTCAGTTCCGTGCGCGCCTGGTCCGCGGATCAATTCATCACGGCTATGCGCACCGGCGCCCGCCCCTCGGGACAGCAGCTCCAGCCGCCGATGCCCTGGCAGACCATCGGCAAGTTCGACGACACGGAATTGACGGCCATTTACGCTACCTCGCTTCCCTGCCGGCGCGCTAGGATGTGTGCCTGGGGACTACGACGGCCACGATTCCTATGGAGACTGGCATTTGCTGAGTGGACATAGGGGGCGACCGGCGTTGTGGCGGGGGCAAAGCCAATATGGAGTGCGGCGGCTTGCCGCCGCCTTCAAAAGCGCAGGCAAGCCTGCGCAGTCCAAGACGTGGCACCGCCATTCTCGTTTCCGTTGCTCGCCCGCAGGGCCATGGACGATTCCCGCGGCCGGCGGTTCTGCCACGCAAAGGCCAGGGCATCGTCAGGGGGTAGGAGATCCAGGGTGCCCGGCGACAAGCAGTACGACGCGGTGGTGGTCGGGGGGAGCCGGCCCGGGCCGTCTTCGCCGGCCTGGCCACTCACTCGACGCTGCCCCTGGCGGAGCCGCTCAGTGCCGCCTTCGGCCTGGTGGTCGCGCTTTCCGCCCACGCCGCCGGCTGGCCGCTCGTGCGGGGCGGCAGCCAAGGCCTCGCCGCTGCCCTCGCGGCCTACCTGCGCGAGCTGGGTGGGATCGTGGAGACGAACGCGCCGGTGTCGTCCCTCGCCGACCTGCCGCCGGCCAGGGCCGTGCTCTTCGATCTGACGCCCCGGCCGTTGTTGGCCGTCGTCGGCGCCGAGCTGCCGGCCGCCTACCGGCGACGGCTGGCGGGCTACCGTTACGAGCCGGGCGTCTGCAAGGTGGGCTACGCCCTGGCCGGCCCCGTGCCCTGGTTGGCGGCGGCCTGCCGCCAGGCCGCCGTCGTGCACGTCGGAGGCACCCTCGCCGAGATTGCCGCCTCCGAACGCGCGGCCTGGCAGGGTCAGCACGCCGAGCGCCCCTTCGTCATCGTCGCTCAGCCCAGCCTCTTCGATCCCTCGCGCGCCCCGGCCGGCCGGCACACCCTCTGGGCCTACTGCCACGTGCCCAGTGTCTCCACAAGGGATGTGAGTGACTTGATAAAGACGCGGATCGAGCGCTTCGCCCCCGGCTTTACCGATCTCGTCCTGGCCAAGTCGGCGCGCGCGGCGGCCGAGCTGGCGCGCGAGCACCCCAACTTCGTGGGTGGGGACATCAACGGCGGGGTGCGGGACTGGCGCCGGCTCTTCGCCCGTCCCACGGCCAGCCTCACCCCCTACGCCACCCCGGCCGAGGGCATTTACATTTGCTCCTCGGCCACTCCCCCGGGCGGCGGGGTGCACGGCATGTGCGGCTACTGGGCGGCTCGCACCGCCCTGGCTAACGAGCTGGCTCGCTAGTTAGGCGGCCGAACTGGCGACGGTTCGCCTAGCGCTTGACGGCGGGGTCTACTGGCGCTATTATCCGTGGCGGCCAATTCGACAAGCATTTTGTCCACGTTACTCTACGCCCTCGCCGGCGTAGCCGCTCCCGATCTGGAGAGTGAAGCGGATGGTTGTCTTACGCGTCCTCCGCAACCTCAACCTCGTGCTCGGCTTCTGGGTGGTCGCCGGGGCCGTGCTCGCCCTCTGGAAGGGGGTCGAGGTTCTCCCCGTTGTAGTGCTCGCCGCCGCGCTTTGCCTGACCTGCGGCGTCTGGGTCATGCTGCGCACCTGGGAGGGCACGGTCGAGCGTATCGAACTGCGCCGCGTCAAGGAGGAGGTGGTGGACGCCTTCACCGGTCCGGGCGTGCGCTGGCACGATCGCCTGATGGCCGACGTGCGCCTGGCCGACGGGCGGCTGCTCAGCGTCGCCGCCTCCGCCAACTGGCAGGTTGGCGATCGTCTCGTCAAGCTGCGGGCCGGCGCCGAGCCGCACGACGAGGGCAAGCTGCGGCCGGCGGGTAGCTGAGCCGCGGGGCTACCCTTGGACGGACTCACGTTCGTTGGCTCCCTGCCCCCGGCGCGGCGTCGACCTGCCGCCGACCTTCTCTTCGACGCCTTCCAGAGCAAGTTCGCCCCCCTGCTGGGGGGCCGCAGCCACGCCGTCGCGCTCTTCGCGGCTTGCCTGCATCCTGACCGCGCCTTCGTCGCCCTGCGCCAGGGCGAGCTGGTTGGTCTGGCCGGCCTGCACTACGCAGAAAAGCGGTTTCTGGAGTTCCCCTGGCCGGCAGTGGCCGCGGAGTACGGCCTTCTCGCCGCCCTGCCCCGCGCCCTGGTGTTGCGTTTCATCGGTTCCCCGGCGGTGCCTGGCGAACTGTCGGTGGACTTCCTGGCTGTGGCGGAGGGCTGGCGCGGCCGGGGCATCGGCACCCGGTTGCTGCACGAGGTCTTCGCCCTCGCTCGTGCCGAGGGGTTGCGCGCCGTGCGTCTGGACGTGGTGGACACGAACCCCGCTGCCCGCCGTCTCTACGAGCGGCTCGGCTTCTCGCCTACCAGCACCCTGCGCCTGCCGCTCCTTTTCCGCCCCGCCGGCTTCTCCGCCCTCACCACCATGGTCAAGCCCCTCAGCTGACTCCCGTTTCGCTTTGTGCTACTATGGCTTCGGCCGCCAATTAATAGGCGGGCTGCCGGCAGGCCGGCAGGGAGGCGCCCATCACGGTTACGCTCAAGCTGTACGGCACGCTCGCCCTCTACGCCCCGGGCAGGGTTGGCGAAATGGCCCTGGCCCTGGACGGGCCGGCGACCGCCGGCGAGTTGCTGCGGCGGGCCGGCTTGCCGCCCTCACTGCTGGAACTGGTTGCGCTCAACGGCGACAACGTGCAGCTTGACGCTCCCGTCGCCGACGGCGACCTGCTGGAGGCCTTTCCGCTCGTCGGCGGCGGCTAGGGGCGGAAGACTGTTGCCCGGCGCTGGCGAACATTGACAAGCTAATCGGTCTCAGCCTCCGTAGAGGCTTTGTGACTGAGCGCGCTGCTTCAGCGGCGCGCGGCAGGGATGAATAGGGCGTGCGCCCAAGCCCTCAAGGTCGTCCATCCCGGGACTCCCTCTTGGGGAGGGCTAGGGCCGCGTCCCTGAGTGAAGCGTGCGAACTTGAGGCTCGGCTGGGCGCGCGGCCCCGGCCGAGCCTGGCGCTGGCTGGCGAACAGAGGATGGAGACTACGCTCAGAAGGAGACGATGATGCCTTACGGCTACACCGGCAAAGTCCTCAGGGTCAACTTGGCAGACGGTACCACGCGGGTGGAGGAGCCAGACGATCTCTTCTACCGCCGCTACTGGGGAGGCCAGGGCCTCGCCACTTACTACCTGTTGCGCGAGCAGGCGCCCGGCGTCGATCCCTTGGGCCCCGAGAACCTGCTGATCTTCGCCACCGGCGTCATGACCGGCGCTCGCCTGCCGGCGATGCCGCGTTTCTCCGTGGCCGCCCGCTCGCCCCTCACCGGCACCATCGGCGGTTCCGAAGCCGGCGGCTGGTGGGGGCCGGAGTGCAAGGCCGCCGGCTTCGACGCCATCATCCTCAGCGGCAAGGCGGCAAAACCGGTCTACCTCTACCTCAAGGACGGCCGGGCCGAGCTGCGCGACGCCCGCCAGGTCTGGGGGCTGACCATCGGCGACGCCGCCGACGCCATCCGCGCCGAGCTGGGCGAGCCCCGGGCGCGAATCGCCGCCATCGGCCCCGCGGGCGAGAACCTGGTGCGCTACGCCTGCGTCGTCAACGAGAACAAGCACACCAATGGCCGCGGCGGCCTGGGGGCCGTGATGGGCAGCAAGAACCTCAAGGCCATCGTCGCCCGCGGCACGGCCGCCCCCGCCGCTCACGACCCCAAGGCCGTGGGCGAGCTGGCCAGGTGGTATGCCGGCCAGATCGCCGGCAATCCCACCGTCAAGACCCTATTCGACGCCGGCACCCCCGGACTGGTGAGTGGCCTGGAAGCCGGGGGCACCCTGCCCACCCGCAACTTCCACTCCGGCAGCTTCGCCAAGGCCGGCGCCGTCAACTGGGACGCCTACGAGAAGGCCATCTTCGCCGAAGCCAAAGGCTGCTTTGCCTGCCCCATCCGCTGCAAGCGCGAGGTCCATCCGGACCCTGAGTATGGCAACTCGGGCCGCTACGGCGGTCCCGAGTACGAGACGATGGGCGCCCTGGGCCCCAACTGCGAGATCGACGACCTGCGCGCCATCGCCAAGGGCCACGAGATCTGCAACTCCAACGGCCTCGATTCCATCTCGGCCGGCACTACAATCTCCTTCCTGATGGAGTGCTTCGAGAACGGCCTGGTGACCAAGGCGGATTGCGACGGCCTGGAGCCGCGCTTCGGCGATGCCAGGGTAATGCTGGCGCTGCTCGACAAGATCGTCCGCCGGGAGGGCATCGGCGACCTACTGGCCGAGGGCTCGGCCCGCGCCGCCCAGAAGATCGGCCGCGGCGCCGAGCGCTTCGCCATGCAGGTCAAGGGCCAGGAGCTGGCCATGCACGAGCCGCGCGGTCGTCCGGCCATGGGCCTTGGCACCGCCCTCAGCGACACGGGCGCCGACCACCTGACCATTCCCCACGATCCCGCCTTCGTGCTCAAGGAGTCGGCCACTCTCAAGACGCTGGCCCCGTACGGCATCCTGGAGCCGGTGCCGCAGCTCGACCTTGGCCCGCGGAAGGTCCGCCTCTACCGCGTGATGGAGGACGTCTACAACTACTGGCGAGCGGCCGGCGTCTGCCTCTTCGGCTACGGCCCGCGCGTGGGCGTTTCCATCGAGAAATACGCGGAGATGGCCCGGGCCGTGACCGGCTGGGACGTCAGCTTGTTCGAAATGGCCAAGGTGGGCGAGAGGGTGCTGGCGCTCTCGCGCGCCTTCAACGCTCGCGAGGGCTTTGGCCGCAAGGACGACGTCCTGCCGGAGCGCTTCTTCGAGCCGCTCGAAGGTGGGCGCCTGGCCGGCAAGGCCCTTTCCCGGGATGAGTTCGAGCGGGCGCTGACCCTCACCTACCAGATGCGCGGCTGGGACCCCGCAACCGGCCTGCCCACCGCAGCCAAACTCGCCGAGCTAGACATTCCCTGGGTCGTCGACAACCTCCGCCAGGCGGGCGTGGCCCTCACCTAGCTTCTGCCCGCGCTCTGGGGCCGGGCGCCCGGCCCCAGAGCCATCTCCAGCCGGCTGTCGACAGAACACCATCAGTGCCGATGGGTCTGTCCAACGTCCAACTTGACAGATAGTGGCCAAGCGCCTATCCTGATTACATGAGCGAGCCTTCGGCTGGGCGATGCCTCGTCGTCAGTCTCCACGACGTGGCGCCGCCCTTCGAGGCCCAGCTCCGACGGCAACTGGCGCGTTTGGATTCCCTGGGCGTGAGCCGGCGGGTGCTCAAGGTGGTGCCCAACTGGCAGGGCCGCTATCCGCTGCCCGAAGCCGAGAGCCTCGCCGCCCTGCTGCGGGCCGAAGCTGCTGGCGGCAGCCAGCTGGTGCTGCACGGCCTGGAGCACCGGCCGCGCGGCCCCTGGCGTGGCCCCTGGCACGGGCGCTGGCGCGCCGCCCTCGTCGCCGGTCGGGCTGCCGAGTTTGTCACCCTCGACGCCGTCGTCGCCGAGCGCTCGGTCCGCGAAGGCTGCGCCCTCTTTGCCCGTGCCGGCTTGCCCCAGCCCAGCGCTTTCTGTGCCCCGGGGTGGCTCATTACCCGCGAAGCGACGGAGGGCCTGCGCGCGGCGGGGCTGCGCTGGCTGGTCGGCGAGTTCACGTTGCGCGACTTGGCGTCGTCTCGGAGGCTCTTCTTGCCCGCCTTCGGACAGGTGGGAGGCTCGCCGCTGCACGAGGCGGCGAGTGCCTCCCTCAACTGGTGGCTGGGAGGTGCCTGGCTGAGCCGCGCGGGCGCGGCCAAGGCCTACCTCCATCCCCAGGGCGATCAGGACGGGCTCGCCGTTCGCCGGACCCTGCGCCGCGTCGGCCGTCTCGTGGCCGAAAGCGGCTGGCGACCGGCGACCTACGCCGACCTGTACGGAGACGTCTAGATTGAAAGAGCAAGCCGCGCCGGTTTCGCGGGCCCCAACCGTGTCGGTGATCATCCCCGCTCACAACGAGGAGGCCTTCGTCGCGGGCGCCCTGAACTCCGTGCTCCACCAGCGCTTTCCGCTGGAGAGGCTGGAGTGCCTGGTGGTGGACAACGCCAGCGATGATCGCACGGCCGAGGCGGCGCGGTCCTTTGCCGCTCAGCATCCCGACCTCAATCTGGCGGTCGTTTCCGAGCCGTCGTTGGGCGTCTCCAGGGCCAAGAACCGGGGCGCCGCCGCCGCCAGGGGCGACATTCTCCTCTTTCTGGACGCCGATTCTCAGCTGACCGACAGCGTGGTCGCCGACGTGGTCGAGCAGTACGTCGCGGGCGTCCCAGCCGGATGCGTCAGAATCGTCGCCGACTCCAGCGACCGCCTGGATCGGCTCTTCTTCGAGCTCAACGAGCTGGGCAAGAGCCTCTTCGGCATTCGCACCCAGATGCCCTACTGCGACCGCAGATTATTCCTGGAGCTGGGTGGCTTCGACGTCCGGATTCGAGTCGCCGAGGACCTGGAGTTTCTCAAGAGGGTGCAGGGCCGCATCAACCGTGATGGCAAGGCCAAGGTCGCCTATCTGCGCTCAACCATCATCCTGACTTCGCCCCGCCGCCTGCAGGGCGGGCCCTTGCGACTGAGGCTCCTTGCCGTCTTCGGTCGCTGGGCGCTGGCCTTCATGGGCATCGCCCGCTACAAAGAATACTGACCGGCCCAGGGGTCGGTCAGTGCCGTTCGCCGTCTCGCCGCCCGTCTGTCAGGTCTCTCCCAGGTAAGCCCGGCGCACCATTTCGTTCTGGGCGAGATTCTCCACCGTGTCCTGCAGGACGATGCGCCCTGTCTGCAGCACGTAGCCCCGCTGGGCCACCTGCAGCGCCATCAGCGCGTTCTGCTCGACCAGGAGGATGGGCGTGCCCTGAGCGTGGATCTCCTGGATGATCTGGAAGATCGTCTCCACCAGGATTGGCGATAGCCCCATGCTCGGCTCGTCGAGCAACAGCAACTGCGGCCGCGACATCAACGCCCGGCCGATCGCCAGCATCTGTTGCTCGCCGCCGGAGAGGGTCCCCCCCTGCTGCCTGCGCCTTTCTCTTAGCCTGGGGAAGAGTTCGAAGACTCGCTCCACGTCTTCCACGATGCCGGCTTTGTCGTTGCGGTGGAAGGCGCCCATCTCCAGGTTCTCCAGCACGGTTAGCCTGGGGAAGATGCGCCGGCCCTCTGGCGCCTGGCAAACGCCCATCGTCACGACGCGATGCGGCTCGACGGCGTCAATACGCTTGCCCTCCAGAGTGATCTTCCCCTGTTTGGGGTGCTTTAGCCCGGAGATTGTCTTCAGGGTAGTGCTCTTGCCGGCACCGTTCGAGCCGATCAGGGTCACGATCTCTCCCTTGTCGACCGTCAACGAAACGCCTTTCAGGGCGTGGATGTTGCCGTAGTAGACGTGAACGTCGTCTAGTTCCAGAAGCGCCATCGCCCTAACCTCCCAGCTCTGCCATCGGCTCGCTCGGCGGCGGGGGGCCCGCTTCTCGCTTCGCCGCCAGCCCGGTGGCCACCCCCTTGCCGAGGTAAGCCTCGATGACCTTGGGGTTGGCCCGCACTTCCTCGGGGGTGCCCTCCGCGATTTTGGCGCCATAGTCGAGTACGGTGATGCGCTCGGAGAGGCCCATCGCCACCTTCATGTCGTGTTCGATCAGCAGCACGGTAACGCCCAGTTCGTCGCGCACCCGCCGGATGAGGGTCATTGCGTCCGCCGTCTCCTGCGGGTTCATGCCGGCTGTGGGCTCGTCCAGAAGCAAGAGCTTGGGGTCGCTGGCTAGGGCCCGGGCGACCTCCAGCCGCCTTTGCAGGCCGTAGGGCAAGTTCTTGGCCAGGTCATCTCCCGCGCGCGGTAGACCCACATAGGCCAGGAGCTTCTCGGCCTTCTCCCGCGCCCGCGCCTCCTCTGTGGTTACCGCCGGCGGACGCAGCAAGGCCCCCAGCCAGCCGGCCTTCAGGCGGCAATCCATGCCCACCAGCACGTTCTCCAGCGCCGTCATGTTGTTGAAGAGCCGGATGTTCTGGAAGGTTCGCCCCACCCCTAGGGCGGCGACGCGGTTGGGGCGAAAGCCGTTGATCTCTCTGCCGTCGAAGAGCAGGTGTCCGGAGGTAGGAGGGTACAAGCCGGAAACCATGTTGAAGAAGCTGCTCTTGCCCGCGCCGTTGGGACCGATCAGGCCGGCGATCGTACCTTTCTCGATGACCAGATTCAGCTCGTTCACGGCGGTCAGGCCGCCAAACTGCTTGGTTACTTTCACCGCTTCTAGAAGTGCCATGGCTGCCTCCTCCCCCTAGCCGCTCGCCGGCTTCTCGACGTCTTCGGCCGCGTGCAGCTGTCTACGGCTGGCTCTACTGGGGAAGAGGCCCTCTGGCCTGATAACCATAATCACCACGATCGTCAGCCCGAAGAAGAACCATCTCCACAAACCGAGGTCAATCGTGGCCAGCGGGGCGAGATTGAGGGCCTGGCCGACCCCGCGGGCGAGCAATGTAGTCTGCGTTAGGATAACCCTGTCAAAGAGCTGAATCAGCAGACCGCCAATGACCACGCCCCGGATGTTGCCCATTCCACCCAGGATGACCATGCAGAGGATCATCACTGATAGATTGAAGCGAAACAGTTCGGGGAAGATCGCCTGCAGCTTGGCGGCGTAGAAGGCGCCGGAAAAGCCGGAGAAGGACGCTCCCAAGGCGAAGGCCAGTAGCTTGGTGCGCACCGGATTCACGCCGACACAGTCGGCCGCGGTCTCGTCCTCCCGCAGGGCCATCCAGGCCCGGCCGAGACGCGAGTCCTGCAGGCGCACGTTGGCGAAGATGACGAGCGCCGCGATCATAAGGATCAGGAAATACCAGGGTGTGGGGTCGAAGCTGAACTCGAAGTTCCCGATCCACGGGCGCCCCACCGGGTTCAGCCCCTGCACGCCGTTGGTCAGGTTGGCGTTATCGAGGATTTGCCAGGGGCCGATGGCGAGGTTCACCCCGCCCAGGTTGCGGATCGTCGTCGGCACGATCTCGCCAAACGCCAGGGTGACTATGGCCAGGTAGTCCCCTCTCAGCCGCAAGGTGGGGGTGCCAATAACGATGCCCATGAACGCTGCCACGATCACCGCCCCCCAGATGACTACCCAGAAGTTCCATTCCAGATGGTGGGCCGGCCAGGTGAGGATGCCGGTCGTGTAGGCCCCGATGGCGAAGAAAGCGGCATAGCCCAGGTCGAGCAAGCCGGCGTAGCCCACCACGATGTTTAGACCGAGTGCCAGGACGACGAGCACCAACACGTCGGTAAAATCGTTCAGGACCTGCAGTCTCAGGGCCTTGTCGACCAGAGGAAAGACCAGCAGCAACCCGACTACGATCGCCCAGGGCACGACTTGCCGTGGCCTGGATGGCAGCCCCCGCCAAGGGCCGGTCAACGAGCGCCAGAGTTTGACCATTCTTGGGGCCCCCATCTAGAGTTTGTCCGGCGTCCGCTGGCCGAGCAGGCCCGAGGGCCTGAAAACCAGCACTAGAATCAAGGTTGTGAAGACGATGATGCGCGTCCATTCGGAGGACAGGTACTGATCGCTGAAGGCCTGCAAGAAGCCGATGAAGAAGCCGCCGAGCATCGCCCCAGTCACGTTGCCAATGCCACCCAGCACGGCGGAGGTGAAGGCGAGCAGGCCGGCGTCAAAGCCCATCAGATAGCGGCCCGTGTTCAAGTAAAGGCCCACGATCATGCCTGCCGTCCCTGCGAGGGCGCCGCCGACGAAGAACGTCGTGCGGATGACGTTCTCGGCGTCGATGCCCATCAGCGCCGCCGCCTCACGGTCCTGGGCGGTGGCTCGCATGGCCTTGCCCATCTTGGTGTTGCGGATGAAGAGCGAGAGGCCAACCATCAGGGGCACGGTGACGCCGATAAGGAGGACGTCCTTGGTCGTGAACAAGACGTTGGTCTTCATTCCCAGGACTTGATTGGGAATGTCGATCATTGGGAAGACGTTGGGATAGAAAATCTGCGAGGAGCCTTTCCAGATCATCGCCAGGTTCTCCAGCATGAAGGACATGCCCACGGCCGTGATCAGCGGCGCCAAGCGCGGCGCCCGCCGCAGCGGTTTGTAGGCCAGGCGGTCGATGGTCATGTTCAGTAGCCCCGTGCAAAGCATGGTCGCGAGCATGACGCCGATTAAGACGGCCCACAGCTCCCAGCCGCCCAGGGTGCCCCTCACGCCCAACACCCCCAGCAGGGTCAGCGAGATCATGAAGCCCAGCATATAGATATCGCCGTGGGCGAAGTTGATTAACTCGATGATGCCGTAGACCATGGTATAGCCCAAGGCAATGAGCGCCAGGTAGGATCCGATCGTGACGCCGTTGATCAACAGCTGGATCAGGAGTTCGGTTTGTGTCACTACGTCGTCTCCCCATGAAGTTGCCCTGGCGATGGTCGAGCGGCCACCGCCAGGGCCAGACCAGTCTGACTTCAGGGCAGGTGCGGTCCCCGCCGGGCTACTGGCACTTCATGTCGCCGCTGATATTGCGCTGCCAGACGTACTTGCCGTCCTTGAACAGAAAGCCAGAGAAGAGGGCTGTGACCACATCGCCGTTCTTGTCGAAGGTGATCGGACCGGCGACCCCTTCCAGATCCTTCGTGGCGGTCATCGCGTCCAGCACGGCTTGCCGCTTGGCTGCCACGTCCTTGGCGGCGTCGATTTGCGGCGCTGCCCGCTTGATCGAATCCAGGATCACCAGCATCGCGTTGTAGGAGTAGATCGACCAACCGATGGGATCGCCATTGTACTTCGCCTTGTAGTTCTTGTAGAAGTTCTGGCCGGTCTTGGTCGGTAGCTGATCCAGGGCGGGACTGCTGAAGGTCACGTACAGGTTGCCGTTGAGGGCCTCCGGACTGACGGCCTTGGGGACGGCGTCGGAGTACATGGCGTCCTCCGACATGAACTTCACGCCGGCCTTGAACATTCCCAGGGCGTCCATCTGCTGCGCGATCTGGGGACCGCCGGAGTCGACCAGGAAGCCGCCGTAGACGAGGTCAGCGCCCGAGGCCTTAACCTTGGTCAGGAGGGCGCGAAAGTCGATGTTCACGCTCTCGACGCCATCGTGGGCCACGACCTCCAGGCCGATCTGCTTCGCCGTCTTCTCGAAGACGTCGGCCAACGCCTTTGCCGTACAGCTGGCGGTCGTCGAGGATGTACACCTTCTTGAAGCCGAGACACTTGGCCCAGGCGGCGGCCGACGAGCCTTGCAGGTCGTCAGCGCCGAAGGTGCGGAAATAGTTGACCTTGCCCGTGGGGCGGTAGATGCCCGGCTCACCCTGTGCGTAGCCGTCCTTGGTCAGTCCGGGATACGAGTTGGCCGGCGTGATCTGGGCCATGCCCGCCTTGTTGGTCAGCGGCATGGAGATCTTGGCGGCGCCCGAGTTGTAGGTGCCGAAGTAGACCAAAGCCTGGTCATCGGCAATGGCCTTCTGGGCGTTGCCGGCCTCGACCTGGCCATCCCAGGAGCCGGTGGTCGGCGAAGCATCGTCCAGGAATACGAGCTCGATCTTGTAGCTCGCCGCCGTGCTGTTGACTTCGTCCAGCGCCATCTTGGCGGCGTTGAGCATCGCCGTGCCCTCGGGGATCATCGACCCCTGCATCGGCCAGCTGGCGTAGACCTTGATCGTCTTGCCGCCCGCCGCGGGTTGGGCCGCCGGCGCCTGGGTCGGCGCGGCCGCGGGCTGGGCGCAGGCGGCGACGAGATTGACGACCAGAATGGCCACGACGAGCAGGAGCAGGTTCTTGTTGAGCTTCATATCTCCTCCTACGAATCTGTCTGGAGTTGCCAACAAGGTAATGCCGGTGGGAGCCTACCCCTACCGCCAGCGCGGCGCGTTTCCCAGCCAGGTTGCTTTCCAACCCTAGCAACGCGCCGCGGCTCAAGGCTTCAGCGAAACGGTCTCTACGGCCAGTGCCCCCTTTGCTGCAAACGCACGCGGGAGGAGTGGCGAGGCGAGATTGGACGACCGGCTGCGTCGCCTGCTAACCGGCCACCGTGCCAGAGCTCCCATGCGGCTACGCCGTGCCAATAGGGACGCCAGGTAACGGACTCTACTAAGACCGGTGAGGCCACATCGCCGTGCCGGATCGGACTTGGGTCAGGATGCCGAGGTGCTCTGAGGCTGACGGGCGCGAGGTCAGCCACGCTTTGCCAGCGTGCGCTCTGCCCGTTGCCACTATTTCACCACGTAGCCGCCTGTATGTCAAGCGTCTGCCGGAGGAATCGACAGATAGGCGTGGTGCCCCTTCGGCCGCACGTTCGCTTATCGCTGCCGCGGTACCTTGCTTCCCTAGCCCCTGGCGTTCCCACCGCCGAGCGAGAACCTACTGCCCTCACGGGCGAATGCTACTGTGGTGTGAGAGACTGACAGGCAGTCCGGCCACTGTCCACTGGGCTTCTGCCTAGGCTTGCGGCGGGCACTTTGTCGGTTATGCCCAAAGCGGCACGGACGCCCAGCGCGAGCGCAGGCCCAGCCTCTGGAATTCATCGTTTACTCCACACCGGCGCTGTGCTACCATCCTCGCGTGGCAAGCCGTTGCCAGTAGCCTCCCCGGCTGTAGCTACTTCTGCTGGCCCTGACCGCGATGAGTGGTTCGGCGATGTGGAGATGACGAATGAAAGCGATGAGCGTTCTCGGCCCCGTCGATCCCGCCTTACTGGGCTTCACCCAGCCCCACGAGCACCTGCTCTGCGATCTGCATAAGGTGGTCATCCACACCGTGGACGGCCTCCTCAACGACGAGGCCCTCGCCGCCGAGGAGTTGCTCTTCTTCAAGCGCGCCGGCGGCGGGACGCTGGTGGACGTGACGAACAGGGGACTAGGGCGCAATCCGGCTGCCGTCAAGCGTATCTCCCAGGCCACGGGGGTACATCTGATCGTGGGCTGCGGCTGGTATCGCGGCCGCTTTTATGACGAGTCAATCGACCGCACCCCGACCAACGACCTGGCGGCCGATATGGTGCGTGATGTCGAAGAGGGCATTGACGGCACCGGCATCAGGGCCGGCATCATCGGCGAGATCGGCGCCGAGGGCAGTTATCTCACGGCCGCCGAGGAAAGGGTGCTGCGCGCGGCCGGACGCGCCCACAGGCGCACCGGGGCGGCGGTAACCACCCACGCCGTGGGCTACCCCCTCGGTGTGCGGCAGTTGGATATCCTGGCGGAGGAAGGCGTCGATCCCCGGCGCGTGATCGTCGGCCACTGCGACCACTACCTGTTCCTGGATTACCAGGAAGCCATCCTGCGGCGGGGCGCCTACGTGGAGTTCGACAACTTCGGTAACAAGATCGCCTATTCCGACGAGCGGCGAATCGCCATGCTGCTGGAACTGCTTCGCCTCGGTTTCGAGCGGCAGATCGTCCTTGCCACCGACGTCTGCCTACGCTCGCACCTGCACGCTTACGGCGGCCATGGCTACGACCACATCCTCACCGCCATCCTACCCGCCTTACGGGAGAAAGGGGTGAGCGAGGAACAGCTCCACCTGCTCACGGTCGAGAACCCGGCCCGGGTGCTGGCCTTCTAGGCGACGCGAGTCCCCGACTCAGCGGGCTCGGACAGGCGAATGGCGTGCTCGACCTCGATGCCTTCCGTCAAGGAGTAAGTGATCAGGCAGCCGCGCTGCATGATCTTGTCGCACTTCTCGAGGATCGGCAGGTCCTCCTGGTCAAGGTCCACGTCTACCTCGATGCGGATGTCCTGCAGCTTCGTGCGGTAGTAGTCGTCCCGGCCCTTCCTGGCCACCGCCCTGGCTGTGAGCGACTCGATGCGCGCCCCGCGAGCGTTGAGCGCCGAGGCCAAAGTGGAAGCGAAGCAGTAGAGCGCCGCCGCGCACAGCAGCTTGCTGGCGGTACCGCCCCTCTGGTCGCTAGGTATGCCCGAGTAGTCGATGCGGATATCTTCCACGGCATCCGAGCCCAGCAGCAGGTGGTGAATATCTTCGCCCTCCCGCCTGTAGCCAACCGTGATTTCGCTGTCCTCTGCCATTGCTCACCTCGCGGCGGTCGCGCCCTGCCGGACCCGGCCCGCCAGATCTGCCAGACTGATGCCTTCTAGGATACGCATACTGCCCGTGAAGAACTCGCTCCAGGCCTCGCGGGCGACGCAAGCGGACGAGCGACCGCAGTCCTGTGGCCTGCCTATGCAAGACACGAAACCGTCGCCGTCCTCGAACGCCTCGTACACGTCGCGCAGAGTAACCCTGTCGGCGGGTCGCCCCAGCCGATAGCCCCCCTGCGCTCCCCGCAGGCTGACCACCAGGCCCGCCTGCCGCAGGACGCTGAAGAGGCTCTCCAGGTACTTGGGCGAAACCCGCTGGGCGGCGGCGATCTCGGCCAGGCTCAGGGTGGTGCCAGGTTCCAGCAGCGCCAGCTCGATCAGCGCCCTCGTTGCGTAGCGCGTCTTCGTGTTGATGCGCGTCTCGCGTTCTCCTAGTAAGACGATAGGAATACTATCTTATGAGCTACCGCACGTCAAGTGCCAGCAATTGACATCCGTGCATAACTGGCAGGTATGGCGGTAGGGGCGGGGCTCCGTACCCGCCCGCCCGTCTAATCCCCACGCCGAGCTGGCAACTACGCCGCTACGGCGGCCGCGGCCGCCCCCTTCGCTA
>JAMCYS010000159.1 GCA_023473795.1 Chloroflexota bacterium | reverse complement strand
CGTGCATAATCCCGTAGGGGCGGGCGTCTCTGCCCGCCCGCCAGCCATGTCCCCGAAGCGTAGCGAAGGGGGCGGCCGCGGCCGCCGTAGCGGCGTAGTTGCCAGCTCGGCGTGGGGATTAGACGGACGGGCGGGTACGGAGCCTCGCCCCTACCGCCATACCTGCCAATTATGCACGGATGTCAAAAGAGACAATGCTGCCGGCGACCGTGAGACAAAAATCATCCCGACTGGCGATGGGGTTCAAGGGTTTTCAGCCGGCCGCTAGACTGGCGATAGCCCGGCCTGGGCCGGTTGAGGAGGGGTGCGGATGGCTAAACTGGAGGCGAGGTCCGCCTGGGGGATTCTCCTGATCGCGGCAGGCCTATTGTTCCTGCTGCAGAGCTTAGGCATTATCCCGGCCGGCATTGGCCTGCTCTGGGCGAGCATCTTCGGCCTGGGTGGCCTGGCGTTTCTCTACGTCTTCCTGGCCAATCACGACCGTAATTGGTGGGCGGTGATCCCCAGTTTCACCCTGCTCGGTATCGCGGGCACCATAGTCCTGGCCGAGATCTCGCCGCGCGCCGCAGCCCCCTGGGGCGGCGCCCTCTTCCTGGGGGCTATTGGTCTCAGCTTCCTGGTTATCTACTTGGACAACCGTCTCTTCTGGTGGGCGATCATCCCTGCCGGCACGCTGCTCACCCTGGCCCTCGTGGCGGGGCTCGGCGTGGCCTCGCGCGGCGTCGAGGCGGGCGGCGTCTTCTTCCTGGGCCTCGGCTTGACCTTCCTCGCCCTGTACTATGCCCCCGTGACCCAGCCGCGGCAGACGCGCTGGGCGATCATCCCGGCCATCGTGTTGATCATCATGGGCGCCTTCGTCTACGTCGCCTCGACGCAGCTGATCGCCTACTTCTGGCCGCTCATCTTGATTGGCTTAGGGCTCTGGCTCTTCCTGCGCGGCAGGGGGCGCCCGCAGACCTAGTATTGGCACCAGTAATTCCGACTCAGACACGCCGTGGACCTCTCCCCGCCCCCTCACCGACGCGGAGCTTGCGGGCAGATAAAAAACTGTCCATGGGTGGTAAGGTAGACGTGGCGCCAGACGTCCTGCCAGGTGAGTCCCTCGCAGAAGGGCAAGCACCAACACAGTGCGGGCGTACATGTGGGCAGCGATACCGTCCGCGCCACCTTTGCGCCCCACGTCAGCAGGCTATCGAGGACGATCACGACGCCTATGAAGCGCTCGTGCTGCCAGGCTGGGGCGCTGCCGTTGGCGGCGTGGGCCAGGAGATGGCTGCGGACGAGTTCTGGCAAGAGCGGGCGAAGGATGAGCGGCAAGAGGGACGGGTCAAGCTGAGATTATCCGACTCGCAAGGTGGACGGGCAGGCCGGCTCTGTTACTTTGCCACAACACTCGCCATTTTGCTCTCGACAGTTTTCCATCTTCTCCCAAGCCAGTGTCGGGAAGGGGGCTAGGGGGTTAGGTCCGGCAGCTGTCGACCCTCGATAGCCGGTCCAAGGGTAGTCTTCCTGGTAGTGCATCACCCTGCCTGACGCCGGCATCACCGGCCATAGCCCGAATGGATGCTTGACAGCGGCTACCCGCCAGGGCATACTGCTGCCGTGCGGCACTCCGCTTGGTCCAACAAGTCCAGGTTTAGCTTTGCCAGTCGGCGGGAGAGCCAGTTAACCTGGGCAATATTGTCGCAGGAGCACAATGGCGTATAATTCAACTAGGCGCTTGCCACGCCGACCATTTGCGAATTTCTCGTGGAGGTGTCCTCGTGGGTCAAGACGGTGCGCCCCAGCCGGCCGGCGGAGCCGGGACCGGCACTGGGCTTGCGCCGAACGTGGCGGCGGCGCTTGCCTACGTTCCCGCGCCCATCACCGGCGTCATTATGTACTTTCTCGAGAGTAACCCGTTCGTTCGTTTCCACGCCTGGCAGTCGATGCTCTTTGGCGTCGCCTGGCTAGCCCTCTCTCAGGTCTTCAGCGCGATCATCGGCATCCTCGCTCTGGTTCCGTTCCTGGGCTGGCTCGTGGCTCTGGTCAGCGTCATCCTTGTGGGACCGGTCTTTTGGCTGGTCGGCTTTCTGATCTGGCTCCTTCTAGTGATCCGAGCGTTTGGCGGGGCTAGCTACAAGCTGCCGACCCTCGGCGACATCGCCGAGCGCTGGACGGCCGAAGACGGCCCCAACGCGCGCGGTGCTCTGGCCTATGTGCTGGGCCCGTTCACTGGCGGGTACCTGCTCATTCGCGGCGAAACAGATCCCTTCGTGCGCTTCCACGCCTGGCAGTCGGTGATCCTCTTCGTCGGCCTGTTCGTTTTGGGTATCGTCTTCGGCATCGTCGCTTCGATCTTCAGCGGAACTTACGCCATTTGGGCCATCGTCGAACTGGCGAGAATCGTCATCGTCACGCTGGGCGGCGTTTACTTCTGGCTGACGGCCTTGCGCAGCGCCGGCTCCGGCCAGCGGTTTAAGATTCCCTATATCGGCGCTATGGCCGAACAATACGCCAATCGCTGAACCGGTTTCGGCTGGCGTACGGCCGATAGGTTCCTCTGCTGCCCGCTGGCGCCTGCCCCAGCGCCAGCGGGATCTTAGTGTCAGCGCCGGTGGCCGGCTCTGCCGGTCACCGCGAGCGGAGAAAGCGGCAGAAACAATCGTCGTGGCCGTGCCGGGTAGCTATCCCGGGGCAGCGGCCGAAGGCAAGTCTAGGGAGGTGAGGATGTCCCGGTCTCGATTCACGGCCCTCATAGTGGGGGCAGTCCTAGTGGCGGGGTGCTCGTCGCCCGCCGCGGCACCGGCGACCACGGCCCCGGCCGCTGGTGCGACGACCGCCCCAGCGGCGGCCGCGACGACGAGGCCCGCTGGCGGCGCCGTGAACGCGCCAGGCACGCAGCCCGGCCAGGGTGTCACCATCACAGGCCAGGATGGGGCGCAAGTCACGATCAACTCGGGTCTGCCCGAGGAACTCAAGGCCTTCCCCGTACCGACCGGCTTCGCCTACGATAGCGGCGGGAGCATGTCCTCTCAGGGCAAGGACGGCGGCAGCCTGAACGTAGCCACCTACAAGGGCCAGGCCAGTTTGGCTGACTCTATGAACTTCTACAAGCAGACGGCCGCCAGCAAGGGCTGGACGGAGGGCATGTCGTTCTCGGACAACAAGGGCGGGCAGCTCTGGTACACCACCCCTGACCAGTACAGCTACATCGTCACCTTCTCCCTGCGGGACGACGGCAGCACGGAGATCTCCGTGCTGGGTGGCAAGGATAAGGCGACCGCCGTACCGACCAAGACGGCCGCGGCAACCCAGGCCCCGGCGAGGGCGACGGCCACCACAACGCCCGCGAAACCCGCCGCCACGCCCACTCCGTCTGGCCCGGCGCTCACCTCTAACTCGGCTCTGCCCCAGGAGCTGCGGGATTTGCCAATGCCCAGCGGCTTCGCGGTCGAGAAGGACGGCGTCCTGCGCATGGCCTCCGGCGGCAAGTTCCAGATGGCCGCCGCCACCCTCTTCGGCCAGGGCGACCCCGCCACAATCGGCGCGTGGTACCAGCAGAACTTGAAGACCAAGGGCTGGCAGGAGAGCTTCAGCCAAAGCGCCGAGGACGAGATGACCATGATGTTCACGCAGACCAAGGATGGCGTCGACCTGACCATGGCCCTCAACATCAGCAAGCGAGACGACGGCACTGGCACCGAGGTCTTCATTTCCGTTACGGTCACCTAGAACCCGCTCGCGGACATCCCCGAGCGACAGCTACGCGCGGACAGGGCTGGCAGTGAACCAGCCCTGTCCGCTATCATGAAGACCCGACCACCGATCGTTCCCCGAGGTGCCGCCCTGGAAACGCCCGAGTCCCAAGCAGACGAGCTACGTGCCCTTCAGTTGACCGTCGCTCTCTACCTGGTAGTCCTGGTCATCAAGCTGGGCGCTTACTTCGTCTCGGGGGTCATCGCCCTGCTGGCCGAGGGGCTGCACACGCTCAGCGACTTATTCATCTCCGGCTTTCTCCTGGCCGCCACCTACCTCTCGCGCAAGGAAGCCGACGAGGAGCACATGTACGGCCACGGGCGCGCCCAGGCCGTCGCCGCGCTGGTGGCGGCAACGCTCTTTATCTCGTTCACGGCCTTTCAGCTGCTGCAGGAGGCGGTGCCCCGCCTCTTCGTCGCCGAACAGGCGACCTACCAGAACCTGCCGGTGGCCGTGGGTGTTCTGCTGGTGTCCATGGTGATTGCCGCCGTGCCCTTGCTCTTTCTGCTGCGGCAGCGGGGGCGCGGGCAGGCGGCGAGGGCCCAGCTCTTGGAGCTGGGCAATGACGAGCTCGGCCTCCTAGCGGCCCTCACCGGCACTCTGCTGGTGGTCGCCGGCGTGCCCCTGGGCGACCCGCTGGCGGCCATCGCCGTCGCCGGCATCATCGCCTTCAACGCCATTCGCCTCTTGCGCGAGAACATCAGATTCCTGCTGGGCGAGGCGCCGAGCCCGGAGGTGCTGGCCAACCTCGAACGGGTGGCCCTGTCGGTGCCGGGGGTGCTGGGCGTGCACGGTTTGCGGGCCGAGTACATCGGCCCGGACCAGATTCGGGCGACCCTACACATTCTCGTACGCCGGGGCCTGCCGATCGAAGAGGCGGATGCTATCGCCGAAGAGGTGCAGAGGCAAATTCGCGAGGAGACGGGCTGCCACTACTGCGTCGTGCACGTGGACGCGCAGCGGTTGCCGGCTGGTGGACTGGACGAGCCGAACGAGGAGCGCCCGTGAAGAAGTTGCAGATTGCGCTGCCTCGCGCTAGGCGTCCATACCGAGGAAGAAGCTGGCGGCAATGACGCCGAGTACCACGACGACGACGGCCGCGAACCTGTAATCGCGCTCAAGCAAGAACTGCAGTCCCGAGAGCGCCACCGCGGCGATGGGCGTAGCCATCAGTACGAAGAGCCCCAGGTCAACCAAAGCGTTGGAGTCGCGCTGCCCGAGGCCGGCGAACACCTCGGTCGGCGAACGCAGGATGTGCGACTCGGCGCCGCCCAGCGCCATCACGGAAGTGATCGTGGGGCGGGGACCGCCGGCCGTATATATTGTGAACAGCAGTGCCACGAGCCCCAGGGCGACTAGGGCTGAGGCCAAGAGCACGCCGTAGCGCAGAGTACGGCCGATGACTAGCTCGACGTCGCGGGATGCCCTCCCGCTCTCGGCGGCCTCCCGGCCATCGTCAGATCTCAAGGTCTCCTGTCTCATGATCTCCTGTCCGGCCTGCCGCACGGCGCCCAAACCGAGCGGGGGCGCCGCCTTAGCTTCCCGAGTGCCTTCCACTATCGCAATTCTCCCACACTTAGGCAGAATGGAGGCCTATGCCCTTGGCGGCCATTTGCAGCGCCACGACAGCCAATACGACCACGAACACCTGGCGGATGGCGGTGCTGCGCAGGCGCACCATCAGGCGCGCGCCTAGCATTGCCCCAACGAGAACGCCCACGGCGACGGGCCCTGCCACTAGCGGGACTATGTCGCCCCGGGCGAAGTAGACTCCCGCGCTGGCCACGGCGGTGACGCCGATCATGAAGTTGCTGGTGGCGCTAGAGACCTTGATCGGCAGGCGCATGGCCAGATCCATCGCCGGCACCTTGAGGGCACCGCTGCCGATGCCCAGCAGCCCGGAGACCACGCCCGCGATGTACATCAGGCCCAGGCCCAAGGGCACGCCGGCCACGTTGTAGCTCACCACCTTACCTTGCACGGCGTCGGGGTAGGAACTAGACAGGTTCAACCGCGCGGACCAGGGATGGTCGGCCACCTCGACGGGCAATTCCGCGTGGCGCTTGCGGAACATGGCCAGGGCCGAGTAGCCGAGGACCACCGCGAAGATCACGTACAGCGTCTGCCCCCCAATGTAGACGGCGACGAAGGCGCCGGTCACGGCCCCTACCGTGGTGGCCATCTCCAGAAAGAGGCCCAGGCGGCGATTAGTGAGGCCGTCCCGGACGAAGGCGGCGGCCGCGCCGCTGGAGGTGGCGATAACCGAGACGATGCTGGCGCCGATGGCGTAGTGAATATCGATGCCCAGCAGAAGCGTCAACACGGGGATGACGATGATACCGCCACCTAGGCCCAACAATGCGCCTAGGGTGCCGGCGAACAGGGAGCCACCGAATGTGACAAGCACGAAGACGAGAAGATCCAAACCGAGCTCCTTCGCGGCTGGCGGCCTCAGCGGTGCCACCTTGCCAGGGTCACGACCTACCGCTACTGGAGCAAACTCCGTTCCAGGCTGCTGGTAGCGCCGGGCAGACGGCACCGACCAGGCACTGACCGGGCCGGTTCCCATCTAAAGTATAACCTAGCTTGGTTTATGTGTACAATGGATGTTTCCGATGCTAGTCATCACTCTAGATGATATAATGGCTGGGTGAATCTGGAACAGTTGCGTACCTTCCGGGCAGTGGCCGAACGGGGAGGCTTCAGCCGCGCCGCCGTGGCCCTGTTCCTTGCCCAATCCACCGTCAGCATGCAGATTGCCGCTCTGGAGCGCGAGCTGGGGGTGCCCCTCTTCGAGAGGCTCGGGCGGCGGGTGGTCTTGACCGACGCCGGCCGGGAGTTCCTCGACTACGTCGCCAGCGCCCTGGCAACGCTGGAGGAGGCCCGGCGGGCCATGGTCGAGCACCGCACTCTGCTGGCCGGACGCTTGCTGGTGGGCGCCAGCCACACGGTGGGCAACTACGTGGCGCCCCCGCTGTTTGGGCAATTCCACGAGCGCTACCCGGGGGTGCGCTTGCTGCTGGAGATTTCGCCCTCGCCCCGGGTCGCGCGACGCGTCGCCGAGGGCACGCTCGACCTAGGGCTGGTAGAGGCGCCCGTCGGCGACCCGGAGCTGCTGGTGCGCCCCTTCGCCACGGACGAGCTCGTGCTGATCGTACCCCCCGGCCACCGCTGGGTAGGCAGAATCATTGCCCCGCGGGAGCTATCCGGCGAGCGCTTCATCGCCCGCGAGCCGGAGTCGGTCAGCCGGCGCACCGTGGAGGAGCGATTGCACGGCCTGGGTGTAGATCTGGCGCCGGCCATGGAACTGGGCACGCCCGAGGCGGTGCGAGAGGCCGTCAGCGTGGACCTGGGCGTGGGCATCGTCTCGCGTCACGTCGCCGCCCTGGCCCTGACCACCGGCGCCGTGGCCGAGGTGCCAGTGAGCGGCCTGCGAATGGAGCGGCACCTGCGGGCCGTCCTGCACGCGCGCAAGCACGTGGGGCGCTCCCTCGCGGCCTTCCTCGACCAGCTGGGCCTACCGCCGCCGAGCGCCGGCGGCAAGTGGGCCGACTAGAGAATGAGCGCCGCGAAGGTGAAGACGAAGACGACGATGGCGATGTAGCCGTTGATACTGAAGAAGGCCAGGTCCAGGCGGGAGAGGTCGTCCGGGCCCACCAGGCTGTGCTCGTAGACCAGCAGGCCGGCAGCCACCAGCAACCCCAGCCAGTAGGGCCAGGCCAGGCCCAGATGCCAACCCAGCCAGCCAAGCAGCAGCACCGTCAAGGCGTGCGCGAGCTTCGACAGGTTCAGCGCCGCCGCTAGGCCAAAGCGCGCCGGCATTGAATAGAGGCCGTGAGCGCGGTCGAACTCCACGTCCTGGCAGGCGTAGATGAGATCGAAGCCGCCAATCCACAGACCCACCGCCACCCCCAGCGCGATGGGCTCCCAGGCCAGCCGGCCGGTCACGGCGATCCAACCGCCCACCGGCGCCAGGCCGTCGGCCAGCCCCAGTACCCAGTGCGAGAGCCAGGTGAAGCGCTTGGTGTAGGGATAGCCCACCAGCACCACGACCGCGCCCGGCATGAGCAGCAGGCAGAGCGTATTGAGCTGCCAGGCAGAGAGGGTCAGCACCGCCAAGGCCACCAGGCAGAGGGCCGCCATCTCCAGCGTCGAAACGAGGCCCCGGGGCAGCGCCCGCCCGGCGGTGCGCGGGTTGAGGGCGTCGAGCCGCGCGTCGATTAGCCGGTTGGCGGCCATCGCCAGGGTGCGGGCGCCGGCCATCGCCGTCGTCACCCACAAGAACTGGGCCAAGGTGGGCAGGCCGCCCGCGGCCAGGCACATCCCCAGGTAGGCGAAGGGCAGGGCGAAGATCGTGTGCTCGAACTTCACCGCTTCCAGATAGACGCCGAGGCGGCTCACAAACCCAGCTCCGGCCACTTGCGATCGACCAGGGCGACTATCTCCGGCGCCATCACGATATCCTCCGGCCAGGCGCGCGGATGGCCATCAGCCGGGCCCTTGCGGGTGGCGTCGATGCCCAGCTTGCCGCCGAAGTGGGCCTGGGGAGAGGAGTGGTCGAGGGCGTCGAGCGGGCCCTCGGCGTGCACGAGGTCGCGCCGTGGCTCCACGTTGTTGAGCACCCGCCAGGCGACTTCCGAGGGATCGTGCACGTTCACGTCGGCGTCCACCACGACGATGGTCTTGCTCAGCGCCAGCAGCATCAGCCCCCACAGCCCGTGCATCACCTTGTGGGGCTGGCCGGGATACTCCTTGCGAATCGAGACGACGACCAGATTGTGGAACACGCCTTCGGCGGGCATGGCGATGTCGACGATCTCCGGCAGCACGAAGCGGATGATGGGCAAGAAGAGGCGTTCGGTGGCCTTGCCCAGGTAGTAGTCCTCCATCACCGGCCGGCCGACGATGGTGGCGGGGTAGACCGGCTCGTGCCGCTGGGTAACGCAGGTGAGGTGGAAGACCGGGTACTCGTCCGCGGGCGAGTAGTAGCCGGTGTGGTCGCCGAAGGGCCCCTCCACTCGGCGCTCCAGCGGGTCGACGTAGCCCTCCAGCACGATCTCGCTCCGCGCCGGCACCTCCAGGTCCACCGTGCGGCAGCGCGCCAGTTCCACCTTCTCACGACGCAGTAAGCCGGCGAAAAGGAACTCGTCCAGGCCCGGCGGCAGGGGCGCCGACCCGGCGTAGATAGTGGCCGGGTCGGCGCCCAGGGCCACGGCCACCGACAGGCGGCGCGCCTCGGCCTCGCTTCGCCGGTAATGGGCGGCGCCGCCTTTGTGAAGGTGCCAGTGCATGCCGGTGGTGCGCTCGTCGAAAACCTGCAGGCGATACATGCCCACGTTGCGCTGCCCCGTGACTGGGTCGCGGGTGACGACCAAGGGCAGAGTGATGAAGTGGCCGCCGTCCTGCGGCCAGCACTTGAGCACGGGAAACGAGGCCAGCGAGGGCTGCTCCAGCACCATTTCCTGGCAGGGCGGGTTGTCGATTACCTTGGGCGCGAAGGAAGCCAGTTCGGCCAGCTGGCCCAGGACCTTGAACTTGTCCAAGAGAGAGCCGGGCAGCGGGCCCTGGGCCAGGCCCATGTACTTGGCGATGCGCTCGCCCAGCTCGTCTAAACGCTCGACCCCCAGCGCGGCGGCGGTGCGTGCCTCGCTGCCAAAGAGGTTGATGGCCACGGGCACGGAGAAGCCCTCGACGTTCTCGAAGAGCAGGGCGGGGCCGCCGCGCTTGACCACGCGGTCGGCGATCTCGGTGATCTCCAGCTCGCGACTGACGGGCAGACGCACGCGCTTGAGCTCGCCGCGGCGAGAGAGGAAGGCGAGGTAGTCACGCAGATCGCGGAAAGCCAAGCTGCACCTCCGGTGGGCTCCAAGGTCGGCGGGAGTATAGCACGCGCGTGGGGAGCCTTCCACGAGGCGGGGCGTGAGCAGCAACTTCGGCAGGGGGGCGGACTGAAGTCCGCACTACGAACAAGACGAACCCCGTGTTGGTAGTGCGGACTTGAGTCCGCCCGTTACATTTGCGCAGCCGGCAGGGGACTGATCGTCTGAACCATGCCGAACTACGAACAAGACGAACCCCGTGTTGGTAGTGCGGACTTGAGTCCGCCCGTTACATTTGCGCAGCCGGCAGGGGACTGATCGTCTGAACCATGCCGATGGCGCCCGGGGCAGGCCCTGTCAGCGGCCGGCGTAGCTGACGGTGACTGCCGCTTGTCTTGCCTGCCGGGGGCGTGCTACGATGGCCGACGGCAGGCGGCGAACGGTTCGCCGGCAGCCAACAAACCAGGCAGGTGAACAGTGAGCTACAGCGTCGACGCGGAGCGCCTGCTCCGCCAATTTCTGGAGTTCGTGCGGATCGATTCCCCTTCTTTCGAGGAGGCCAAGTTTGAAGAAGTGCTGACCCGCGAGTTGGCGGCGCTCGGCCTCTTCGCCAAGAACGACGCGACCGGGCGCGAGGGCGCCGGCAACCTAATGGCGACGCTACCCGGCACCGACCCCACTCTACCGCCCATCCTCTTCGCCACCCACGTGGACACGGTGGAGCCCGGGCGCGGCATCAAGCCCCGGGTAGAAGACGGGATCGTCTACACCGACGGCAGCACGGTTCTCGGCGCCGACAACAAGGCGGCGGTGGCCGCTACTTTAGAGGCGATCCGCTACCTGCAGGCGGCCAAGCCCCGCCACGGCGACGTCGAGTTCCTTTACACCTGGGGCGAGGAGCAGGGCTTGCTCGGGTCGGCGGCCCTCGACCCGGCTGCATTGCGCTCCCGCATCGGCTTCGTGGTAGACAACCACGATATGAGCAAAGTCGTCACCCAGGCGCCCTCCCAGACGACCCTGGTTGCCACCTACACCGGCAAGGCGGCGCACGCCGGCAGCGAGCCGGAGAAGGGCATCAGCGCCATCGTGGCGGCGGCCAAGGCCATCGCCCAGATGCCATTGGGGCGCGTCGACTTCGAAACCACGGCTAACGTCGGCAAGATCAACGGCGGCTCGGCCCGCAACGCCATCCCGGAGCGGGTGGTCTTGGAAGGGGAGGCCCGCAGCCTCGATGCCCAGAAGCTCGAGCGCCAGGTGGCGACGATGACCGCCGCTCTCCAGGCCGGCGGCGACGCGGTGGGAGCGCGCGTGGAGATCAAGTGGCAGCCCCAGTATCATGGCTACCACCTGGCGGACGACTCCCTGCCGGTGCGCATCGCCCTGGCGGCGCTCGCCACCCTGGGAATCGACGCTCACACGGGCAGTATGGGCGGCGGCACCGACGGCAACCACCTCGTCGCCAAGGGCGTGCCCTGCGCCGTGGTCGGCGTCGGCTACGCGGAGATCCACAGCACGCGCGAGAATATCCCGGTGGAGAACCTAAGGCGCACGGCCGAGCTGATCGTGGCGGTGGCCGAGGAGACGGCCAAGCAGGCGGGGTAGCAAGTCAAGGGTTCGCGACGGTCCAGGGTGAGCAGTGGGCCCCGCCGCCGTCTAGCTCTCCTCCGTGCGCTCGGCGCGCAGGCGGTTGACGACGGCCAGGGCCTCAATGCTGGAGACCCCGAAGCGGTGCAGGGCGTGGCGAGTCATCTCCAGGGCCACCTCCTGCACCGGGTTGATGACCTCGCGGGCACCCACGTTGTGCAACAATCGCAAAGCCGACGGCCCGGGCGCCCGCACCATCACGTCGAGTCGCGGGTTGATGCGCAGGGCGTTGCTGATGGCCAGCTGGGCGGCGATGGCATCGGGCAGGGTGATCGCCAGCAGGCGCGCTCGCGGCAGGTTCAGCTGTGCCAGCACGTGGAAGTTGGCGCCGTCCCCGTACAGGCAGGGCAACCCGCGCTGGCGCGCCAGCTCCACGGCGTGCGGGTCGTGGTCCACCACCACCACCGGGTAGCGCCTCGACGTCAGCACCCCGGATACAGTCTGCCCCACGTTGCCGTAGCCCACGATCACGGCGTGGCCCGTCGGCTCGCCCTCATGCCCCTCCAGCCGCCCCGGGGGGCCTTCCGATAGCAGTGGCGCCAAACGTCCGATGCCCCGCAGCAGCCGCAGGCCGGGCTCCGCCAGGCGCATAGAGAGCGGCGTCAGCACGATCGTCAACAGCGCCGCCGCCAGGGTGAGGGAAAAGACATCAGCGGGGAGGACCCCCTGCGAGACGCCGATCGAGGCCAACACGAACGAGAACTCCCCTATCTGCACCAGGCCAGCCCCGGCATAGACGGCCGTGCGCAGGGGGAAGCCGAAGACACGAACGACGCCCGTCACCACCAGGAACTTGATGACGACTATGGCGACCACCGTGGCCAGGACCAGGTCGAGATGGCCGAGGAGGAAGGCCGGCTCGATCAACATGCCGATGGAAACGAAGAAGAGCACGGCGAAAAGGTCGCGCAGCGGCAAGACGTCGGCCAGCGTCTGGTGGCTGTACTGCGACTCGGAGATGACGATGCCGGCCAGAAAGGCGCCCAGAGCCAGCGAAAGGCCAGCAACAGAGACAACAGCCGCGGTGCCCAGCGCCAGGCAGACGATGGTGACGACGAAGAGCTCGCGCGAGCGGGTAGCGGCCACGCGGAAGAGCACCAGCGGCACGACTCGCGTGCCCAGGAAGTAGGTGGCCGCCAGCAACAGCGCCGCCTTGCCGGTTGCCAAAGCCGCGGCGGCCAGCGGGTTCTCCGCCTGGCCAGCCAACGCCGGCAAGAGCGCCATGAGCACGACCAAGCTAAGGTCCTGCACCAGACAGATGCCCAGCATCACCCGGCCGTGGGTGGAATCCATTTCGCCGCGCTCGCTCAACACCCGCACGACGATGACGGTGCTGGAGAGGGCGATCAGCGCCCCAAAGAAGAAGGCGGCCGGGGGCGCGAAGCCCTCGACGAGGCCGATGCCGGTCCCGAAGGCGATGGTAACTAAGATCTGCAGCGCCCCACCGTAGATAGCGACGTTGCGCACGCGGCCCAGCTCGCTGAGCCGCAGCTCGACCCCCAGGCTGAAGAGCAGGAGGATCACGCCCAGGTTGGCGAGCGCCTGTACGTTGTTGATCTCCAGCGCCAGAAACGGCTTGTGGGGGCTGAGGAGGATGCCGGCGGCGAGGTAACCGAGGATGGCCGGCTGGCGGAGGCGATGGGCGATGAGCCCGCCCAGCAGAGCCACGACGAGGGCGAGGCTAAGGTCGATGACTAGCCCCAGCTCCTCCATCAGCTAGCGTCGGGGGTTCTGCCCGCCGGGCTGGACCGGCGTGGGAGTCGGCGTACGGGCGGGCTGAGGCCCGGGCGTGGGCTGAATGGTGAATTGATCGCGGTGCAGGTAGCAGTACTCCGTCGGCTCCTTGCCGGCGATGTGCCAGTCCTCGACCATAAACGGATCGGAATCGCTCGCCAGAAGGCCGGTGATCTTGCAGGTCTTGACCCGCACCAAGCCATCGGGCCGCGAGAAGCTCACGGCCGGCACGTCCTCCAGGGCCTTCTTCATGAAGTTGCCCCAGATATAGCCGGCGCCGGAGACGCCGTAGACGTCCTTCATCGGGCTGCCGTCGGAATTGCCCACCCAGACCCCCGCCAGCAGCTGCGGCGTGAAACCCACCGTCCAGCCATCGCGATAGTCGTCCGTCGTGCCGGTCTTGGCGGCGGCCGGCCGGCCGATGTCGAGGAAGCTATGCAGGCCATAGGTCGGCGAGCGCGCCACGTCATCGCTGATGATGTCGGTGATCTGGAAGGCGATCTGCGGCGAGACGACCTCCTTACCCTCGGGGGGCTGGTACTCATAGAGCACATTGCCCATCTCGTCGGTCACCCGGAGAATGGAGACGGGCTCGTACTCGCGCATGCCAGCCACCTGGCGCTGGGGCGGCACGGGCGCGCCCACCTGCTTGCCCCCGTTGGCGAAGCCCTGGTAGGCAAAGACCAGATCGAGCAGCTTGACCTCGCCGCCGCCCAGGGTGATGGAGAGGCCCCAGTACTTGTCGGAGGGCAGCGAGGTTATGCCCATGCGGTGCAGCGTTTGCAGCAGGGCGGGCACGCCGATCGCCTGCAGGGTCAACACCGCCGGCACGTTGAGCGAGGGGGCCAGAGCATTGCGCACGGTCACCGGCCCGCGGAAGCGCAGGTCGTGATTCTTGGGGCTGTAGGGCGGCATGCCCTGCCCGCCGGGGAAGTTCGTCGGCTGGTCAATCAGCACCGTGGCCGGACTCCAACCAAGTTGCTCGAAAGCGGTGGCGTAGGTGAACGGCTTGAGAGTGGAACCCGGCTGGCGCTCGGCGACGGCCACGTTGACCTGGCCCTGAATCGAGGTGTCCCAGTAGTCGACGCTGCCCACCATGGCCAGGACCTCGCCGGTCCGTGGATCCATCGCCACCAGGGCCGCATTGTTGGCGTTGCGATCCTTAATGGTGGCGATGTGGGCGGCGGCCGTCTCCTCTCCTATCTGCTGCAGGCGCGAGTCGAGCGTAGTGTAGACGCGCAGGCCGCCCTGGTTCACCCGGTCGCGTCCCAGCATCTGCTCCAGCTGGCCGCGCACGTAGTACACGAAATGGGGCGACTTGATGTCGGTGCTGGGCGACACGAAGTTCAGCGGCGCCGCCTTGGCTTCCTCGGCCTCCTGGACGCTGATGTAGCCGTGCAGCTCCATGCGGTCGAGCACGTAGGTCTGGCGAGCCTTGGCCGCCTTGAAGTTGACGTAGGGGTCGTAGGTGTTGGGCGCCTGCGGCAGGCCGACCAGGAAGGCGGATTCCGCTAACGTCAGCTCCCGGGCGTGCTTGCCAAAGTAGGTCCAGGACGCGGCGTCGATGCCGTAGGAGAGGTTGCCGTACCAGATCTCGTTCAGATACCTCTGCAGGATCTCGTCCTTGCTGTACCACTGAGAGACCTGGAAGGCGAGCAGCGCCTCGCGGATCTTGCGCGAGTAGCTCTGCTCGTAGCGTTGCTTCTCGTCGAACATCGTGTAGCGCACCAGCTGCTGGGTGATCGTGCTGGCGCCGCTGACGATGCCGCCCTGCTGGAAGTTCTGCCAGAAGGCGCGGGCGATGCTGCGCGGGTCGAAGCCTGGGTTATCGTAAAAATTGGGGTCCTCCACGGCCAGCGTGGCGTCGATGACGTAGGAGGGTAGATCGGCCAGCGAAACGAGCATGTGGCGGCCGACCTCGGGGTCAAACGATTCGTAGAGCTGGTTGCCGTCGCGGTCGTAGTAGAAGGTGGAACGCGGCGACTGTCGCTCGGTGAGCTTCTCCGGGGAGGGGAAGTCGCGCGTGTAGTAGGCGTAGGTGCCCAGGCCCGCCGCCAGGCTGGTGATCGGCAGGAGGAAGCTGAGCATAACGGAGAAGGCGACCACGAACTTCACCGTCGCGGCGGTGAGCCGGGTGTTGCTGGCGTCGGCGAAGCGAGTGCGCGCCAGCAGATGCGCCCGCGCCCGTCGCAGCTTGCGTTGCGTCAGCCAATCGTGACCGCCGCCGTTGCCCTTGTCCCCCAGCTTAGCCACCGTTTCCTCCGCCGCCGTTTCCACCCTCTCCACCTGGGACCATGCCCAGAGCGGAGCGTAGGGGAGGAAGAGATTGGGTCTCTCGCCCCCTCTCTCCCCTTGATGGGTGATGCATATTAGCGCCGCCACGCATTCCGAACAGATTGGTAGTGGCTTTCCGGCCGTAGGGGCGGGGCTCTGTACCCGCCCGCCTGGGTCCCGCAGGACCCACCGCCTGCCTGGGGTATGACCCTGCGGCTGCGGCCGCCTGCGGGCCGGTACGGAGCCCGGCCCCTACTAGTAATACGAGCGTTTACTGTTCAATATGCATCACCCATCCTTGGGGGAGGGCACGGGTGAGGGTCCCTAAAGAACCGGCCCCCAGAAACCCAACGGCCGCCGCCGTCCCCGGTTACCCCCGACTGGCCCATTATAGCGGTGCCTCCCGAGAGTGGCAACGGCCTAGCCGGAGATAGTCAGCCAGCACACAGCTGCCCCGCGTTTCCTGGTAGCGTCGGCCGTCACTCCGATGTTACCCCCTGGACTGCGTGGCCGCGCGGCCCGCGGGCCGCACTCGAGCATCCCCCGGGTGCGCGGACCCGCCACTTTGCCGCGCCCTCGTGTCCTAGCCGGAGACGCGACATTCGAACAAACGACGGCCAGGCCCACTAGGGTCGCCAGACCCTATGCTATAATCGGCCCAAACGAGCAACCACCTGCGGGGGCGGCCGATGATCAGCAAAGAGCAGCAATTCTACGATGCCTTGCGCGACCTCTTCGTCGGGGCCAAGGTCGAGGGCGAGTCCGGTTTCGTCAACCTAATGCGCGTCAAGTCGCGCTACTTCCAAGAAGGCGTCTTGCCTCGTCTGAAAGCCGACGCCGAAGCTGCCCTCAAGCCCTTCCCCGAATTCCGTGAGGAGTTGTTCGACAAGCTGTATTCCTTCTTCAGCCGCTACTTCAGCGAGAGCGGCTCCATCTACTTCCGCCACACCGCCTTCCACCAGAACGTCTACGAGAAAGTCTACACCGACGACCAGGATGTGGTGCTGTTCTGGAAGACCCACATGCTCTACTACGTCAAGACCGACCGGCTGTTTAAGAGTCTGACGGTGGAGGTGGAGGGACGCAAGTACTTCTTCGACGCCTCCCAAGTCGAGCCCAAGCGGGCCAATGAGAAGCGCGAGCTAGTCTATACGTACGCGGGCCAGAACGAGGACGGCGCTGCGGCCCTAAAGGTGGCCTACTCGGAAAAGGGCAGGCGCACGGACGCGGACGCCATCCTCAAGGCCGCCAAGGAGAAAAAGGTTCAGTTGACCGAAGATCTGCTGAAGCAGGCCTGCCGGGTCTTCGAGAAGCAGTCGGAGGTAGATTTCTTCATCAACAAGGACGCCCGCAGCTTCCTGCGCGAGCAATTCCGCCTCTGGCTCTACAACTACTTCTTCGACAGCGAGAGCCAGTGGGACCTGAAGCGCGTGCGGGAGCTGCAAACGCTGCAGGGTCTCGCCTTCAAGATCGTCGACTTCATCGCCCAGTTCGAGGACGAGCTGGTACGCATCTGGAACAAGCCCAAGTTTGTACGCAACTCCCACTACGTCATCACCTTGGACAAGATCGCCGACAAAGACCCGGCGCTCTTGGCTCAGGTCCTGGCTCACCCCGGCTTGGCTCACCAAATAGCGGAGTGGCGAGAGCTGGGCATGATCGAGGACGATTTCGTCGCCAGCACGGTCTACGAAACGGCGAGCGAAGGCGAGCAGCTGCGCCCGCTCTACAGCTTCCTGCCCTTGGACACCCGCCACGTGCCGGACCTGGAGCTCGCCATCGTCGGCCTGTTCGACAACTTGGACGCCGAGCTCGACGGCTGGCTGATCAAGAGTGAGAACTACCAGGCCCTCAACACCGTGCAGGGCAAGCATTATAATCGTGTGGACTGCTTGTACGCGGACCCCCCATACAATGGTGAGACGTCTGAGATTATTTACGAAAACAACTATCGACAATCATCGTGGCTCAGCATTCTCGACAACCGCCTTCAACGAGCGCTGCCTTTCCTCAGTACAGGGCCACATGCACTGTGCATAGCGATTGATGACTATGAAGCTGACGACTTGATAGGACTGCTCGAACAGTCGTTAAGCGATTACTCCATCAACGTTGTAGCGGTCAACCATCATGCCCAAGGGGGAAGCAAAGCTAACATATCTAGGACGCATGAATACGCGGTATTTGCCGTACCGAAGGGCCTTGACATCCTGCGCATTAGAAGGAAAGGGGCGGGTATTGAAGAGAGGCAATTCGCGAGGTCGGGGACGGCAATCAACAACTTCCGTGCTGGCCGGCCGAATAGTTTCTATGCCTTCTTGGTCGACCCCTCCTTGAAGAGGATCGCCGGGATAGAGCCTCCGCCAGAAGGTGCGGACTACCCTAGAGAACCAACTTCCGAAGGCTACTTCCGGGTTTATCCCATCAACGGCGACGGTGAGGAAAGGGTCTGGCGGCTCAGTTATGCATCTGGTCTGCGTTCTTGGCAGCGAGGTGCCATATTCTGCACAGATAAACTAAACATCAAGCAGAAGGTTGTAAGAGGGCAGCGCACCAAGCCTTTCAGCATGTGGACGGACCCCAAATATAACGCTGGCAAATACGGGTCCGAGCTGCTTAAGGACCTATTTGGTGTAGGCTCGGTTTTCGATTATCCAAAGTCGGTTCACACGGTCGAGGATTGTATTGATGCCATATCACACGATTCAGATGAAGGGCTCGTTCTCGACCCGTTTGGGGGCTCCGGGACTACTGCCCATGCGGTGATCAACCTCAACCGCACTGACGGAACGTTCCGACAGTACGTCGTAGTAGAGATGGCCGACTACTTTGACACAGTGATCCTGCCTCGCGTCAAGAAAGTAGTCTTCTGTAGTATCTGGAAGAACGGCAAGGCCAACGGCGGCGAGGGCAGCAGCCACTTTCTCAAGTACTACCAGCTCGAGCAGTACGAAGATGCCCTGCGGCACGCCCACTACGAAGACGGCGACCTGCTGGAGAATCCGCACGACGACCCCTACAACAGCTACGTGTTCCTGCGGGACAGGAAGATGTTGGAGGCGCTGGAGGTCGACCTGGAACAAGGCACCGTCAAGGTGGATCTGGGCAAGCTCTACCCGGACATCGACGTGGCGGAGACGCTGGCCAACCTGCGGGGCAAGTGGATCAAGCGACTGAGCGCGGATTGGGTGGAGTTCGAGGACGGCGAGCGGCTCGACCTGCACAACCTCGACTACCGGCTGATCAAGCCGCTCATCTGGTGGTAGCCGTGGCCAGCATCGTCTTGCAGCGCATCGCCGAGGCCGTGGCCTGGGACTCCCTGCCCCCGGAGTGGAACAGCTTCGACCTGGCTGGCTTCTCCCGCGAGAAGAAGCTATGGGATTACCAACAAGACGCGCTGTGCCTGGCCGCGCGGGCGCTCTGGAAGTATTACGAGGACCTGGGCGATTACCAGCCGGGGGAAGGGCCAGAGGCCAGCGGGACGCGCAAGGCGGCCCTGGCGGCGCTCTACGAGGCCAACGGACTTGCCCTTTCCGACCTAGACCTGGCTATCGGCAAGAACGGGCGGGCCAACCGGCGCCTGCTGCGTCTGCTCCAGCCATACTACGACACGACCGGCGATAGCGTCTCCTATCAACAGCTGCTCAACCGGATGGGTTTCTGGATGGCCACCGGCAGCGGCAAGACGTTAGTGATCGTCAAACTGATGCAGCTGCTGCATCTACTGATGGCCCGGGGGGAGATCCCGAGCCAGGACATCCTGCTGCTGACCCACCGCGACGATCTGTTGTCCCAGCTGGAGAACCACATCCGCGAGTACAACCAGGCGGGCGCCGAGCCCCACCTCGTGCTACACGACCTGAAGGACTACCCGCGGATCAAGCGGGAGTATCCCTCGCTCTTCCAAGGGCAGGAGCGCCACGTCTACTGCTACCGCTCCGACAACCTCAGCGACGAGCAAAAAGAGAAGATAGTCGATTTCCACAATTACGACGCCGACGGCCGCTGGTACGTGCTGCTGGACGAGGCCCACAAGGGCGACCAGGAGGACTCCAAGCGCCAGCACATCTTCTCCATCCTTTCGCGCAACGGCTTCCTGTTCAACTTCTCGGCCACCTTCACCGACCTCAGGGAAGTGGCGACCACGGTCTGCAACTTCAACCTTTCCGAATTCATTAGGAAGGGATACGGCAAACACGTCGCCGTCTTGCAGCAGGAGGCTCGTTACTTCAAACCGGAGGAGGATTATAGCGAGTCGGAAAAGCAGAAGGTCGTGCTCATGGCGCTGCTGATGCTGGCCTATGCCCGCCGGCACGCCACCGATTTGCAGGCCCAGCACGCCGAGATGTATCACCGGCCGCTGCTGGTGGTGCTGGTCAATTCGGTGAACACCCAGGACGCCGACCTCAAGCTCTTCTTCCGCGAGCTGGTGCGCATCGCAGGCGGCCAGGTGGCAGATAGCGCCGTGGCCTTGGCCGCCGCCGACCTGGCGAATGATCTAGCCCAGCGGCCCCAAACGCTGTTCGAGCAAAACCACGAGCTGATGGCTGATCTGCCAATGCTGAAGGGGCTGAGACTAGCCGACCTGCTCCGCGACGCCTTCAATGCCGACGCGCCGGGAGAAGTCGAGGTCTTGCTGAGGCCGTCCGACCGCAAGGAGCTGGCCTTCAAGCTCAAGACGAGCGATCTGCCGTTCGCCGTGATCAAGATCGGGGACATCAGCAATTGGCTGAAGAATGAGCTCGGGGGCTACGAGGTGAGCGAGCGGCTGGGCGACGAGGGCTACTTCGCCGGCCTCAACGACGCCGACTCCCCGGTCAACATGCTACTGGGCTCGCGCGGCTTCTACGAAGGCTGGGACTCGACTCGGCCCAACGTGATCACCTACATCAACATCGGCACGGGAACGGAAGCGCAGAAGTTCATCCTGCAGTCGGCCGGTAGGGGCGTGCGCGTGCAACCGCTGCCCGGCAAACGCCGGCGCCTTCTCTTCCTGCACAACGCCGGGGAAATCGACTCGACCCGCTACGCGGCGGCAGAGGGCCAGGCCGAGGCCCTGGAGACTCTGCTGATCTTCAGCACTAACAGGGAGGCGCTGCGGCAAGTGCTGCAGGGGCTGCAAGCCGCTGGCCGCGCGGGCGGCGCGCAGGAACTGCCTCTAGTCCTGAATAGCGAGGCGGTCCAGGGCCACCCCGTCCTTATCCCGACCTACCGGATAAGTAAAGAGCCCGCCTATCAGCGGGGCGACGCGAAGTTCGCCCTAGCCGGCGCCGATCTGGCTCTCCTACAGAAATTCGTGACGGGAGCCGATGACCGAGTCTTGCTGGCACTCTACCAGCCTGACGTCCGCGTCTTGCCCATCATACGCAAGAGCCTTCAAGAGCCGGATGCTTACTACCGGCAGGACGGGCGAGCTTTCCGCAACCGGGACGTGTTGCTCGCCAACGCTCTGGCCCACTTCTCCCTGCAGGGCAAGGAGGTCGACCTGCTCAAGGAAGTGGTCGAGGAGATCAACCACTACCGGCATGTCCAGGTCTTTCTTGAGGACCTGACCGCCCTCAAGGGCAAGGTGCGGGACGTGCTTGACTATCCGAAGGCACAGCTCCAGTTGCTCGAGAAGTACGAGGCTCGGCAGCTCTCGTTCGAACAGTTCCTGGAGGCCGCCCACACCCTCAGCGACAAGGCCACCTACAGCGTGGGCGCGCACTCCATCAGCCTGGAGTACGCCAAGACCCATTACTACCTGCCCCTGATAGTGGCGGAAAACGAAGGAGCGGACTTCATCCAACATATCGTGCGTACGCCCAGCGAGCGCAAGTTCCTACGCCAACTAGAGGGGTATCTGAAGCATCATACAGGAACGCTAGGGGACGCCGACTGGTGGATGTTCAGCAAGCTTGACGAGACCCTGGACACGGTAACCGTTCCCTACTACGACGCCCAGGTCAACCGCCTGCGTGACTTCAAGCCCGACTTCATCTTCTGGCTGCAGAAGGGCAGCGACTATCGCATCGCGTTCGTCGACCCCAAGGGCACGGCCTTCGCCGGCTACGAGCGCAAAGTGGACGGGTACAAGCATCTATTCGAGGTTGAGGGCAAGCGGAAGGTTCTGTCCTACAACGGGCTCAGCGTGCAGGTGTCGCTGCACTTGTTTACCGCCGATAAGTCCATTACCGGCCAGCAGTACAGGCCGTACTGGTTCGACTCCATCCCCGACCTGGCGGCGGCCATGCTGCACTAGCGGCGCCGCGCCACCGATCAGGCGGGTTGCGGCCTGCGGGCCGCGCGGCCACGCGGTCCACAGCGTGGCGTGAGAGAGACGGCCGCCGCTACGGGGTGGGCAACAACCGCCACACGGCGCCCGCGGCGTTGACGCCCTCCGGCGGGTCGGCCTATACTGGGCCCCTGCTGCCCGGCTGGGCGCGCGGCCAACCACTCGCCGTTGCACGCGGGGGAGCGCGGCCTGGTCGGGGGCAAAGACGGCCGGAAAGCACTGAAGTGCTCACTACGAACGACGCGAAGCACTGAAGTGCTCACCACGAACGACGCGAAGCACTGAAGCGCTCACTACGAACGACGCGAAGCACTGAAGCGCTCACTACGAACGACGCGAAGCACTGAAGCGCTCACTACGAACGACGCGAAGCACTGAAGTGCTCACCACGAACGGCGCGAAGCGCTACGCTCACCACGAACCAAACCGGGCGGCGAAGCGGAGCGCCCATCGACCTCTGGAGGATAACCGATGCGTTTTGTGACTTTCCGCTACCAGGACGAGGAACGCCTGGGGCTGCTGGCGGGAGCCGAGCAGGTGCTCGACCTGCCGAAGGCGGGCGCGCTGGCGGTGGAGCTGGCTCTGGCCCAGCGACCGCAGGCGTTCGACAACGACATGATCGCTTTCCTGGGCGCCGGCTGCGCGGCAGTGCTCTCGGCCCAGCTGCTGCTGGAGGGCCTGGCGGGCGAGCAGGGCGCGGCCAGGGCCGAGCGTCTGCGCTGCGCGGGGGCACTGCTGCCGCTGGGCGGCGTGCGGCTGCTGGCGCCTATCCCCCGGCCACGCAAGAACGTCTTCTGCCTCGGCCTCAATTATGCCGACCACGCGGCGGAGAGCAGCAAGTTCATCAAGAAAGAGCCCAAGCTGCCCCAGTACCCTGTCTTCTTCACCAAGGCGCCGACGGCGGTCATCGGCCCGGAGGCCGACATTCTCTGGGACACCACGGCGACGAAGGAGCTGGACTACGAGGCCGAGCTAGGGATCGTCATCGGCCAGCGGGGCAAGAACATCCCCAGAGAACAGGCCTACGACTACATTTTCGGCTACACGCTGGTCAACGACGTCTCGGCGCGCGACCTGCAGCGGCGGCACGGCCAGTGGTTCAAGGGCAAGACTCTGGACGGGACCTGCCCCCTCGGCCCCTACATCGTCCACAAGTCGGCGGTGCCCGATCCGATGCGCCTGGACATCTGGTCTCGGGTGAACGGGGAGGTGCGCCAGCACTCCAATACCGGCCGCATGATCTTCGATATCCCCACCATCATCGAGCAGCTCTCGTTAGGCCTGACGCTGGAGCCCGGCGACGTCATCGCCACCGGCACGCCCTCGGGCGTGGGCTTCGCCCGCGAACCGCAGGGCCTGCTGCGGGACGGCGACGCCGTGGAAGTCGAGGTCGAGTCAGTCGGCGTGCTGCGCAACCGGGTGCGGGCGGTCGCGGGCTAGAGCACGAAGTAGTCGTAGAGGGAGTTGGCCAGGCCCAGCCGGCGCAGCTTGCCCAGCGCCCGCACCTCGATCTGGCGGGCGCGCTCCCGGGTGATGCCCAGGGTCTTGCCGACTTCCTCCAGAGTGCAGGGCTCGGTGCCGTCCAGACCGAAGTGGCGGCGCACGATCTCGCGCTCCCTGGCCGAGAGCTGGGCCAAGAGAAGGTCCAGCTCGTCGCCCAAGGTGCCTTCCGGCACTTCCTCCAACTCCCTAGCGGCGAGTCCGTCGGCCAGTAGGTCGTGCAGCGAGCCTTCCCCCTCGGTGCCGGTGGGTTGGTCGAGCGAGAGCACCGGCTGCAGGTAGGTCCAGAGGCGCTCCGCCTGCCGCGCCTGCAGGCCCGCGGCCTCCGCCAGCTCCTCGTGGTCGGGAGATCGCCCGTTCTCCGCCAGCAGCTGGGCTTCGGCCCGAGCCAGCTTGCCGGCCGTCTCGTGCACGTGCACCGGCAGACGGATGACGCGGCCGTGGTCGGCGATGGCACGCTCGATGGCTCGGCGCACCCACCAACTGGCGTAGGTCGAGAACCTGTAGCCCAGGCGCCAGTCGAACTTGTCGACGGCGTGCATCAAGCCGAGATTGCCTTCCTGCACGAGATCGAGCAGGCTAAGGCCGGGGGCGCCGTGACGTTGGCGCTGTTTGGCCAGGGCAACCACCAGCCTGAGGTTGGCCTCGATGAGCCTGTGGCGCGCGGCGATTCCCGCCTCAAGAGCGGCGAGTTGCCGCTGGTCCAGGCCCCCGTTGCTGCCCTGCGCACCCTTCAGCCGACGCGCCTCCTCCCAGGCGCGGGCCAGTTCCGTCTCTTCCTCGGGCTTGAGCAGCTGCACCTTGGCCGCCTGGCTCAAGTAAGCCGCGAGCAGAGTCTCTGGCTCTTCGGCAGCTCTGCGGCTAGTTTTGCCA